>CAKUCX010000048.1 GCA_934643865.1 uncultured Kiritimatiellota bacterium
GGCATGGTGGTGCCCCGGCCTCGACGGCGGCGGGGCGGCATGGTGGTACCCCGGCCTCGGCGGCGGCGCGGCGTGGTGGTGCATCGGCCTCGGCGGAGGCGGAGGCGGCACGGCGTGGCGCGACCAGCGCGGCACGACGACGCCCACGCCCTTGCACTCGGGGCAGCGCTTGTCCTTCCAGCCGAGAAAGCCACTCGGCACGCGCCCGCAGCCGCCGCAGCGCGGACACCAGACATGATTCGGCGGAAGACGCATCCCCGGCGGGGGCGGCGGCGGAACCTGCGTCTGGGCGAAGGCGGACGGCGCGCCCAAGAGCGCGGCGCCGAGGACGGCCCCTGTCAAAACGATTTTCTCAATCATCGTGGCATCTCCTTTTCGTTCGCCCCAGTTTACCACATTCCCACCGTTTGTGCTATACTGCGCGCCATGCAGGACGCGGAAAGGACGGCCATTGTCTTCGAGGTGCGCGAGTTCTGTCTTCACGACGGCCCGGGCATCCGCACGACCGTCTTCTTCAAGGGCTGTCCCCTCCGCTGCACGTGGTGCCACAACCCCGAGGGGCTTTCGCCCGAGCCGGAAGTCCTCTTCAAGGAGCAGAAGTGCGTCCACTGCGGCTCCTGCGCGCGCGGCGGCGCCTGCCCGCAGGGCGCGCGCGTCCTCTGCGGCCGGCGCGTGACAGCCCGCGCGCTCGCGGACGAGCTGCTGGCCAACGCCGACGTCCTGCGCGCCTCGCAGGGCGGCATCACCTTCTCGGGCGGCGAACCCCTTCTCCAGGCCGGCTTTCTCGACGCGCTCATTCCCCTTCTCGGCGGCCTGTACCTCGCCATCGAAACGAGCGGCTACGCCGCGCCCGATGCCTACCGGCGCGTCGTCGCGCGCCTCGACCTCGTCTTCCAGGACCTGAAGCACCCCGATCCCGCCGCCCACCGCCGCTGGACGGGCGTCGACCCCACCCCCATCCACGCGAACCTCCGCTGGCTGAAGGCATCGGGCCGCCCGTTCATCGCCCGCATCCCGCTCATCCCCGGCGTCAACGACGCGCCGGAGGCGAAGGAGGGCTTCGCGCGCCTGCTGGAGGGGCCTTCGGGCCTCGTCCGCGTCGAACTTCTCCCCTACCACCTCACGGCGGCGGCGAAGTACCCCTTCACGGGGCGCGCCTACACGCCGGGCTTCGACGTCACGCGCCCCCTCGACACGGACCTCGCGCCCTTCCGGCGCCACGGCCTGCCCGCCGTCGTCATGTAGAAAGCGGAGCGACCGCCCCTGGGGTGCCCCTCTGCGGTGCCCGCGTGCGTGCCGCGAAGTGCGCGCTGTCGCCGCGCGCGCCGTAGTTGACGCGCTCGCCGATCGCCGCGAGACGGCGTTCGAGGCAGTCCCGGCACTGCTGCGCGTTCTCGTCGAGGCAGGGCTTGCCCGCGTAGAGCTGATAGCGGCGGCGGTAGGCGGTATCCGTCACGTTCGGCATCATGACGTTCGCGCCGGCGAGGATTCCCTGCTCGCGGCCGTCGGGGGCGAGGGCCTGGAGGGCGGTCGTGGCGGCGATGTTGACGTCGTGCAGGTAGAGGCGCGTCGCGGCGATCATGTTGAGGCCGAGGCGCAGACGGCCTGCGTCGTCCCAGGGCTGGGGTTCGGCGGCGAGGGGCGTCTCGGGGTGGGGGATGTACGGGCCCATGCCGATCATGTCCACGTCCATGTCGCCGAAGAAGACGATGTCGCGCGCAAGGTCCGCCATCGTCTGGCCGGGCAGCGCGCACATGACGCCCGTCCCGACCTGGTAGCCGCAGCGGCGCAGGGCCGCAAGGCACTGGACGCGGCGCGTCCAGCTGTGGTCCGCCGGATGGAGGCGCGCATAGAGTTCCGGCGACGACGTTTCGATGCGCAGCAGATAGCGCGCCGCGCCCGCCGCGCGCCAGCGCCGGTAGACGTCTTCCTCCTGCTCGCCAAGCGAAAGCGTCACACCGAGGTTGAGGTGCGCGATGGCGCGCAGGCAGTCCTCGATGAAGGCCGTGTTCGCCTCGCCCTCGATCTCGCCGCCCTGGAGGACGAGGGAGGCGTAGCCCGCCCGCGCATCGACTTCGGCCATGCGCAGGATGTCCGCGACGGAGAGGCGATAGCGGTCGAGGGTCGCATTCGAACGGCGGATGCCGCAGTAGAGACAGTCCTTTGCGCAGACATTGCCGATCTCGACGAGGCCGCGCATCGAGACGCACGTCCCCGCGACGCGGCACTTCTGCGCGTAGGCGGCCGCATAGACGGCACGCCGTTCGGCGGGATCCTCCAGCGAGACAAGGCGCGTCAGGTCGTCCACGGAGAGGTTACGCGGACGCGCCTGGGCGCGGGCGAGAATCTGTTCGAGGGCGGCGTCCATGAATCGCTAGATGCGGTTGTCCCAGTTCTTGAAGACGACTTCCTGTCCGTTCGCCCGGATGGCGTCGTAGACCTCCTGCGGACGGCGCCGGTCGGTGAGCGTGAACTGCGCGACATCCGCCTTGTGCTCCTGTTCGAGGACGGCGTAGCCGCCGGGCGTCACGCGCGAACCGGCGCTCATGTTGTCCGCCGCCACCTGCACGATGTAGTCGCGGAACGCCGGCGCCTCGCGCGTCGAAACCGTCATGCAGCACTGCGGAAAGACGATGCGGAAGGCGAGCATCATCACGTCGACATCCTGCTCCGACACCTCGCACGGCGGCACGAAGCCCCCTTCCACGCGGCAGAAGCGCGGAAAGGCGAACTGCACCTTCGATTCATAGCACTCCTTCATCAGGTAGAAGGCGTGCGCGCCGAGCGAAGCCGCCTCGGGGCGCCACGGCGAGAGACCGAGCAGGAACGCGCAGCCGAGCGTGCGGAAACCCGCCCGGCCGGCGCGCAGCTGCGTCCAGAGCCGCCATTCGTAGCTGGCCTTCGGTCCGGCGGGATGGAAATAGCGGTACCGCTCGGGATCGTACGTCTCCTGGAAGCAGGTGAGCGATTCGTAGCCCGCCTCGAACATCGCCCGGTAGCCCGCCTCGCTCTGCGGCGCGACTTCGAGGGAGAGGTTCGAGAACATCTTCTTGAGAAGCCGCCCCACCTCGCAGAAGCGCTCCACCGTGTTGACGCGCGGATCCTCGCCCGCGACGACGAGCAGGCTGTCGATGCCCGTCGCGCGGATCGCCTCGGCCTCCCGGCGGATCTCGTCGAGCGTCAGGTTGCGGCGCACGGTGCCCTTGTGCTGGACGCGGAAGTCGCAGTAGCGGCAGGAGTTGATGCACGTGTTGCCGATGTAGAGCGGCGCGTAGACGCTCACCGTCTTGCCGTAGTACTTGATGCGGGCGAGACGCGCCTTCTTCCGCATCGCATCCATGAACGGATAGGCGGCGGGGGAGAGGAGGTTCAGGAGGTCAAACCAGTCGTGCCGGTCCTTCGCGAGCGACGCCTGCACCATCGCGGGCGTCACCTTCGCGTAGTAGGCGTTGACCTCGTCTTCGGAATACTTCAGAAGGGGGAACATGGGGAAACGGAAGAGGGTCTTACTTGAAGATGTCCATCGGCGACGTCGCCGAAGCCGTCGCGCGGGCGGACGGCGGACCGGCCCGGAGCGCAAGCTCGGCGGCCTGGACGGCGAGGCCGAACGCGCGCGCCATCGCGACGGGGTCGTCCGCCGCCGCGACGGCCGTGTTGGCCAGCACCGCGTCCGCGCCGAGTTCGATCGCCTCCGCCGCGTGCGAGGGGAGGCCGATGCCCGCGTCCACGACGACGGGCACGTGGCTCTGCTCGACGATGATCTCGATCATGTCGCGCGTGCGGATGCCGCGATTCGAGCCGATGGGCGACCCAAGCGGCATCACCGCCGCCGCCCCCGCCTCCTCGCAGCGGCGCGCGAGGACGGGATCGGCGTTGATGTAGGGCAGCACGACCATGCCGAGCTTCGCGCACGCCTCGACGGCCGCGAGCGTCTCGACGGGATCGGGCAGCAAATAGCGGGCGTCGGGGTGGACCTCGATCTTGATCCAGTTGTACCCGGCGGCCTGGCCGAGCTTCGCGATGCGCACGGCCTCGGCGGCGGTACGCGCGCCGGACGTGTTGAGCATCACCTCGACCTTCGCGCGGTCGATCACCTTCAGGATGTCGTCGTGCGCGGCGTCGCCCTCGTGGACGCGCGTGAGCGCCGTCGTGACGAGCTCCGTGCCGCTCGCCGCAAGCGCCTCCTTCAGGAGTTCGCCCGAGGCGAACTTCCCCGTTCCCAGGAAAAAGCGGCTCGAAAACTTCCGTCCGCCAATCACCAGATCCTTCATCGCATTCCTTTCCTACGCGGGCATGACCCCGATCAGGTTGACCGGTTTCTTCTCAGCCGCCCGCACGCGCGGACGGCACCCGGAAAACGCGCCGCATAGTCTACCATATCCCGCGCCGCCCGTCTCCGCGCGCAGGAAACGCCTGCCCCGGTGCCCGATTCGACAAAGCGTCCCCGTTCCGAACGGCGGGACGGGGACGCTTGGGGGATGCGGCTCGACCGCAACGGGCTACTTCGTGATCTTGCGGCCCTTGATGCCCGCGGCCTTGTCGGCGCCGGCCTTCTTGCCCTCGTGCGGGCGGAGCGAGCGGACAGCCTCGCCGGCCTTCCACATCTCGCTGTCGTGCATGTCCTGCAGCTTCGCGGCCATGAACGCCTTGTAGTCCGGCCGACCCGTGTCGCGGATGACCTCCTTGGCCTCCTGCATCGTCTTCGTCGACTTGTAGAGCTTCTTGAAGACGGGCTCCGTCGCCTTGCGGAAGAGCGGGCGCCACTTGAGCGCGCCGTGCTGCGCCGTCTGCGAGCAGTTGGAGTACATCCAGTCCATGCCGTTCTCGTCCACGAGGCGCGCGAGCGACTGCGTGAGTTCCTCGCACGTCTCGTTGAACGCCTCGCTCGGCGAGTGGCCGTTCGCGCGCAGCGTGTAGTACTGCGCCTCCATCACGCCGCACAGGGCGCCCATGAGGATGCCGCGCTCGCCCACGAGGTCGCTCGTCACCTCCTTCTCGAACGTCGTCGGGAAGAGGTAGCCCGAGCCGACCGCGATGCCGATCGCGAGCGTGAGGTCGCCCGCCTTGCCCGTCGCGTTCTGCGCCACGGCGTAGGACGAGTTGATGCCCGCGCCGTTCAGGAAGTTGCGGCGCACGTTCGTGCCCGAGCCCTTCGGCGCGACCATGATGACGTCCACGTCCGGGCCCGGCTTCACGCCCGTGAGCTTGTTGTAGACGTACGCGAAGCCGTGCGAGAAGTAGAGCGCCTTGCCCGGCGTCACGTACTTCTCGATCTTCTTCCAGACCTCGCCGACGGAACCATCGGAGGTGAGCATCATGATGATGTCGCCCTTCTCGGCGGCCTCCTCGATGGAGAAGAGCGTCTTGCCGGGCACCCAGCCGTCCTTGAGCGCGCGGCCCCAGGAGCTGTTCGCACCCTTGCTCTTGCGCTGGCCGACGATCACGTTGATGCCGTTGTCGCGCATGTTGAGCGCCTGGGCCGGCCCCTGGATGCCGTAGCCGAGCACCGCGACCGTCTTGCCCTTGAGGACCTTCTGGGCCTTCTTGAGGGGGAATTCCTTGCGCGTCACGATCTTCTCGACGACGCCGCCGAAGTTGATGTCCATCTCTTTTACTCCTTTTCTCCGCACATGCGGAACGAAACGCCGGATATGTTATCACATTTCGCCGCCCTCCGCGTAGCGTTTCTTCGTTTTTTCGCTCCCTTGCGCGCGGGGCCGTTTTCTTGTAGAATGATGTCCATGCTTGCGCCCCGTCCGTCCAGTCTCGCCCCTCTCGCCGCAGGGGCCCTTGCGGCATGCGTGTGGCTTGGCGGCTGCATGACGCCCGAAAAGGCCGTGCGGGAGGCGGACGAGATGGCGACGGCGGCCGCGACGGAGATCTGGCGCGCGCAGACGGGCCTCACGAACGCCTTCGACATCGCGCGGCCCGGCGACGTCCTCACCCTGCGCATCGCCCTGGAGGCCCTGCGCCAGGGGACGACGAACGCCGTCTTCCCGCGCATCGCGGGCGTCGCGCCCCTCGCGCCCTCGAACGGCACGCTGCGCCTCTCGCTCGAAAGCGCCCTGCGCCTCGGCGCGCGCAACAACCGCAGGTACCAGACGCTGAAGGAGGCCGTCTACCAGAAGGCCCTCGCGCTCGACGACGCGCGCTACGCCTTCGACAACACGTTCAGCGGCTTCCTGCTCGGCGCGCTCACGGGCTCGCCCGAAATCGACAAGGAGGGCGGCCAGGGCGGCGCCGGGGTGCGCCGCAAATTCGAGAACGGCGCCACGCTCGCGGGGAACATGGCCGTGGACGTCACGAAGATGATCCGGGAGGACTGGCACTCGTTCGGCTGGACCGGCGACCTCACCGCAAGCGTCCCCCTCCTGCGCGGCAGCGCGCGCGAGATCGTGCGCGAACCCCTCACCCAGGCCGAGCGCAACCTCGCCTACGCCCTCCTCACCTTCTCGCGCTACCGCGAGACGTACGCCCTCTCCGTCGCCAAGGCGTACTACCGCGTGCTCCAGTACGCCCAGACGCGCCGGAACTCGGACGACAACGCCAAGCGTCTCGACCTCAACTGGCGCCGCGCCGAGATGATGTTCAAGGCCGGCCGCATGGACCGCATCCAGGTCGACCAGGCCCGTACCGACCTCCTCGCCGCCCACCAGACGATCATCACCGCGCAGCAGAACTACGAGGACGCCCTCGACAACTTCAAGATCACCCTCGGCCTCGCCCCCGAATCGCCCGTCGCCCTCGACGACGGCGAGCTCGCCCGCATCCAGGCGCAGATGGCCGCGCAGGCGAAGGACCAGCCGGACGCCCTCGGCGACTATCCGCACGAGGACGACGCCCTCGGCATCGCCCTCGCCGAACGCCGCGACCTCGCCGTCACGCGCGGCGACGTCGAAGACGCCGCGCGCGCCGTCAACGTCGCCGCGGACAACCTGCGCGGCGAGGTGACGGTCGAGGGCTCGGCCGCCTACGCCGGCCGCCGCCGTTCCCACACGGGCGGCAACGTCGACGACGACACCACCTCCGCCCTCCGCCTCAAGTGGACCGCCCCCTGGGACCGCCGCCGCGAACGCAACGCCTACCGCCGCGCGCTCATCCTGCACGACCAGAGCCGCCGCACGCTGGAGGAGAGCGAGGACGCCGTCAAGAACGAGGTGCGCGCCGGCTACCGCAGCCTCGCCGCCGCGCGCGCCCTCTACGCGAACAAGGTGGAGTCCTACAAGGTGGCGAAGATGCGCGTGGACGCCATCGACCTCTTCACGCAGTCCGGCCGCAGCTCGATGCGCGACACCCTCGACGCCGCGCGCGACCTCCTCAGCGCCCAGAACGCCCTCTGCTCCGCCGTCATCGAGTGGTACACGAGCGACCTCTCCCTCAGGAGCGCGATGGGCATTCTCCAGATCCGGCCGGACGGCACGTGGAGATGAGCGGAAGACAAACGACGCAGCCTGGAAACGACATGGCAAGGAAGAAGAAGAAACTCATCTGGATCGGCGCGGGCCTGCTCCTCGCGGGGCTCGCCGCGCTGTTCACGGCCGGCGGGGACGAGGCCGACGCGGCCGCGACGCCCACCTTCACCGTCGCCGAGGGGCCGCTCACGATCGGCATCACCTCCTCCGGCTCCATCCAGAGTAAGGACAAGGTGACGCTCAAGAGCGAGCTGGAGGGCCACAACACCGTCATCTGGGTCGTGGAGGAGGGTGTCAACGTCAAGGCCGGCGACCTCCTCCTCGAATTCGACGCGGCGGCGCTCGTCGACAAGCGCAACGAGCAGGAGATCACCGTCGCCACGACGGAGGGCAACCTCATCATCTCGCAGGAGAAGCTGGAGGTGACGAAGGGCGACTGCGACGCGAACCTCCTCGAACGCGAAGTGACGCTCACGCTCGCGAAGATGGCCCTCGAAAAGTACGAAAAGGGCGACTATCCGCAGCAGGCCCGCGAGTACGAGACCGACATCGCGATCGCGGACGAGGAGATGAAGCGCGCGGCCGAGAAGCTCGAATGGTCCCAGCGCCTCGCCAAGGAGGGCTTCCTCACGCGCACCGAGCTGCAGGCGGACGAGCTCGCGCTGCGGCAGAAGGAGATCAAGCTGGAGATGGCCCGCACGAAGATGAACGTCCTCACGAACTACACGGTCATCCAGCAGCGCGCGACCAACGAAAGCAGCGTCCGCAAGGCGGCGCGCGCGCTCGCGCGCACGAAGTGGCAGAACAAGTCGCTCATCCGCCAGGTCGAGACGGAGATCGTGCAGCGCACGCGCGAGCGCGACCGCGCGACGAACCGCCTCGCCGAGCTCAACTTCCAGATCTCGAAGTCGAAGATCTACGCCCCCACGAACGGCGTGATCCTCTACGCCTCCACCGTGCAGATCGCGCGCCGCCGCTACTGGATCCGCCCCCTCGCCGTCGGCGAGACGGCCGTCCAGCGCCAGGAGCTCATCTACATCCCCCTCGACGCGGGCATGATCGTGGAGCTGATGGTGCCCGAAGCCTCGCTCAGCAAGCTGGAGACGGGCATGGCGGCGAACGTCAAGGTGGACGCCTTCCCCGACAAGGTCTTCCGCGGCCGGCTCACGAAGATCGGCATCCTCCCCGACGGGCAGAGCGCGTCGCTCAACCCCGACCTCAAGATGTACAAGTGCGAGCTTGAATGCGACTTCTCCGACGTCGTCATCCGCCCCGGCATGAGCTGCGACATCGAGCTTGTGAAGGAGGCCTACGACAAGGTCCTCTACTGCCCCATGCAGTGCGTGACGCGCGTCGACGGCGTCCCCTGCGTCTACGTGCAGGACGGCAAGGCGTGGACCGCGCGCCCCGTCGAAGTCGGCCTCGACAACAACCGCATGATCCACCTCGTCAAGGGCGTCGAGAAGGGCGACGTCATCATGATGGCTCCGCCCGTCAAGGAGTCGAAGGACGCGGAGCAGAAGGACGCGGAGCCCAAGGCGGCCAAGCCCGCCGACGCCCGGAACTAGACACCCGCCAACGCCATGTCCGCACCCGCCACAGAGGAAGTCGTCAAGCTGCAGGACGTCTGCCGCCACTACACCGTCGGCGGCGAGACCGTGAAGGCGCTCGACGGCGTCTCGTTCGCGATCCACCGGGGCGAATACTGGGCGATCATGGGCCCCTCCGGGTCCGGCAAGTCGACGCTCCTCAACATCCTCGGCTGCCTCGATCGCCCCACATCCGGCAGCTACTGGCTCAACGGCGTGGACGTCGCGCGCATGGCGGACAACGAGCGTTCCGACCACCGCCTCAAGAACCTCGGCTTCGTCTTCCAGAGCTTCCACCTCATCCCCCAGCTCAGCGTGCTGGAGAACATCGAGATGCCGATGTTCTACCTCGGCATCCCCCAGGCGGAGCGGACGCGGCGCGCGAAGGAACTCGCCGACCGTGTCGAGATGGGCCACCGCCTCCAGCACCTCCCCGCCGAGCTTTCCGGCGGCCAGCGCCAGCGCGTGGCCGTCGCGCGCGCCCTCGCGAACGATCCCGCCGTCCTCCTCGCGGACGAGCCGACGGGCAACCTCGACTCGAAGACATCCGTCCAGATCATGGCGCTCTTCCAGGAACTCTACGAACAGGGCAAGACGGTCATCGTCGTCACCCACGAGCCCGACATCGACGCCTACGCCCGCTCCCACATCGTCGTCAAGGACGGCAAGCTCCTCTCCGTCCGGAACTGACCCCGCCATGCAAGCCCTTTCCTTCTACTGGCCCTTCATCAAGCTCGGCGCGACGGACGTGTGGCGTCACAAGACGCGCTCGTTCCTCACGATGCTCGGCATGGTCTTCGGCGTCGGCTCGGTGATCGCCATGCTCGCCGTCGGCGAGGGCGCGAGCCACCAGGCGCTCGAGTCCATCAAGCGCCTCGGGAGCCAGAACATCATGGTCAACTCCGTGAAGCCGACGTCCGAGGAGGGGACGAGCGCCGCCGCGCAGGCCGCCGCGCGCCTCGCCGTCTACGGCCTCCTCCACGACGACGAGGCGCGCATCCGCGAGACCGTCCCCGGCGTCGCCTGTACCGTGCCCGCGCGCATGGTGCGCCGCAACGCCCGCTTCAACGAGCGCCAGCTGGAGCTGCGCGTCGTCGAGACGGTCCCGGACTGGTTCGCGGTCGTGCCGCGCCCCGTCCTCGCCGGCCGCGTCCTCCACGCAAGCGACATGGATTCGCACGCCAACGTCTGCGTCCTCACCGAGTTCGGCGTGCGCAAGCTCCTCGCCGCGCGGGAGATGCTCGGCCAGCACGTGCGCCTCGGCAGCGGCGTCTTCGAGGTCGTCGGCATCGTCAGGAACGAAAGCGGCGGCACCGTGCGCGCGCCGGACTCGGAGGCGGACGCCTACATCCCGATGACGACGGCCGCGCGCCTTTTCGGCGTCGCGAACATCCGCCGCGTCTCCGGCGGCATGGAGGGCGAGAAGGTGGAGCTGTCGCAGATCATCGTGAAGATGCGCGACACGTCCGTCGTCGAGGCCGGCGCCAAGGCGATCGAGGCCATGCTCCGCCGCTTCCACAAGAAGCAGGACTTCAAGATCGACGTGCCCCTCTCCCTCCTGCGGGAGGCCGAGAAGACGAAGCGCACCTACAACGTCGTCCTCGGCGCCATCGCGGGCATCTCGCTCCTCGTCGGCGGCATCGGCATCATGAACATCATGCTCGCCTCCGTCACGGAACGCACGAAGGAGATCGGCATCCGGCGCGCCATCGGCGCGCGCAAGAGCCGCATCGTCGTGCAGTTCCTCATCAACACGTGCGTCCTCTCGATCGGCGGCGGGCTCGCCGGCCTCGTCGTCGGCGTCGCGATTCCCCTCTTCATCACCCTTTTCACGGGCATGCCCACCGTCATCCAGCCCTCTTCGATGGTCCTCGCCTTCGGCATCTCCGTCGGCATCGGCATCGTCTTCGGCCTCTACCCCGCGCTCCGCGCGGCCTCGCTCGACCCCATCGAGGCCCTGCGGCACGAATAGTCCCATGAAGACGAAACTCCTTGCGATCCTTGCACTCGGCGTGGCCGCCGTCCTCGTCGCGCTCGGCCTCCGCGCGCCGGCGCGCGAAGAGGCGCACACCCTCCGCTGGCCCGTGATGGGCACCCGCGCGCAGCTGACCGTCCGGGGCGACGCGGCGGCGGGCGAACGCCTTCGCCCCGTCGTGCAGGCGGCCTACGCGCGGCTCGACGGCCTCCTCTCCGCCTGGAACCCGGATTCCGAACTGAGCCGCCTCGCCGCCGCCGGCTGCACGGACTGGGTGGCCGCCGCCTCGGCCGAGGTGCGGCCCTGCTACGCTGCGGCCCTGCGCCTGGCGACGGCAAGCGGGAACGCCTTCAATCCCCGCGTCGGCAAGGCCCTGCGCGCGCTCGGCGTCTCGGGCGGCGGCGCGTACGCGGCCTTCGACCTCGGCGCGATCGCCAAGGGGTTCGCGGTGGACGTCGCGGCCCGGGAGGTTGTCCGCACCTGTTCCCCCCACGCCCCGCCCTCCCTCCTCCTCGACCTCGGCGGCAACCTGCGCGTCGTGGGCGAGGGGACGTGGCGCACGGGCATCCGCAACCCCTTCGACAGGGAAGGGCCGCTCGTCGGCGTCCTCGCGCTCACGAACGGCGAGTCCGTCGCGACGAGCGGCAACTACGAGCGGTTCATCGAACGGGACGGCGTGCGCCTTTCCCACATCCTCGACGGGCGCACAGGCGAGCCCGTGTGCGGCGTCGCCGCCGTCACGGTCGTCACGCCGCCCGGGGACGGCGCCCTTCTCGCGGACGGCCTCTCGACGACGCTCTTCGTCCTCGGCCCCGCCGAGGGTACACGCTTCCTCGCCCGCCATTATCCGCGTGCCCAGGCCCTCTGGATCCCCGACACGCCCGAAGCGCCCCGCATCGTCGCGACGCGCGCCATGGCCCGCCGCCTCGCCCACGCCCTCTGGCCCGTGGAGAACGCTCCTTGCCCGGCTCCTTTGGACGCCCCGTCTCCGGGCCATGCGGCGCGCTAGGCCCGCAGGGGAATGTCGATGTCGTTGATCTGCGCGGCGATCTCCTGCATCTTCTCCTCAAGCCTCTCCGCGAGCTGTTCGGCCGCCGTGTCGGGAGCGGTCTCTTCCATGATCTCCTTGACGATCTGCGCGAGCGCGTCCCTGCTGATCTGCGCGGGGACGTTCAGGTCTCGCGAGGCGATGACGTTCGCGAAGCTCTGAAGCGTCGTCTTGGACATCTTCGAGTAGGCGACGTGAACCTGCACGCCCCAGCCGGACGTCTGGTCGTAGGCCGCGAGCAAGTCGCCCACCGCCGTCTTCATCGCGGGCGCAAGCGCGTCAAGGCGCGCGTCCATCATCTCTGCGCCCATGGCCGCCCTGTAGTGGCGGATGTCGCCCATGCGGTCGCCCATCTCGCGGACGCGCGTGTTGAGCGCGAAGTTCGGGTTCGGGGCCGCGCCCTCGAACGTCCCGTCGTAGACCATGCCCTTGGTGTTCGCGAGATCCTCGATTTCCGCCTTGAGGGCCATCATGCGCTCGACGTTCGCGACAATCGCCTGCGCGTTCGGGTCGTCCGAGCCCGCCATCGCCTTCTTGAGGGACTGGAGCCGCGCGACGTCGTAGTCGGATATCGCCGTCACGCAGGTCGTGACGGCGAGCGCCTGCTGCTTGATGGCGGACTGGATGGCCTTGAAGACCGTCTGCGTCGTCGCGTGCTTCGCGTGCTCGCTGTCAAGGCCGAGGACGGCCAGCAGCGCCTCCAGATCCTTGTCCTGGCCAGGCGAAAGCGCGCGCGCGACGCCCGAGACCGCCCCCGTCCTGGAGGTCGTCACCGTGAACCCCTTCCGGTCCGTCTCCTGCCCGGTCTTGACGTCGATGATCGGCGGCAGACCTTCCGTCCCCCGCACGTCGGCTTCATAGGCATTCCGCGTGTTCAGCGCCACATTCATAAGGCAGTCCCTTCCTTCTTGTCCTTTTCCCTGTCTACGCCCGAAGCCGCGGAACGTTACATGTCGCCGGCGTTCTTGTTCCAGACCGCGCCCGCGTCGCCCGGCGGCGGCTCACCGCACGTCGAGTTCGTACCAGACCGTCCGGTAGGAGGGCACGAACGGAAACATGTCCGTCTCGTCCAGCGCCGCGACCGAAACGGAGTCGGCCAGCGCCACGGCGGCCCCCAATCCCATGCACAGCCCGATCAGCCGACTCGTCGCCATCCGTTCCGCCGCCTACATGTTGTTCGCGTTGCCGATCAGGACCGTCTGGAGCGACTTGAGGACGTTCGAGGCGAGGTTGTAGGTGTCGTCGCGCGTCGCGGTGAGCGACTGGATGTCGATGAGCGTCGTCTGGGAGACGGAGTTGAGCGAATCCATCTTCGCCTCGACGTCCGAGACGAGCGTCTCGACCTGGGCGTAGCTGTAGCTGCGCGCGTCCGGGTAGCCCGCGAGCGCAAGCGCGTCCTTGTAGGCGGCGTACTTGTTCCAGATCGCGCTCTGGTTGTTCTCGTTCGCGGCGAGCCACTCGACGAGGTCCTTGTCGAGCGCCGTGAGCTTTTCGAGGTCGGCCGAGTTCGCGGCCAGCGCCTCCATCTTCGCGACGATCTTCGCCTCGACCTCCGTCGCGCGCAAGAGGCAGAGCGCCAGGACGAGCTGCCCGACGGACATCTCGCGCAGCGAGCCGTCGGCGTTCTGGACGCCCTCCAGCTTGTACACGTTGGCGGTCAGCGCGTTGCCGTCCGCGTCCTTCATCGAGAGGTTGATCGACGCAATCTCGAATGTCGCCATGGCCCGTCTCCTTTATCTGATCGCCGCCGCCATCGCGAGGGCGGACTGCATGATCGCCTTCACCGTCGCAGCGGAGGTGTTGTAGGTCACGTCGCGGCGGCTCACGAGCGACTGCAGGTCGATCGTCTGCTGCTGCGACTGGAGGCTCGCGCTGTCCATCGGCGCCTTGAGCTGCCCGAAGAGCGCCGTGCGGGCGTCCGCCGAGCCGATGTCGAGGTAGGCGGCGTCCACGCCGCACTCGTTCGCGAGGAAGTCCCGCAGCGTCGGCGCACGCGCCGCCTTCCGGCACACGTAGCCGCTCGCGGCGATGTCCGCCGGCTCGTCGAGGCCCGTCGCCGTGAAAATCTGCTGCGCGACGGACGACAGCGCCTCCAGCCACGCCGTCGTCGCCGTGAGTTCGTTCATCTTGAGGACGCTCTGGCTCTCGATGGCCGCGGCCCGCCGGCAGCACACCGCCATGATCAGCTGGCCGAAGCTCAGCCCCTCCAGGCCGTTGTACTGGTAGGCGTTCACGGCCACCGGCGCATACCGGCTCGTCCCGATCTGCTCGACGTAGATTTCGCTCATGTTGCCTCCTACAGGTTCTTGATGAGGGAGGAGGTCGTGTCGGCGATCTTCTGCATGAGCGACGTCGCCGTGGAGTAGGACTCGTCGCGCCGGTCGACGAGCGACTGGAGGCGCGTCATGTCGGCCGAGGACTCGTTGTTGAGCTTGTCGATCTGCGTCTTGACGAGCTGGATCGCCTTCTCGCAGTTCGATTTCGTGACGTAGTAGCCCGTCTTCCCCTTGCCGTCGCCCTTCCCGGATGTCCCGTAGCCCCAGAGGCCGCCCTCGATGGAGTCGAGCACGGTCCGCGTCTCCGCGCTCGGCTGCTTCAGGTAGTCGAGCGACCAGGTGCCGCCCGAGTCGTCGCTCTTGAACGCCGCCTCAATGCCGCTCAGGTCCGCGAGCGCGTTGCCGAGCTTTTCGAGGCGCTTGTTGCGGTTCGTCATGCGCGTGGACATCGGCTCGACCTCCTTCTCGATCGTCGCCGCCCGCTGCGTGGTGACGGCGACCATGAGGTCCTGGAAGTTGACCTTCTCGCCGTTGAAGACGTACTCCGCCCCGCTCACCCCCCACGCCGAGAGGTTCGGGTTCGTCACAAGATCCGTTACGATCGCCATCGTCCGTTCTCCTTTCTCATCCGATGTACCGGATGCCCGTCGCGCGCGTCTGGCTCGCCTTGTTCAGCAGCTTCACCGCCATCTGGTAGGCGCTGTCGCGCTTCGAGACGAAGCTCTGCAGCGAGACGGCGTCCTGCTGGATGTCGTTGTTCGTGACGTCGAGCGCGTACTGGACGTCGGCCTGGAGCTTCTGGATGTACTGGTACTGGATGCGCGTCGCGCTCGGCTTGAAGTAGTCCTTCGTGAGGCCGTACTTCGCGAGGAGGTTGTACGCCTCCGCGCCGCCCACGATGTCCTGCTCGCTCGTCGTCTTGCGGTGGTCCTCGTCGAACTTCGCGAGCGTCCCGGAAATGTCCGCGAGCGCCCGGCCGAGGTCGTCGAGCTTCCGCTGGCGCGCCCGCACGGCGGCCGTGTAGGCGGGGATCGCGTTCTCGACCGCGACCGCGCGCTGCAGCCCGGCCATCGCGACGGCCTTGTCGTAGGTACAGCCCGTGACGCCGTCCACGGTGTAGTCGACCTGGGCCGTCCCGAAGATCGAGAGGTCCAGGTCGCGGGGCTGGATGGTGGCGCTCATGTCATCTAGGCCACGATTTGGTTGATGGACTGGTTCTCCGCCGCGAGGATCGCCTGCAGGAGGTCGAGAACCGACTGGACGAGCTGCTGGGCGCTCGTGGCGAGGTCGTCCGACTCCGCGCGCGCGTCCTCCGCCGTCTTCGCCGCCGCCTCGTATTCCGTCGCGGCCGCCTGCTGCATCCCCGTCACGCTCTGCGTGATGCCTTCGAGGAGCTGCCCCGTCTGGCGCAGGAGGTCGCTCGCCGTCTGCCAGCCGTGCGCCCGCGCCTCCGCCGCCCGGTAGTCGGCGTTGTGCTCCAGCATCTTCGTCGCCTTGCCGAACGACTGCTCGGCGGCCTCGATGTCGGCGGCGAGCGAGTCCGTGTAGCCGCCCTTCATCTTCTGGTCGGTCACGTAGGCCCGTCCCCACGTGCGCTGCTGTTCGAGATCCGCGATCTCCGCCTTGGCCGCCTTGATCTCGGCCTTGTTCGCCGCAGGGTCGCGTTCGAGCTGCGTGAGTTCAAGGCGCTTCGCGCCGAGCTTCGCCTCCAGCTGGGACTGGTCGAGGTTGAGGGCGTCCACGTAGGCGTCGTTCGCCGTCTTCACCTTCTCGTTGAGGGCCTGGAGCTTCGCGTCGCTCGCCCCCGCCGCCTCCAGCGCATCCTCGCGCCGCGCCCTGAGACCGTCCAGTTCGCCCTGGGCCTTGGTCAGCGCAGCCTTCTTCTCGGCCAGCTCGGCGTCGAGGGCCGATTCGCCCTTCCCCCCAACCGCCGCACGCGCCTCGCCGGCCTGCGCGATGTCGCTTTCCAGCGTTTCGACTTCGACCGTGAGACGGTCGACTTCGGCCTGCTTCGGCGCGATTTTCCCGTCCAGTTCGGCCGTTATCGCCTTACTGCGGGCACTCGCCTCGATGTGGGCCTCGCGCTGCTCGACGGCGTTGTCCAGCGTCGCCTTCGCCGTCTCGGACTTGGCGAAGTTCGCCTTGGCGGCCTGCAGCTGCTCCGGCGTCATCGACTTGCCGGCCTTCGCGACGTTCGCGCCCGTCTCGGCGCCGTTCTTCGCGGAGAGGAGCGAGAGGTTCTGCTGCGCCTGGTCGACGCCCGATGCCTTCGCCATCTTCGCCGCCGAGGCCTGCGCCGCGCTTGAGGCGAAGAACGTGCCCGCCTGCGCGCAGATGCTCGCGGCGGAGAAGACGCACGACATGATGAGCCCGGTGCGCGCCGCCGTGCGCTGCTGCTCGGCCTGGCACGCGATGTCGGAAACCATGCGCGAGAGGTCCGCCTGGCGCTGCGCACGGGCGCTCGCGCGCTCCTTCTGCGCGATCTCCAGCATGAGCTGCATGAGCGCGTAGATGTCGAAGAGCATCTTCTGCGCGTCGGTCGCGGGCGTCGTCCCCGACGCGGCGAGCGCCGTCGCCCGGGCGAGGGCCGCCTTCAGCGCGTCGAACGCGCCGTCGAGCTTCGCGCGGAGGTCGGCGAGCCCCGCCTCCGTGAGCGTGCCGGTCGCCTCGTCGAGCGCGGGCGGCGCGATCGTGACGGTCTGCGAGAGGCCGTTCGCGCCCGTGAAGGTGACGGTCAGGTTGCCGTCCGCCCCCTGCACGGCCTTCGCGTCGCCGGCGCGCGCGAGCGCCGTCCCCTGCATCGCCTCGCCGACGAGGCTGTTCCAGTTTGCGTTTGGATTGAATGTCACGGACATGGCTGAATCTCCTTCTCGATCGCGTTCCCCCCGTCTACGCGCGGGGCCGCGCGAAGGTTACGGGATTTCCTAGGCGTTCTGGAGGCCGATCTCCTGGTTGATCTTGTTGAGCGTGTCGGTCTTCGACTCCAGCAGCTCCAGCAGCTGCGAGCCCGTGTTCGCGATCTGCTCCAGGATCGCCTGTAGGTCCTCCTCGCTCTCCTCCAGGAACTTCTGGAGCTTCTGAAGGACGGCCTGCGCCTCCGTCGCGTCGGCCTGCGCGCGGCCGGCCATGTACCCGGTCGCCGTCGTCGCCGCCGTCGTCGCGAGTCCGGCCGTCTGCATCACGCCGTTGCCGACGTTCATCGCAAGGCGCATCACCTTCGCGGCCGTCTGCGAGAGCTTCACCGCGCCCGCCACGCCCTTCGCCGCCGCGCGGGCGGCCGACACGCCGCCGCCGATCGAGGTCGCAAGCCCCAGCACGAGCTCGCAGGCGCCGAAGATGCCCTGCGCCCAGGCGTCGCAGTCCTGCTTCGACCAATTGGGGTGCAGGTCCTGCATGACGCCCGACATCCACTTCATGATCTTCTTGTCGGCGCCCGTCGTGGAGAGCACCGCGCTCGAAACGGCCAGCGCCGCGCCCGCGATCGCGAAGCCCGCCGCGAGCCCGCCCGTGCAGACCGTCACGACCGCCGCGACGACGCACGCGAAGATCGCGCCCAGCCAGCTGAGGAACTTGCTCGCCTTCGCGGCCTTCTCCTGCTTCTTCGCCTCCGAGATGGACTTGTCGATCTTCGCCATCTGCGAGTCGTGCGCCGCTTCGAGCTGGCCCTTGAGCGACTTGATGCGCTGGCTCTGCGCCTCCGCGCTCTTCTCGTCCGTCTCCATCTTCAGGTAGGCGAGCAGCGCCTCCAGGTCGGCCTTGCCGGCCTTCGCCTCGTCCGCCGCCTCCAGGTCGGGCACGACGGGGGAGGCCGTCTTCCCGCTTCCCGAGACGCCGGACGCCTGCGTGACGGTCACGCCGCCCGCCGCGCCGAGGAGCGACGCCACGTCGGCCGCGCCGGCCGCGGCGGACGCCTGCTGGAGGGGGTCGTTGAATGTCGGCGTCTGCGGGACGCCGCGCGCCATGTTGATGTCCAGGCTCATGGTAAATATCCTTTCACGTGTGGCGTTTCCGTCAGGCGACGAGGGCGGCGCGCAGCTGCGCGGCCTTGGCGAGGTAGGCGCGGCCCGCCTCGGACGCCTTCGGCGCGTACTCGGCGAGGGCGTCGAGGGCCGCGCGCGCCTCGTCCTTCTCCCCGAGCGCGAGGTGGCACTCCGCCGCGTAGTACATCGGCCGGGGGTTTTCGAGGTCGAGGAAGCTCGCGAAGCGGTACGCCTCGATGGCGGCGGCGAACTGGCGCTGCACCTGCCGGAGCGAGCCGAGGCCCGTCCAGTAGCGCGAGTTGAGGTGGTCGAACATCGTGAGGAAGCGGAAGACCTTCTCGGCGTCCGCGTAGTTGCCCGCCTTGTAGAAGTTGACGCCCATCGCGTAGACGGCCTCCATCTCCTCGTCGGAGAGGCCGCGCATCGCGCGCAGGGTCGCCCCGTCGCCGAACGCCTTGAGGGCGGCGGCGATCTTCTCGTCCGTCATGCTCGCGGGATCGTTGATGTCCATGTGGATGCTGGTCATGAGTTGTTCTCCTTTGACGGGTCTACGGGCCGGCCGCCCGCTGGTTACAGAAAAAATCGAAATCCGCCCTCAGGTCTCCGAAAGGGACGCGACGGCGGCCGCAAGCGGCGCAAGCGCCTCGGCGCGCGCCAAGGCGTCGCCCGTCGCGCACGCACGCTCAAGGGCGAGACAATGGTCGGCCACGTCCCGGTCTCCCACGACAAGGGCCATGCCCTTGAGGGCGTGCGCCTTCGCGCGCAGGGCTGCGGCGTCGTCCCGATCCTGAAGCGCGCGCGCCGCCGCCACGCCCGCCGCCATGTCCGTGCGGTAGCGTGCGTAGATTTCGGCCACCAGCGCCTCGTCTTCGCCGAACTGCTGGCCCAGCCAATCGCGAATCTGCTGTGTCATCGTCCACCGCCTTTCACCTTCGGGCACTCTGCCCGCCCGCTCCGCGCCTCGGACCTCCGTCCAAGGCAAAGGCAGTCTAGCATATGTTTTCTCGCCTGTCCACGAGGTATGGACGCGCGCGGGCGCGCGAGGCGGGCCGACCGCGCCCCCTTAGCCCGCGAAGAACGCCGCATAGGCCTTCTTCGTGTGGTAGCAGTCGTGCTTGGCGGCGAGCTCCCAGGGGGCGTGCATGTTGAGGAGGGGCGTGCCGAAGTCGAGGACGTCCATGCCGAAGCGGGCCATGAACTTCGCGATCGTGCCGCCGCCGCCCTTCTCCTGCTTCCCAAGCTCGGCCATCTGCCAGTCGACGCCGCCCTTCGCCATGAGGCGGCGGATCTCGGCGACGAACTCCGCGCGGCAGTCGCTCGCGTCGGCCTTCGTCGCGCCGCCCGTGTACTTGCTCGCGGCCGGGCCCTTGCCGAGGCGGGCCTCGTTGCCCGTCGAGTCGACGTCGGGGAAGTGCGGGTCGGCGGCCGCCGTCACGTCGGCGGAGAGCATCGTCGAGGCCTCCAGCGCGCGCCGCACGTCGATGTCGCGCGCGCCGCGCGGCCCCTCGCGCTCGATCAGCTCGGCGACGGTGTTCTCGAAGAACGAGCTCGCCATGCCGCTCGCGCCCTCGCTGCCGATCTCCTCCTTGTCGCAGAGGATGCACGCGCAGGTGCGCGCGGGCGGCGCCTTCGCGCGCGCGACGTCCACGAGGGCGCTCAGCCCCGCGTAGGCGCACACGCGGTCGTCGTGGCCGTAGGCGGCGATGAGGGCGCGGTCGAGGCCGACCTCGCGCGGGCCGCCCGCCGGGACGACCTCCAGCTCGGCGGAGAGCAGATCCTCCTCCGTGACGCCGTATTTTTCGCCGAGCCGCCTCACGAGCGCGGCCCGTTCGCCGAGCCCCGCGACGACGTCCAGGTCCTCCGCCGGGAAGAACTCCTTCAGCGTCTTCTTCTCCTGGTCCTTGCCGAGGTGCGGGAGGATGTCGGTGATCAGGAAGACGGGATCGCCCGGCTCGTCGCCGAGCGCGACCTCCACCGCCGTGCCGTCCGCCTTCACGATCACGCCGTAGAGCGCGAGGGGCGTCACGAGCCACTGGTACTTCTTGATGCCGCCGTAGACGTGCGTGTCGAAGTAGACGAGGCCGCCCTTCTCGTAGACGGGGCGCGGCTTGAGGTCGAGGCGCGGCGCGTCCGTGTGGCCGCCCACCACGCGGATGCCCTGCGCGCTCGGCGTCCGGCCGATCACGCAGGCCATGAGCGTCTTCGCGTGGTAGCCGCGCCAGACGCGGTCACCAGGCTTGAGGGCCTTCAGCGTGGAAAGCTCCCGGAAGCCGGCCTTCTCCAGCAGCTCGACGGCCGCCGCGTAGCAACGCCGCTCGGTCTTCCCCTTCGCGAGGAAGTCCATGTAGTCGGCGCAGTAGGCCGCCTGAAGTCTTTCGTCCTTTTTCATGATGGTTCTCCTAAGGTTGGTGTTCAAGCGGCCGGCGCCGCACGAGCGCCGCCGCGAGGCCCAGGAGCGCCAGCGGCAGCACGACGGCGTTCACGAGCGCGCCCTTGAGAAGCGCGGGCCATTCGATGCAGGCGCCCGTCGCGAGATCGGAGACGGGCGCCGCCTCGCCGGCCGGCGCGGCGAAGAGCGAGAAACCGCGCGCGACGGCAAGCCCCACGCGGTCCGTCCAGGACGTTTCAAGCGCGTCCGGGAACTGCAGGACGACGCTCGGCGCCATCAGCGCCACGGCAAGGACGGCAAAGGCCGTGAAGAGCGCGACGGGGCGCGAGAGGGCGGACGACAGAAAGAGGCCGAACGCCGCCAGAAGCGCCGTCGCGGCGAGCATCTGGAGGGCCGCGCGCGCCGCGTTGGCGGCAAACGCATCCGCCGGCGCGAGAAGCTCCAGGTCCCGGCGCGGCCGCAGCATGACGATCTCCTTCCCCGTGTTCCTGAAGGCCAATCCGGCGCCCTCGGCCTTCCCGGCCTCCCCGTCCGCCTCCAGCCTCACCTCGACGACCGACTGGGTGCTGTTCGAGACGACCGCCGAGCGGCTTGCGAACGTGAAGACGCCGGCAAGCGGGGAGCGGAGGTCAAACTGCGTCGCGAAGCGCACGCGGACGGCGAGGTTCGTCGCCTCGGCCAGCGCCGCCGGGAACGGCCAGACCTGCCGTTCGCCCGGGCGCACGACGTCGTAGCGCTCGCGCTCCTTGTTCGCAAGGAGGCGCAGCACCGCCGCGCGCGGCGCCTTCCTGACGGCCTCCGGCGTCTGCGCGTCGGCCAGGTAGTCCGCCAGCCGCCCGCGCGCGACCTCGGCCGCCGGCGGCAGGGCCGGCACGTGGCGATGGCGGCACGGCGGCGCGTCGGGGAGGCGCGCCCAGGTGAGCGCCGCCGTGAGCGCGTAGGCCGCCGCCGCCGCCGTGCAGAGCGCGAGCCACTTCCCGCACGCGACGCCGAAGGCGGAGGCGGGGCGCACGACCGTGAGCGAGAGGCGGCCGCGCGCGCGCGCCTGCGCGAAGGCGCCGCACGCGCACGCGAGGACGACGACCGCCGTGACGGCGTGCGTCGCGCCGGTCACGGCGCGGACGTACATCTCGCGCGCGCCCGCCGCCGTCCCGTCGCTCCGCACGAGCGCCGGCAGCAGCAGGTGCGCAAGCCCCGTCGCCGCAAGAAGAAGCGGGAAGGCGCGTCCGCGCACCAGCGCGCGCCACGCGAGGATGAAAGACGCCTTCAAGAGACGCGCGCGCCCTTCACCGCGACATCCTCAGGACGAGCGCCGCGTGGGCGGGGATCTCGGCCGTGTAACAGCACGAGAAGCGGCCGAGGTCGCGCTGGCTCCAGCAGTCGCGCAGCTTCCACTCCCCGTCGAGGTCCAGCCAGCTGAAGGAGAGCGTCGTCTTGCGCGAGAGCGGATAGAGGTTCAGCACGCCCACGGCGTAGTCGCCGTTCGCGAGCGGGCGCACCCACACCTCCACCGCGTCCCGCTTCACGACGCGCCGCGCCTGCCTGCCGAGCGTGTCCTGGTTGATTGCGATGAGTTCGTCGTTCACGAGGAGCGACTTCGTGAAGGCGTCGAGCCGCGTGAGGTCCGTGCCGATGAGGAGCGGGGAGGCGAGGAGGCACCACATCGAGACGTGCGCGTACTGTTCGTTGCGTGTGAGGTAGGTGGGGTGCGTCGTGCCGAAGGAACGCTGGAGGCCGACGATCATCATGTCGGGATCGGCCCAGAAGCCCGGCCCCGTGTACTTGTAGTATTCGGCGTCCTTCACGTAGCCTTCCATCGCGATGCGCATCCACGTCCAGGTGTCCTTCATGTCCTGCCACGTGCGCCACACGTTCGCGCCCGCCTCGCGTCCCCATTTCTCCGTTTCGCCGCAGCCGTACTGGCAGTAGGCGTAGACGATGTCGCGGTTCTGCGCGCGCAGGCACTTCTGCATCAGGCGGTAGGGCTTCGCCCACGCCTCGCGGGGCGGAACCGGCTTGTTCTTCGGATTCTTCCCCACGCGGCCGCCGCCCATCCACTCCCAGGTGTTCCAGCCGGTCTCCTTCTGGAAGATCTCGCCGTAGGAGCACCAGTCGTACTTGAGGTAGTCGAAGCCCCACTCGGCGTAGCTCGTGGCGTCCTGCATCTCGTGTCCGTAGCTGCCCTCGCACTCGCCGCACGTCAGCGGGCCGGGCGAGGAGTAGATGCCCGCCTTGAAGCCGAGCGCGTGGATGTAGTCCGTCATCTTCTTCATGTCCGGGAAGGCGCCGTTCGTGCGGATGCGCCCGGCCGCGTCGCGGGCGGGGCCCTGCACGTCGGTGCGCTTCTTCGCGCGGTCGTTCCCGCTGTTGTTCATCTCCCACCAGTCGTCGAGGTTGATGTACGCCCAGCCGTGGTCGCCGAGGCCGCTCTCGTCCATCGCCTTCGCCGCGTCCATCGCGTGCTGCATCGTGAACGAGGGGCCCCAGATGTTCCAGCTGTTCCAGCCCATCGGGGGCGTGAGGCAGATCGTCTCGCCCACCTTGAGCGTGATCGTGCGGCTCGCCGTCCCCTTCGCGTTCACGGCCGTGACGCGGATCGGGTAGTCGCCGGCCTGCGCGGGCGCCGTGCCGCCGAGGATGCCCTTCGCCGCGTCGAACGTCACGCCGTCGGGAACGCCTTCCGCCGTGAACGTCATTGGCCGGACGCCGGAGACGGGTACGCGGAAGATGACCGGGCGGCCGGGCCGCACGCCCCAGACCTCGGCGCCGTTGAACTGCGGCTCCTCCCGCGTCGGGGGCGTGAGGATGCCGAGCTGCGCGATGCGCGCGGGCCCCGTGGCGACGGGGCGCGCCCCGCCGTAGGCGATCTTCGCGTCCGCCCAGTCGGCGTTCGAGCTCTCCAGCCCGCACCACGGCGCGTAGGAGGCCGTCTCCAGGACGAGCTCCTTCACGCCCGCAAGGTCCACGTGGACCGGGCGCGGCGGGTTCTTCTCGGTGATCGTCCCGGAGTCAAACGCGATCTTGCCGTCGCACCACACGCGGAAGATCGCACCCGCGAGGCGGGAGGTGCGGCCCTTGACGTCCTTCGCGTCGCGGTCGATGCCGACGACGGCGTCGAACGCCGTCGCCTTGCCGTCGAGCGTGAAGCCGATCGCGCTCTCGGGGCGCACGCCCACGCCGCGCGCGTAGCGGCCCTCTCCGAGGCGGATCGGGTTGCCGCAGACGGACGTGCGCGCCCGCGCGGAAAGCCCCATCCCGCAGCTCGCCCCCGAAAGGTCGAACTCGTCCACATACGCCACGTCCGCCGCGCCGACGAGCGTCAGGGCGGCCACCAGGAAGGTCACAAGTTGAGTTTTCATGTCGCCTAGTTTAGCATTTTCCGGCCGGGCGGTTCAAGTGCCCACGTGCGGCACCTCGCAGGTGACGGTGAGTGTCCTTTTTGTATATTGTCCGGCACGGCGTTTCTCCTTTCTGGTTGTTTTGCACCGCACATTATAGCGGAACCTCGGGAGGAACGCCGTCTTGCGTCCCGGAAATCAGGGGCTATTCAAAAAATCGGGATAAGAGTGGCGGGGCACCCGCCCTCGGCGCGGGACGTCCAAGCGGGCCCGGCGCGCGCCCCCCCGGCCGGTCAACACGGAGCGCGCGAAGGGTCCGCGCCCTCCGGCCGGTCAACACGGAGCGCGCGGAGACATGAAGACACGGAGATTTTCTTTCAAAGTTGGCACGCCTAGGGGAGGGACGCGACGTCCTCGGCGCGCCGCGCACACGGAGACGACATCGGGGACGACATCGTGTACGCGGGCCGCCGAGGACGTCGGCCCCTACCATCATGCACCATGCACACCATGTCCACGCACCATGCACACGCCATGCCCGCACCATGCACACGCACCATGGCGCCCATGGTAGGGCGCGACGTCCCCGGCGCGCCGCGCACACGGGG
>CAKUCX010000049.1 GCA_934643865.1 uncultured Kiritimatiellota bacterium
CCGGGGACGTCGGCCCCTACCACGCCACACCCGCGCGCACCCCATGGTCGGGCGCGACGTCCCCGGCGCGCCGCGCCCACGGGGACGCCCACGGGGATGCCCACGAGAACGCGGGCCGCCGGGGACGTCGGCCCCTACCACGCCACACGCCCGCGCGCACCCCATGGTAGGGCGCGACGTCCCCGGCGCGCCGCGCCCACGGGGACGTCCACGGGGACGCCAACGGGGACGCGGGCCGCCGAGGACGTCGGCCCCTACCAGATGGACTACATCTCGGAGAGCTTCTTCAGGAGCGCGTAGTTCTCCTTGAAGCCCTCCTCGGCCTTCTCAAGCATCGCCGTCGCCTTCTCGGCGCCGACCTTCTTGATCAGCTGCTTGAAGCGCTTCTCGCCGAACTCCTTCGACACCGCGTCCTTCGCGAACGAGACCGTCGCGGACTTGTCGGCGGAGTCGAGCTTCACCTTGCCCGTCGTCGGGTTGTACGTCCAGAGCGGGAAGTGGACGGAATCGACCGCCACCTTCTGGTGCGCCGGGCCCGTCTTCGTGAGGAGGCCCTGCTCGATGCAGTGCGCATAGGCGATGATGAGCGCCGGACCGTTGTAGTTCTCGGCCTCGTTGAAGGCCTTGACCGTGGCGACCGGGTTCGCGCCCATCGACACGTACGCGACGTAGACGTTCTTGTACTGCATCTGCATGAGGCCGAGGTTCTTCTTCGGCTGCGCCTTGCCGCTCGCCGCGAACTTCGCGATCGCGCCGGTCGGCGTCGCCTTCGAGGCCTGCCCGCCCGTGTTGGAGTACACTTCCGTGTCCATCACGAGGATCTTGACGTTCTTGCCCGAGGCGAGCACGTGGTCGAGCCCGCCGTAGCCGATGTCGTAGGCCCAGCCGTCGCCGCCAAGGATCCACACGCTCTTGCGCACGAGGTTGTCCGCCACCGCGAGGAGCTGCGCGCAGGTCTGGCAGCCGGCGGCCTTGCCCGCCTCGCAGAAGCCCTTGAGCTCCTTCACGAGCGCGCGCATCTCCTCGACGCCCTGGCCCTTCTCGTCGAACTGGTCGACCTTCTGGATCTTCTCCAGGCAGGCCTTCATGTCGGCGGGCGTCTTGTCGCCCGCGAGCGCCTTGCCGACGAGCTCCATCGCGTAGCCGTGGAGCTTGTCCGCCGACACGCGCATGCCCATGCCGAACTGCGCGTTGTCCTCGAAGAGGGAGTTCGACCAGGCCGGGCCCTTGCCGTCCGTGCGCTGGCAGTACGGGGTGGTCGGCAGGTTGCCGCCGTAGATCGACGAGCAGCCCGTCGCGTTCGCGATGAGGAGGCGGTCGCCGCAGATCTGGGTGAGCAGCTTGACGTAGGGCGTCTCGCCGCAGCCCGCGCACGCGCCGGAGAACTCGAAGAGCGGGCGCTTGAGCTGGCTGTCGAGGAGCTTCTTCGTGTCGAGCTTCGCCGTGTCGACCTCAGGCAGCGAGAGGAAGAACTTCCAGTTCGCGGCCTCGGTCTCGCGCAGCGGGATCTGCTCGACCATCTTGAGCGCGGGCTTCTCGGCGCCGGGCTTCGACTTCGGGCACTGGACGACGCAGAGCTCGCAGCCCATGCAGTCCTCCGGCGCGACCTGGATCGTCACCTTCTCGCCGAACTTCTTCGTGAGCGCGCCCGCGTCGGCCGACTTGAGCGTCGCCGGCGCCCCTTCGAGCGCGGCGGCGGGGTAGACCTTCATGCGGATCGCCGCGTGCGGGCAGATGATGGAGCAGTTGCCGCACTGGATGCAGGCCGCGGGGTCCCACTGCGGGATGAACGCCGCGACGTTGCGCTTCTCCCACTGGGTCGTGGCGGTCGGCCACGTGCCGTCGTCCGGGATGGCCGAGACGGGCAGCTCGTTGCCCTTCTGCGCAATCATCTTCGCGGAGACCTTCTGGATGAACGCGGGGGCCTCGGCCGGAACGGCCGGCGGCATCTTCGCCTTGCCGGCGGGGGCGGCCGGGTACTTGACCTCCTCGATGGCGGCGGACGCCGCCTCGATGCACTTCCAGTTCATCTCGACGACTTCCTGGCCCTTCTTGGCGTACGCCTTCTCGGCGTAGTCCTTCAGCACCTGGATCGGGTCGAGCACCGTGCCGTCGGCCTTCTTGAGCGTGATGCCCGAGAGCTTGAAGAACGCCGTCTGCAGGACGGTGTTCGTGCGCGTGCCCATGCCGTTCTCGCGGGCGATCTTCGCCGCGTCGATGACGTAGAAGCGGATCTTCTTGTCGATGATCGCCTGCTCCACCTCGTCCGGCATGTGGTTCCACACCTCGGCGGCCGAGTACGGCGAGGCGAGGAGGAACACGCTGTTCGGCTTCGCGGCCTTGAGCATGTCGTACTTTTCGAGGTACGGGAAGCAGTGGCACGCCGTGAAGTCGGCGGAGTTGATGAAGTACGGGCTGCGGATCATCTCCGAGCCGAAGCGGAGGTGGGAGATCGTCACGCCGCCGGACTTCTTGGAGTCGTACTCGAAGTAGCCCTGCGCGTAGTTTTCGGTGTAGTTGCCGATGATCTTGATCGAGTTCTTGTTCGCGCCGACCGTGCCGTCCGCGCCGAGGCCCCAGAACATGCACTCCTTGCGGTCGCCCTTCGGCACGACGAAGTTCTCGTCGCCGAGGATGTAGCGGTTCATAACGTCGTCGACGATGCCCACCACGTAGTGGTCCAGCGGCTTCGCGGCGGCCATGTTCGCGAAGACGTTCGCGCACATCTGCGGCGTGAAGTCCTTCGAGCCGATGCCGTAGCGGCCGGCGAGGACCTTCGGATAGGCGTAGGAAATGAGGCCCTCCTGCTTGGCCTGGCCGATCGCGGCGCAGACGTCGAGGTAGAGCGGGTCGCCGATCGCGCCGGGCTCCTTCGTGCGGTCGAGCACCGTGATGCACTTGACCGTCGCGGGGATCGCGCCGACGAAGTCCTTCATCGAGAACGGACGGTAGAGGTGGACCTTGACGAGGCCGACCTTCTTGCCCTCCTTGACGAGCGCATCGACCGTCTCGTGGAGCGTGTCGCACCCCGAGCCCATCGCGATCGCGACGTACTCGGCGTCGGGGGCGCCCACGTAGTCATACAGCTTGTACGCGCGGCCCGTGAGCTTCGCGAGCTTGTCCATGTACTTCTGGACGATCGCGGGCGTGGCCTGGTAGTACTTCTCGCAGCTCTCGCGGCCCTGGAAGTTGATGTCGGGGTTCTGCGCCGTGCCGCGCATCGTCGGATGCTCCGGGTCGAGCGCGCGCCTGCGGAAATCCTCCACGAAGCGGTCGTCGATCATCTCGCGGATGACCTCGGTCGGGATCTCGTCGATCTTCTGCACTTCGTGGGAGGTGCGGAAGCCGTCGAAGAAGTGGAGGAACGGCACCTTCGCCTCCAGCGTGGACGCATGGGCGACCATCGCCATGTCGTGCGCCTCCTGCACGCTGTTCGAGGCAAGCATCGCGAAGCCCGTCTGGCGGCACGCCATCACGTCGCCCTGGTCGCCGAAGATGCAGAGGCCCTGGCACGCGAGCGAACGCGCGGAGACGTGGAACACGGTCGGGGCGAGCTCGCCCGCGATCTTGTACATGTTCGGGATCATGAGAAGGAGGCCCTGCGACGCCGTGAAGGTCGTCGTGAGCGAACCCGTCGTGAGCGAACCGTGCACGGCGCCGGCCGCGCCGCCTTCCGACTCCATCTCGACGATGGACGGAATCGAGCCCCAGATGTTCGTCTTGCACGCCGAGGCGAGCTCGTCGCACGTTTCCGCCATCGGCGAGGACGGCGTGATCGGGTAGATCGCCGCGACTTCCGAACACGCGAAGGCGATCTGGGCGGCCGCGGTGTTTCCGTCGACCATGATCTTCTTGGCCATGAACTAATCTCCTTTGGGAGGTGTGAGAAATTTTCCGTATATTATGGCACACAACCCCAAAGTTAGACAACGGTAATTTCTTGGTCCGGGCCCATCCGCCCGCCTGCTTGCTCAATCCGCCACGTCCTGCCACACGGCCGACAGCAGCCCGCCGGACGCTTCGTTCCAGACCGTCGGACACCAGAGCCGCTGCGCGAGGACGACGCCGTCGGCCTTCTCCGGGCCAAAGGCGGGGCGGATCGACGTCGTCACCTCGACCGTCAGGCGCACCGTCCGCCCGATGCAGTCCTGCGGCATGTCCCATGCAAACGGCCCCACGCTCTGCGTCCCCAGATCCCGCCCGTCCACGCGGACACGCGCCACGAGCCCGCCCGTCTCCAGCTTGAGCCGCGGCCCGTCGACGCGCACCTCCGCCGTGTACGCGACCGTGCCCGCGTAGTCGCCGAGCCCCAGGTCAGCCAAGGAGGCCAGGCGCGCGGTCGATGCCGGAGGCGCCAAGAGTCCCCCCTCCGGCGCCGCGAACGTCCCCGCGAGCCACAGGACCGGCAGGAACACGCTATTGTCCGCACGCCCTTCCAGGCGCAGCTCGTGGACGCCCGGCTCCAGCGTGAAGGGGTCTGACGCGCCGTAGACCGGCGCGTAGGCATAGGGGGCGTCCTCGGCCGGCCGCCGCGCAGCCACAGGCGCGCCATCGACAAACACCCGCACCGCATTCGTCGGATAGTTGCAGACGAGCCAGCGCGCGTCGCGAATCGGCTCCCGGACGACGACGCGCGCCACATGGTTCGACGCGAACCAGATGCGCTTGAGGTTCGGCTTCCGCAAGGCGAGCGTCCACGACGCCGCCCGAACGGCCCCCCGCACGCGGCCCTGCCGCCCGTTCGGCTCGTTCGTCCCGAAGAAGGCCCGCCCGCCCGCCGGCAGGTCGAAGGCGGGCCGCGCCCCTAGGCGCAGTCCCGTGCGCGCCCGCGTCGCGAGGTCAAGGACAACGCCCGTCCCGTCGGCGTAGCGCCGCACAAGGAGCCCTTCCGCCACGCGCCCATCGGCCTCCGTCACGCGCCACGACCCGTCCGTGACGGCATACAGCCACTCCAGAACCTCCGCCGCGTCCGCGAAGGCGCGCGCGCGCCGCTCCTCGACGATGCCGCCGTCCTTGAAGGAGAAGACGTAGGGCAGGTCGCTCGCCTCGTCCTCCTGGATCAGCTCGAAGGAGATCTGCCCCCACGCGAGGCCCTGAACGAGCGGGACGAGCGGCGGATTCTTCTCCTGCGGGGCCCGCCGCCCGAGCGCGAGCCGCCCGAACAGCCGCTGGGGATAGCGCACGGCGACTTCGCGGACGAACCGCTTGCGGCTCCACGCGGCGGCACGGGCCGCCTCCGCATGCAGGTCGGCGAGCATGTCGAAGTACGGCTGCGTAGGCGACATGAACATGCCATAGCCACCCTTCTCCAGGAAACCGCGCGCCGTGAGGTGGTAGAGCGACGAGAAGTACGTGTCCATGCCGTAGAGGGCGCTCGTCCAGATGCGCTGCGCCAGCTGCGGAACGGTCAGGTCCATGGGACCGAGCGCAAACAGCTCGATGCCGCCGTGGCAGGAGAGGCGCGTGCCCGGCGCGGAGCGGCGCTCGATGCCGTACTGGGCGGTCGCATAGGTCAGCCACTCGCTCCTGCGCCCCAAGTCCGCGCCGATCTTGTCCATTCCCGGAAGGGTCAGGCCGCAGACCGTGTTCAGCGGAAGCCCGTTGTAGGAGCAAGCGTCCAAGGGGTTGCCTTCCGCGATCATGTGCCCGCACAGCTCGATGCCCATCTTCCGGCACCAGCGCGCGATCTGGTCGAAGAAGGCATGGCGGAACTGAAGCCCCTTCAGTTCGGTGTAGAGTTCCCAGACCGCGACCTTCCGCGCATCGCGGAGCGCCTCTTCGACATCCGCCCGAAAGGCGCGCCCCGTGCGGGCCCGATACTGCTCTTCGAGCTCCGGCCACCACCGGAATGTCACGACGGGCTTCGTGCCGTCCCAGTGCATGGCCGACGGGTGCGCCGGCTCGTCCGTGAAGATGCCCTTGATCGTCCCGTCCTTGAAGTAGGGTGTGAAGCGCGCCTCGTACACCCAGTGGGTCAGTGCGATGAAGCGGCGAATCGCCTCCTCATGGTAGGCGTTGACGTCGAAATACGGATCGTACATCGAGAGCTTGTCGTTGAACTTGCGCTCCCATGAGAACGATCCGTCGGCGTTCTTCCGCACGGCGCATTCGCTGTAGGTCCATTCGCCGTTCTCCATCGGCACGCGCCCCTTGCAGCTGCCGCTCGGCCAGTTGTATTCGTCGTAGAGCCAGACGTGCCCCCCGCACGCCTTCGCCTCCTTGAGAAACGCGCCGACGAACGCGAGCCACTCCTCGCCCATGTACTCCAGTTCCAGCCCGCTCCGGGGATAGATTATCCACTGGCTGAACCCGGCACGGCGCGAGCGCGCAACGATCTCGGCGGCCTCCGACGGCCCCGGACGCCCCGAAATCGCCGTAAAAAGGACTAGCGGCGACGCGACGTCCCGGGCGAACGCGGCCCCGGCCGCCGCCACGAGCAGCACGGCCGGCAACACGATCTGGATACGTTTTTTCATTTCCCTTGTTTCCTCCTGCGCGGGCGACCGCGATGTGTGGGCGCCGCGCGCCCTGCGGCCGTGCGCACTGTACCAAATCCCGCCCGAGCGCGCAAACGGCCCCGCCCGCAAACTGCGCTTCTCAGCGCGCCGGAGGTATGGTATACTTCGCGCTATGAAAGCAAACATCCTCGCTCTCGCGCTGGCGGCCTTCGCCGCCGCGCCCCTTGCCGCCGAGCTCGTGCCGGCGGCGCTCTTCAACCACAACATGGTCCTCCAGCGCGACAGGAAGGTCGCGGTGTGGGGCACGGCGGACGCCGGTGCGGACGTGACGGTCGCCTTCGCGGGCGCGACCGCCAAGGGCCGCGCGGGCGCGGACGGCCGCTGGCGCGTCGACCTGCCGCCCATGCAGGCGGACGCGACGCCGCGCGCGATGACGATCTCCTCCTCGAAGGGCGACACGCTCGTCTACACGAACGCGGTCGTGGGCGAGGTGTGGCTCTGCGGCGGCCAGTCGAACATGACGTTCGCGATGTGGCCGCGGCCGAGCGTCGGCCAGCACGCGGGGCGCGAGCGCAACGGCTACTACGACATCATGCTCACGGACGCGCCGGCCGTGCGCGGCGTCCACATGCCCTGCTGCTGGAGCGCCGAGCCGAAGGGCCACGCGCGCCTCGACTGGTTCGCGTTCACGCCCGGCAACGGCGGCAACTTCTCCGGCGCGGCGTGGCACTACGCGATGCGCCTCCACCGCGCGCTCAAGGTCCCCGTGGGCGTGATCGAGAGCGCCTGGGGCGGTTCCTGCATCGAGACGTGGATTCCGCCCGCCGCCTACGCCGCCTCGAAGAGCTTCAAGGACCTCGCGACGCGCCCGATCCGCACGGAGCCGAACGAGCAGGAGAAGGCGCACCAGAAGAAGACGGGGCGCGGCCCGAGCCTCCACCAGCAGCCGCGCGCGTGCTGGAACGCGATGATCCACCCGCTCGCGCCCTACGCCCTGCGCGGCGCGATCTGGTACCAGGGCTGCACGAACCGCGGCAAGTGGCGGGAATACTACGAGATGCTGGAGACGCTGCGGGCCGGCTGGGGCGCCGCGTTCGAGTGCCCCGACATGCCGTTCTTCCTCTGCCAGATCGCCCCCTACGGCTACACGAGCGAGGAGAGGGACAACGGCGAGACGCAGATCCGCGAGGAGATGGCGCGCTTCGCGCGCGACTACGCGCCGCGCGCGGGCCTCGCCGTGCTGTCGGACGTGGGCGAGATCGACAACATCCACCCCGGCGACAAGCGCACGGTGGGCACGCGCCTCGCCGCGCTCGCCCTCAACCGCCTCTACGGCTTCGCGCAGCTGAAGTGCGACGCGCCGGAACTGGACGCCGCCACCGTGGCGGCGGACGGCCGGACGGTCACGCTCACGTTCCGGAACGTCGAGGACTGGTGCCTCAACGGGACCTACCAGCCGCGCTTCGAGCTGGCGGGCGCGGACGGGGCGTACGTCCTCGTCAAGAGCCGCGCCGTCCCGAAGACGAACCGCGTGGAGCTGACGGTGCCCGACGGGCTCGTGCCGAAGCGCGTCGCCTACATGCGCAAGAGCTGCGTCCACGGCTTCCTGAAGAACGAGGCGGGCCTGCCGCTCGGGCCGTTCCGCAGGGACCTCTAGGCGGGGCGCGATGGCGACGGGCAGAAAGACCCGAAGGGAGCAGGGTACACAGACGGCGGACGGAGCGGTCGCCGTCAACGGCAAGCGGCTCACCTACGCGGAAGCCCTCCTGCTGGAGGCCGTGCGCGCCGCGCCCCCGCAGGCGGGACGCGTCCTCGTCGCCGGCAACCGCAGCGGCGTCGTGGTCGCAGAGGCGCTGCACGCCTGGCCGCAGGCGCACGTCGCGGCACATGTCTTTGACGCCCATCATGCGCGCGCGATCCGCGCGCACCTCGCCACGTGCGGCGGCCCGGCCGGCGAAGTCCTCTGCGCGCCTCAGGTCGGCACGGGCTACGACGCCGCGCTGTTCATGACGACGCCGCGCTCGATGCCGGCCGAGCTTGTCCTCGACCAGCTGCAGGACATCTACCTGTCGCTTGCGGAGGGCGGACGTCTCCTCGCGGCGTTCGAGGGCGACGCCGACACCGCCTTGAAGACGATGCGCCTCGTCTGGCCGGCCGTCCACGTCGCGCGCAAGGCGAAGCACGCCATTCTCTTCCGCGCCGAACGGAAGGGCGCGCTCAAGAAAGTCCGCACCTTCGCGTCCAGCTGGGAGGCGAGCGTGCCGGGCGGACGGGCGCTGACGTTCACGTCGCTTCCGGGCTGCTTCTGCCATCGCCGCGCGGACGACGGCGGGCTTGCCCTCGCGGAAGTGGCCGCCCGCGAAGTCGAGGCATGGGCGGCGCAGGGTGCCTCCCGCCTGAGCCTCCTCGACATGGGTTGCGGATGCGGCCTCGTGGGCCTTCTCGTCGCCGACGCCTGGCGTCGTGCGACGTCCCAATCCCCCCACGCCGCCCCGCCCGCCCTCACCCTCGTCGATTCGCACGCCCGCGCCATCGAGGCGGCGCGCCTCAACGCGGAGCGGGCGAGCCTCCCGGCGGAGTTCATCCTCGCGGACGATGGGCTGCCGCGCGGGCGCGTGGGGGCGTTTGACCTCTTCGTCGGCAACCCGCCCTACTACAGCGACTATCGCATTGCCGACGTCTTCCTCGAAACGGCCTACCGCGCACTCCGTCCGGGCGGCGTCTGCCTCACGGTCGTCAAGACGGCGACGGGGCTGCTCCCCCTTCAGGAGACGTATTTCAAGTCCGCCGAAGTGGTCAGGCGCCGCGGCTACTGCGTTCTCCGCTCCGTCCGCGCCTGACGTCCGCGCCGGCTTCCGAAACGAAAAACGCCACCCCCTCGCGGAGACGGCGTTTTCTTTCCCGTTTCGGCCCGCGCCTCAGGCGCCGAGCTGGAAGCGCACGAAGCGCTTCACCGTGATCGGCGCGCCGACGGCCTTCGCGACGCCGTCGAGGTACTTCTCCACCGAGAGGTCGCCGTCCGCCACGTAGTCCTGCTTCAGGAGGCAGATCTGCGTGCAGAACTTGGCGGCCATGCCCTTCTTGATGCCGACGAGCGCCTGCTCGGGCGGCAGCTTGCCCTTCTGCTCCTTGAGCGCGTTGAGCTTGATCTCAAGCTCCGCGTCGATCTCGGCCTGGGGCACGTCCTCGGGCTTGATGTACTTCGGGGCGTTCGCGGCGATCTGGAGGCACACCATGTGGGCCGCCTCGGCGAGTTCCGGCGCGTCGGCCTTCTCGCAGCCGAGCTCCACGAGGACGCCGATCTTGCCGCCCATGTGGATGTAGCCGCTCAGCACGCCCGCGCCGTCGAGCGCATAGCGCTCCTGGCGGCGGATCTTCACGTTCTCGCCCGTCTTCGTGAGCAGCATCTTGTAGTCGTCGGCCAGCGTCTCCTCGATGTTCTTTCCTTCGAGCGCGACCTGCGCCGCGTGCGCGCAGAACGCCTTGTAGGCGTCCGTGTTGGCGACGAAGTCCGTCTCGCAGTTGACCTCGGCGAGTGCCATCGCCTTGTTGTCGGCGGCCGTCGCGAGGGCGATGACGCCCTGCTTCGACTCCTTGTCGACGCGCTTGGCGGCGACGGCGAGGCCCTTCTCGCGGAGGTACTTGACCGCCTCGTTCATGTCGCCGTTCGTGGCGGTGAGCGCCTCCTTGCACGCGCCCATGCCGGCGGCGGTCGCTTCGCGGAGTTCCTTGATCTGTGCAATTGTGATGGCCATGATAAAACTCTCCAATTCTTCTTGTGTGTGGGGGGGGGGGGGCGGGGGAGCGCGCGCTCCCCCGTCCGTTGCGGCTACTCCGCCGCCGGCGCGACGGCTTCGGCGGCCTTGACGGCGGCCTCGGCGGCGGCGACCTTCTCCTGGCGCTTCGCGGCGAGCTCTTCCTTGGCCTTGGCCTCGGCGGCTTCCTTCGCGGCGCGGGCGGCCTGCTTGACGGCGTTCGCGACGCCGGCCTTCGAGGTCTTCGCGCGGGCGGCCTTGACGGCCTCCTCGCCCTTGGCGGTGGCGGCGGCCTTCTTCTCGGCAGCGGCCTTCTCGCGGCGCGCGGCGCGCTCGGCCTTCTCCTGCTCCTCGCGCTCGCGGCGCTCGTTGGCGCGCTTCTGCGCCTCCTCGGCGGCGCGGGCGGAGTATTCGTCGTTGGCGGCCTTGACGACCTTGACGAGGCCCTGGACGATCAGCTCGATGCCGCGCACGGAGTCGTCGTTGCCGGGGATGACGTAGTCGATCGGGTCCGGGTTCGCGTTCGTGTCGGTGATGGCGACGATCGGGATGTGGAGGCGGGAGGCCTCCTTGACGGCGTTGAGCTCGCGGCAGACGTCGACGATGAAGACCGCACCCGGCTTCTCGTCCATGTCGGCGATGCCCGTGAGGTTCTTCTCCAGCTTCGCGAGTTCGCGGCGGAGCATCGAGTTCTCCTGCTTGTGGACGGAGAGGACGCCGTTGTTCCGCACGCCGATCGCCTGGAGCTGCTTCATGCGCTTCACGCTGCCCCGGATCGTCTGGGCGTTCGTGAGCGTGCCGCCGAGCCAGCGCTCGGTCATGGAGAACTGCCCGCAGGCCTCGGCGGCCTGCTTGACGAGTTCCTGCGCCTGCTTCTTCGTCGCGACGAAGAGGATCTTCTTGCCGTCGAGGATCGTCTTGCGGAGGAACTCGGCCGCCTCGTCGATGAACGTGACGGTCTGCGTGAGGTCGATGATGTGGATGCCGTTGCGCTTGTCGAAGATGTAGGGCTTCATCTTCGGGTTCCAGCGCTTCGTCTGGTGGCCGAAGTGCAGCCCCGCGTCGAAGAGGTCCTTGAGCGTCAGGCCCGTGGCCTGGGAAGTCGGCATATCCATCTTTGTCGTAACCTTTCGTGTCCGTTTGCGGGAAACAGGGGCGGAACGGCCCGTGCTTTCCCTGGTTAATCCGCTTTGGCGCCCCGGCCTGGACAAGCCGAATGCGTCGTTCGCTTCCGCACGGCAACGGCCACCCGGCCCTTCCGCGCTCGGAAAACAGTGAAGAAGTATACCACGTTCCGCCCGACGGCGCAAGGGGCTGCGCGAACGTTTGCGGGCCGCCGGGGACGCCAACGTGTACGCGGGCCGCCGGGGACGTCGGCCCCTACCATGCCCCACCTCGGCGGCTAGAGGTTGCACGCCTGCAGCGACACCTGGTGGACGCGCAGGTCGTGGTCGTAGAGCTCGACGGGGTTCGGACGCTCGCCACGGAGGATTTCGGCCAGTTCCTTCAACTGTCCGGCGTAGCGGTCTTCGGTGACGCCGAAGTCGATGGTGTTCATGCCCTGCCTGTATTGGCCCTTGCCCCGTTTGAGGTAGAGGTGGACGCGGATGTTCCGGTCGTCCGCCGTGGCCTTGTTGCTCGTGCCCGTCGTGTGCTTCACGGTCGTGAAATCCTCGATCGGCTCGATCTCGATCGTGCCGTCCGTCCCGTCGATGCGCAGATGACGGCGCGGCTGGGTCCCCTTCGAGCAGACCGAGACGGTACAGGTCGTGCGCGGCCATTCCATGACCGTGAGCGTGTGCGAGGGCGTGCCTTCGGGATCGCCGGGCGCGGCCTTGACGATCGTGAACGTGCGATCCGGCATCACGTCGTGCATGAGCGGCAGGGCATACTCGATCACGTGGCACGTCAGCAGGTAGGCGACGCCGCCCGGGTAGGCGCCGCAGTAGACGGGATACTTCGCGCCGCCGTAGGAGTGGTTCAGGTCCGCGTCGATCGCGAAAACGTCGCCGACGAGCCCCGCGCGCGCCTGCTGGACGGCCCACTGGATGGCGCGGTTCGCGCGGAACATGTAGCCTGTCTGAAGCGGGATGTTCCGGGCGCGGCAGATGTCGCTGACCGCCTTGAAGCCCGCGAGCGAAGTCCCCAGGGGCTTGTCCATGTGCATCGGGTAGCCGCGCTGTGCGCACGCCAGCGCGACCTGCACGAGTTCGGCGTTCGAGACCTCGACGACGATCAAGTCCGGCTTCACCTCCTCGAAGACCTGGCGGGGCGTGTAGCAGGGCACGCCCGCGTAGGGCTTCCGGTCCGGCTCGACCATGCGCATCGCGGGCGAGGAGGAGTCGTCCACCCAGCCGACGATCTCGTAGTCGTCCTTGAGCCGGCGCATCGCATCCCACTTCCCGCGCGCGTGGTTGTGGACGATGCCCCACAGGACGGCACGGATCTTCCGGTTCTTCGTCGGCTGCCACTGCGGGCCCGCCGCCTGGCGCGCCGCCGCCGGAGGCAGATACGGCGACTCGAGGGCCGTTTCCATCTTCGAGGCGCACCCTCCGGCGGCACACGCCAGGGCCAGCGCGACCGCGCGCGCGACCATTCCGTTCATCGCCATTCCGCCTCCCGTCATTCCGCGCGCTTCAGGGCGGACGGGCTCTTGGCGGGCGTTCTCCGAAACGAAAGCGCGCCGGGGCAGTCGTCGTCCGGGCCGAAACCCGAGTACATCATGTTCCGCCACTCCACCTCGCCGCAGCCGTCGTAGACCGTGTAGTTCGGCGTCGTCTTGATGAAGCCGCCGTCCGCGACGAGCAGGCGCCCGCGCACGTGCTTGATGATCGTGACGTGGTCGAGCTTGAAGTGCTTGTTGTTGAAGTAGGAACACCCCAGAAGGCGCGTGTCCCAGCCGTTCACGAGGTAGCCGATCTCGCCCGTATCCGCGTAGCAGTCGCGCAGGATGGCGGAGGAGCAGTCGATCTTGAAGTTGACGGAGCCCTTCAGCATTTCGGGCAGTTCGCCCGGCTTCGGCGGCGGGATGGGGCCGCCCCACACGTGGCAGCGCGTGAGGCGGTTCGAGCCGCCCTTCAGCAGGTTGAAGCCGATCGTGTAGTCGACGACGATGCAATCCGTGTAGTGGCTGTCGCCCCCGTTCACGACGATGCCGGCGTTCCCGGCGAGGCCCGGCTTCACGCACTTGCAGTAGACGTTCTCGGCAATCATCTCGTAGCCGCCGTCCACGCGGAGGCCGTATTCGCGTCCGTTGAGGAACGTGCAGTCGCGCAGCGTGTAGTGCGCGAAGCCCTTCACGTTCACGCAGGAGGCGAGGCCGTCGCCATCGACGACGCCGCCCCGCAAGAAGACGTTGTAGTCGTGCGGGCGCACCCCGCTGCCGCGCCGTCCGTCGATGAGGAGGACGCACGCCATCGGCTTGACGGCACGCAGGATGGCGTTCTTGTTCAGGTCAAACGAGCAGCGGTTCAGGGCGCGGATCGGGGAGGAGATCCGGTACTCGCCGCGCGGCACCGTGAGAACGCCGGCGGGGGTCGCGTTGACGGCCCGCTGGAAACGCGCCGTGTCGTCCACCTCGCCCGCGAGGCGCGGGAACTCGTCGAGCGAATGGTCCTTCCCGTCCCCGAACGCCCCCGGCGGCAGGCGGACGAGCTTGACGGACGCGACCTCGAAGCCGTGCGGCTTGTCGAGCGTCCCCCGGCAGAGCCACGCGCCGTAGCAGAAGCGGATTGCGCGCAGGAGCCTCGGATCCGGGCAGTCGCCGTCCTGGACGGGCGGCAGATGCCTCCAGTGGCTGAAATACTTCATCTCCGCGAACGGCAGGACGACATCGGTCCACTCCGGGCCGATGGACAGCTCCGAACAGCCCCACACCTTGCGGTCGCTCTGCTGGAAGGTCACTTCCACGGCGTCCGTCTGCGGATCCGTCGCGCGGATGCGGATCTTGAGCGCGCCGTCGCGGCCGAACGCGGGGAGATTCGCGAAGCGCGCCGCGCCGTCCACGTCGAACCCGAACGACCGGGCGTCGGGCTCTCCCCTGAACTCCTTTGGCTTCGACGCGAAGACATACGGCGTCTTCGCGCCGGGCGGCACGAGTTCATGCTCCTCGGCCGCGCCCCACGCGAGGCCCGCGCACAGCGCCAGGGCAATGTAGACGCATCCTTTCATTCTTTTTCCTTTCCGCCGCTTCGCGCCATTCCGAAAAACCGCGCCACGCGGCGCTACGGACAGGGGTGGCCCGTCCCGGCGTGTTCCGCGATGCGGGAATAGACCGTCATCGGGATCCCGTTCGCCTTCAGCTTCGCGGCAAGCTCCCGGCACTGCGCAAGGTACTTCGGGCGGTCCTTCGTCCACTGGTGGCTGATGTAGGCGAAGGAACGCCCGCTGCGCAGGACGCCGACGGCCTTTTCGTAGACCTCGTCCACGCCCTGGCCCCTGTCGAAGAAGTCGAAATCGGACGGATAGTTCCAGGGCGACCATCGCTCGACGCCGCACGTCGAGTCCGCGACCGCATAGCCGAACTCGTCGCCGTACACCGCCTTCATCCGCCGCCCGTCGACGGCCGTCTCCCAGCCGCCGGGCCGGATCCACGTCTTCGGCGTGGGCAGGCCGTGCGCAGCGAAGCGCGAGACGGAGTTCTTCGCCTGCGCCCGAAGGAGATCCTTCGACGGCTGCACGGCGGTTCCGTCAAGAAGCACGATCTCGCAGGCCGCGAACGAATTCGTCGTCCAGCGTCCCCAGAAGTCGGAACACCGCTGCTCGGGCCCCTTCTTGAACAGGCCGCCGCCGCAGTCCTTGCCAAGGCCATAGAGCGCGCCGGTCGACGGGACGTAGAACTTCCGGCTGAACGACTGGGCTGAAAGGAACAGGGGATCGTCCGAGCGGAGGACGCCCGCCGCCATCGACGCCTTCACCCGGACGTTTCCCGGATGCGCAAGGTCCAGTTCGGGGCGGCACAGCACAAGGCCGCCTTCGGCGTGGTCGAAGAAGTCGGCCGTGCGATAGGCCGCCGCCTCCGCCGCGCTGTCAAGCCGCAGCTTGAACATCGCGTGCTGCGCCGTGTGGTCCATGATCTCGTGCCCGCGCGACGCGAGGTCGCGCAGGGCCGCCCACTGCTCGTCGTTCAGCCCGGCGGGGTTCACGGCGAACGAACACCGCCCGCCGATTGCCTCGAAGATCTCCGCGACCTCGCGCCACTGCCCGGCCGGCTTGTTGTCGTCGAAGCGCAGCACGAGCGCCGGGGGGCGGGGCGCCGGCGCCGCGGCACACCGTTCAGCCGCGCCGCCGGCGACGGCGAGCGCAGAAAGAACGGCGAAGGACAGCGTTTTCCGTCTCTGCATCATGTTTTCCTTTCCATCTGGGCGGCCGGGACGGCCTCATGGCGCGCGATCTACGATCGCCGCGTGGTAGCTCTGGAGCGAGCGGACCTCGCCCTTCCCCTCGCGCGCGGCCTTGATGCCCTCGCTCGCGGCGAGCGCGGCGGCGACGGTCGTGAGGTACGGCACGCGGTACTTGATCGCGGCGCGGCGGATCGAACTGTCGTCCGCACGGGCGTCGCGGCGGCCCGACGGCGTGTTGAGGATGAGGCAGACCTGGCGGTTCTTGATGACGTCGAGGACGTCCGGGCGGCCCTGGCCGATCTTCGCGACCATCGTCGCCGCGACGCCCTTCTCCCAGAGGAACTTGACCGTCCCCTCCGTGCCGACGATCTCGAAGCCGAGGTCGGTGAGGTTCTTCGCGGCCGTCGCCGCATCCGCCGTCTTCTCGGAGAGCGAGACAAGCACCCGGCCGGGCTTCGTGGGGAGCGGCAGGCCCGCCGCCTCCTGCGACTTGTAGTAGGCGAGGCCGAACGTGTCCGCAAGGCCCAGCACCTCGCCCGTCGAGCGCATCTCCGGCCCGAGGACGGGATCGACCTCCGGGAACTTCTCGAACGGCAGCACCGCCTCCTTCACGCCGAAGTACGGCACCACGTGGCGACGGTCGAGCCCGAGGTCCGCCACCGTCTCGCCGAGCATGAGGCGCACCGCGATGGGCGCCATCTGCGTGCCCGCCACCTTCGAGACGAGCGGCACGGTGCGGGACGCGCGCGGGTTCGCCTCGATGACGTAGACCTTGCCGTCCTCGATCGCGAACTGCATGTTCATGAGGCCGACGACCTTCAGCTCTTCCGCGATGCGGCGCGTGTAGTCGAGGATGGTGGCCTGGTTCTCCGCGCTGATCGACGCGGGCGGCAGCACGCAGGCGGAGTCGCCCGAGTGGACGCCCGCGAGTTCGATGTGCTGCATGATCGCGGGGATGAAGACCTGACGGCCGTCCGAGAGGGCGTCCGCCTCGCATTCGAGCGCGTGGCAGAGGAAGCGGTCGAGGTAGAGCGGACGGTCCGGCGTCACGCCCACCGCCTTCGCCACGTACTCGCGCAGCATCTGCTCGTCGTGGATCACCTCCATGCCGCGCCCGCCGAGGACGAAGCTCGGGCGGATGATGAGCGGGTAGCCGAGGTCCTGCGCGACCTTGAGCGCGCCGTCGATGTCGCTCGCCATCTCGCTCTCCGGCATCGGGATGCCGAGGCGGTTCATGATGGAGTGGAAGCGGTCGCGGTCCTCCGCCGCGTCGATCGAGTCGACGCTCGTGCCGAGGATGTTGCACCCGGCCTCGGCGAGGCCGCGCGCGATGTTGAGCGGGGTCTGCCCGCCGAACTGCACGATCACGCCGAGCGGCTTCTCCGCGCGGTAGATCTGCAGCACGTCCTCCAGCGTGACGGGTTCGAAGTAGAGGCGGTCGGAGGTGTCGTAGTCGGTCGAGACGGTCTCGGGGTTGCAGTTGACCATGATCGTCTCGTAGCCCCGCTCGCGCATCGCGAGGGCCGCGTGCGTGCAGCAGTAGTCGAACTCGATGCCCTGGCCGATGCGGTTCGGGCCGCCGCCGAGGATCATGATCTTCTTGCGCCCGTCCGAGACGGGCACCTCGCTCTTCGCGCCGTTGTAGGACGAATAGTAGTACGCCTCGTCCTCGACGCCCGAGACGGGCACGGCGTGCCACGTCTCGACGCATCCCAGCGCCTCGCGCCGTTCGCGGATCGCCCTCTCCGGCATCTTGAGGAGCTGCGCGAGGTACTTGTCGCTGAAGCCGTCCTTCTTCGCCTGCACGAGCAGGTCGTCCGGCGGCAGCGTCCCCTTGTAGGCGAGGATCTTCTCCTCCTCCTCGACGAGTTCGCGCATCTGGTCGACGAAGTACGCCTTCACGCCCGTCAGGCTGAAGATCTGCTCGTCCGTCGCGCCCTTGCGCAGGGCCTCGTACATCTGGAAGTGGCGCTCCGAGTTCGGGACGGCGAGGAGCTTCAGCAGCTCGTCGAGCGTCTTCTCGTGGAAGTCCTTCGCGAAGCCGAGCCCCGCGCGCCCCTTTTCGAGGCCGCGGATCGCCTTCTGCAGGGCCTCCTTGTAGGTCTTGCCGATGGACATCACCTCGCCCACGGCCTTCATCTGCGTGCCGAGGTGGTCCTCGACGGCGCGGAACTTCTCGAACGCCCAGCGCGCGAACTTGAGGACCACGTAGTCCCCGCCCGGCGTGTACTTCTCCAGCGTCCCGTCGCGCCAGTAGGGAATCTCGTCCATCGTCATGCCCGCCGCGAGCTTCGCCGAGACGAGCGCGATGGGGAAGCCCGTCGCCTTCGACGCGAGGGCCGACGAACGGGACGTGCGCGGGTTGATCTCGATGATGACGACGCGGCCCGTCTTCGGATCGTGCGCGAACTGGACGTTCGTGCCGCCGATCACGCCGATCGACTCGACGATCTTGAAGGCGTCGCGCTGGAGGCGTTCCTGCAGCTCCTTCGAAATCGTGAGGAACGGCGCCGCGCAGAAGCTGTCGCCCGTGTGGACGCCCACCGCGTCGATGTTCTCGATGAAGCAGACGGCGATCATCTGGTTCTTCGCGTCGCGCACGACCTCGACCTCCAGCTCCTCCCAGTTGAGGATCGACTCCTCGATGAGGCACTGGTGCGTGAGCGAGGCGTCAAGGCCGCGCGCGCAGATCGTGCGCAGCTCCTCCTCGTTGTAGCAGAAGCCGCCGCCCGCGCCGCCCATCGTGTAGGCGGGGCGCACGACGACGGGATAGCCGATTTCGTCCCGGACGAGCTTCACGGCGGCCTCCACGTCGTGGACGATGCCCGAGCGCGGCGTCTCGATGCCGAGCTTCTGCATCGTCGCCTTGAAGACCTCGCGGTCCTCGCCGCGCTCGATGGCGTCCAGGTTCACGCCGATCACCTTCACGCCGTACGTGTCGAGGATGCCCTTCTTCGCCAGCTCCATCGAGAGGTTGAGGCCCGTCTGCCCGCCGAGGTTCGGCAGGATCGCATCGGGGCGCTCCTTCGCGATGATCTGCTCCAGGCGCTCCGCGTTCAGCGGCTCGATGTACGTCGCGTCCGCCATCACCGGATCGGTCATGATGGTCGCCGGGTTCGAGTTCACCAAGACGACCTTGTAGCCGCACGCCCGCAGGGCCTTGCACGCCTGCGTGCCCGAATAGTCGAATTCACACGCCTGCCCGATGACAATCGGCCCCGAACCGATGATCAGAACCTTGTCCACGTCCGTCCGCTTCATGTGCCGCCTGTCCTTACTTAGAGGTGACTGAAAATCGGGACGATAGTATACCCGATTCGGGGGGGAGAGACAAGGGGCGAGGGCGAGGGCGCAGGATGATTTCCGTGATCTCGGCCGGGACGCCGAGGCGCAGCGGGAAGCCGGCCCACTGCCCCGTCCCCGGGCTCACATAGAGGAACCCTCCCCCCAACCGATAAAGCCCCCGGACAAAGCCGTTGTTGTTCTCAAGCCGGCCGACCAGGAAGGCGATGCCGGGCATCATGCCCCCGTGCGTATGGCCCGAAAGCTGCAGCTGCACGGGCTCCGCGCGGGACATTTTGGGCGGCAGGCGGGGACGATGCTGCAGAAGGATGCGGCAGGCGTCTGCCGGCGCGCCGGCAAACGCCTTGGCGGCATCCGGCGGCTCCAGCCGCTCCACCGTCCTGTCCGCGCGGCGGTTGCGCACGGCGGCGGGATCCGTGACGCCGCCGAGGACGAGGCGCGCGCCGTCCTTTTCGAGGACGCGGTGCGCGTTGTCGAGCATCACGATGCCGAACGACGTGAAGACGGGCCGCCAGGCGACATAGTCGCTGTAGTACTCGTGGTTCCCCGCGCAGCCGAAGACGCCGAACGGCGCGCGCAAGTCCGCAAGCGGCGAGAGGTCGTCCGCCCGCAGCGACGGAGGGCCGTCCACGAAGTCGCCCGTGATGCAGACGAGATCGGGCTTGAGCGCATTCACCTTCCGGACGATGCCCGCCGTGCGCGCCTTCCGCGCCGCCGAGCTGCAGTGGAGATCCGTCAGCTGCACAAGGCGGAAGCCGTCAAAGGCCGGGGGAAGGCCCTCAAGGGCAATCTCGATGCGCCGCACGTCCGGGATGCGCACGCCTTCCCAGATGCCCCAGCCCGCCACGAGCATCGCCACCGCCGCAAGCACCCCAATCGCCCGGCGGGGCAAGGGGCGCGACGAGCGATGCACGAGTCCCCACACGCCCCCCACCACGCCCCACGCGCATGCGAGCGCGAAGAGGATCATCGCCGCCGAATAGCTCCAGCCCGTGACGTTGACGAAAAGCTCCGGCAGGTCCGGCACGAACGAATCCCCGCCGAAGAACCGGTAGATGAGGAACTTCTGCGAGGCAACGAGCAGCACGCCCGCCACCAGCGCGCTCCCGCGCCAGCCGAGCCGCAAGGGCCGCACGACGACGAGGAGCATCAGGGCCCAGACGACAAGGGGGTAGAACTCGAAGAAGCGCCTGAACATCTCCGCTAATACCCCAGTGCCTCGTCGACGAGGAGGACGGTGCAGGCGACGCCCGTGGGCTTGCGGTCGAAGACGGCCGTCACCTTGCAGATGCGGTCGGGCGAGTCGCAGTCCGCGCAGACGCCCGTCGCCGCGCACGGCGTCTTCTTGCCGAGGCGGCGGCAGTTCGGCGGGCACGCGCAGCGCTTGATGCGCGCGATCGCCTCGTCGATGCCGCCCGCGACGAGCTTGTTGCGGCCGACGACGTAGCAGACGCGGCGCGGGCCGCTGATGGACGCCGCGACGCGGTTGCCGTTGCCGTCGATGTTGACAAGGCGGCCGTCCTCGGTGAGCGCGTTCGCGCTCAGGAGAAAGAGGTCCACGTCCGCCCGGCGCGCAGGCGCCTTTCCGACGGCGGCGAGCGCCTCGGGGATCCCCAGTTCCTTGAGCGTCATGCTCCCGCCCTGGCCGACCGTCGCCGCGCCCTCCGCAAGCTTCATCACCTCGGCGGCGGCCGCCGCGCGCGTCGCGCAGCACCGCGCCTCGAAGCCGCGCCGCCGCAGCGCCTCGGCCGTCTTCTCGAGCTGTTCCATCGCCATGTCCAACCTCCTGTCCTGTGAAAAAAGCCGAGGACGCGGGCCCGGCGGGCCACGCCCCTCGCCCTGCCTACCGGTAGGTCCTGCGCAGGTGGAAGACCGAGAGCGCGGCCTTGAAGTCGGCGAAACGGGCGTCGGGCTTCTTGGGCGTGAAGGTGAGCGTGACGGGGCGGCCCGGGTAGAGCGTGAAGCTGTTGTCGCTGAACTCGCCGGGGATGCCCGTCGCATTCACCCAGGTGAAGAACGCGGGGCGGTCCGTCGTGAGCGATACCGTCCAGACCCCGTTGTCGTTCCGGGCCGTCCACCGCACATCCGCCTCCGCAAGCGGACACGCCTTGTAGGCGTTGAACAGCCACTCGTTCGCGAACGTGACGGGCTTCCCCTCCACGGCCGCGTCAAGCGTGAGCGAGAGGAAGCGCCCCACGCGCGCCTTCTCCGTGCCGAAGCGGTCGAGCGCGTAGACCGCGAGGCGCGTCGCCGAGCGGGGCGGCAACGCGGCGGGCAGCTCCAGCGTTCCGAGGCACGCGCCCTGGAAGTCCATCGTCCGCACCGCCACCCGCGCGTCCACCGCCACACCTTCGTCGTTGAGCGCCCACACCTCGATGTTGCCCGCATTGCCCTCCGCCGGCACCGTCACCACGGCGACGTTCTGGAAGAAACGCTTCGCGTGGTACTGCAGGTGCTTCCACTTTCCGCCGTACTCGATGGCGCTCCAGCTCGCGACGGGCCAGTTGTCGTTCAGCTGCCAGAAGAGCGTGCCCATGCAGCGGGGGCGCAGGCGGCGCCAGCCCTCGACCGCCGTCTTGATCGCGATCGCCTGCTGGATCTGCGAGACCCACAGCATGTTCTCCGCGCTCTCCGGGAAGCGGAAGTAGCGCGCCATCGTCTCCAGCATCCGGCGGTTGCCGCCCGCGTTCTTCTGGTGGTACTCGAAGTCGGGAGCCGTGGGGTTCAGCTGGTCGCGCCCGCAGAACGTGGCCGCGACCTCGGGCGACGAAAAGCTCTGGTAGCCGAACTCGCTGCAGAAGCGTGGCTTGTACTTGTAGTAGTTGTCGAAGCCCTTGTTCTCGTGCCAGACGGTCCAGTTGTGCATGTCGCCCTTGTTGTCGTTGTGCCAGGCGTCGGAATAGTCGCCGGGGCCGCCGCAGGGGGAGGAGGGCCAGAACGTGCGCGCGGGGTCGTACTTCGCCACGGCGTCCGCCTCCACCTGCGTGCGCGCCTGGAGGGCCTTGAGGTAGTAGGGGCGGTCCTTGCGGCTCGGCTCGAACCAGTTGAGCGCGCCGACGCACTCGTTGTCGCCGCACCAGAGGGCGATGGACGTATGGTCGCGGAGGCGGCGCAGCTGGTGCGCGAGTTCCTTCTCCACGCTCGCGAGGAACGCGGCGTCGCCGGGGTAGATCGCGCAGGAGAACATCATGTCGTGCCAGACCATCAGGCCCAGCTCGTCGCACAGCTCGTAGAACGCATCATGCTCGAACTGCCCGCCGCCCCAGAGGCGCACCATGTTCATGTTCGCCTGCTGCGCGGAGGCGAGCAGGTCGCGGTAGCGCGCCGGCGTCTGGCGGCTCTCGAAGGCGTCGCACGGAATCCAGTTCGCGCCCTTGCAGAAGATCTCCTCGCCGTTCACGCGGAAGGCCATGCGCGCGCCCTCCCTGCCGTTCGCGTCCCGGTCGGGCGTGTTCAGCACCTCGATCGTGCGGAGGCCGATTTTGCGCGTGAGCGTCTCGCCACCCACCTTCACCTCCAGCGGGTAGAGGTGCTGCGCGCCCGCGCCGTTCGGCCACCAGAGCTTCGGGTTCGGCACGTCGATCGCGAGGGCGAGGCGGTTCGCGCCCGCCGCGAGCGAAACGGACTTCTCCCGGGCACGGTCGCCGAGCCGGACCGCGAACGTCGTCGAACCGGCCGCCGGGGCCGTCACCTCGGCATGGACCGTCACCGTGCAGCGCGACCGGTCCGCCGTGAAATCCTGGTCGCAGTACACGTAGTCGAGGCGCGCGTCGTCCACCGCGATGAGCGTGACGGGGCCGCAGAAGCCCGTCACCATCTGCGCGAGCCCCCAGTCCCAGCCGCCGTGGCACTGCGGCTTGCGGATCAGCTCGATCGCCTTCGCCCACGGCACGTTCGAAATCTGGAACGGGCGGTCGTAGGTTTTCGCGCGCGCGTTCGATTCGTTCTCGGCGCTCCTGAAGACGCCCACGATGCGGTTGTCGCCGGGCTTGAGGAAGCGCTTCACGTCGAAGTCCCAGCGGCGGAAGCGGTTGTCGGTGCGGCCGACCTCCTCGCCGTTGATCTCGATGGTGCAGAAGGTGTCCACGTCCTCCAGGCGCAGCGTGACGCCCTTCGCCCGCAGGAGGGCGGCCGGGACCGTGAAGGACCGCTCGATCCGCCAGTCCTTCCGCCCCACGTCCTGCGTCAGCAGCTCGTTCTGCCCGAAGAAGGGGTCGGGGATCCTCCCGGCCGCGAGGAGGGCGGAATGGACGTCGCCCGGAACCTGGATCGGCACGGTGAACTGCACGGCGTTGTCCGCCTCGCGCAGATGCCACACGCCTCCCAGGTCCATCCGTCCCGCCGCCGTCACCGTTTCGGCCCGCAGCGCGAGCGCCGCCGCCATCGCCACCGTCATCGCGAAGAGCATTTTCTTCATGTCGTCGTCACCTCGTTTTCGAATCAGCCGAAGATCTTGCCGTAGAACGGCGCCCAGTAGGAAATGACCTGCGTGGCACCCGCGCGGAAGATCGCGTAGAGCGATTCGCGGGCCGTCGGGTAGAGGTCGCAGTACCCCTTTTCGGCGGCGGCGTGGACCATCGCGTACTCGCCCGAGACGTTGTAGGCCATCACGGGCAGGAGCGTGCGGGCCGCCACCGTCTGGATGAGGTCCAGGTAGAAGAGCGCCGGCTTCACCATCAGCGCGTCCGCCCCCTCCGCCTCGTCGAACAGCGACTCGCGGACCGCCGTGCGCCCGTCGCGGAAGCTCGCCTGGTACCCCTGGCGGTCGCCCTCGGCCGGCGCGGAGTTCTCAGCGTCGCGGAACGGGCCGTACATCTGCGAGGCGAACTTCGTCGAGTAGGCGACGAGCAGCGTCTTCGCGAAGCCCTCCTCGTCGAGCGCGCGGCGAATCGCGGCGATCTGGCCGTCCATCATCGCCGACGGCGCCACGCCGTCCGCCCCCGCCCGCGCATGCGACACCGCCACGCGCGCGAGCATCTCGCAGGCGGCATCGTTGTCCACGTCGCCCGCCGCGTCGCGCGGACCGCAGTGCCCGTGGCTCGTGTAGGCGCAAAGGCACACGTCCGTCAGGATGACGAGGTCGGGGTAGGCCGCACGCAGGACGGGAATCGCGCGCTGCACCGCGCCGCGCGGATCCTCCGCCGGCGTGCCGCACTCGTCCTTGCCCCCGCCCTCGTGCTGCCCGAAGAGCAGCACGCTCTTCACGCCCTGGGCGACGACGGGCGCAAGCTCCTTCACAAGCTCGTCCGCCGACAGGCGGAACTGCCCCGGCATCGACGCGATCGGCTCGCGGCGCCCCGTGCCCGGCACCACGAACACGGGCCAGATGAACTTCTCGGGCCCCGGCTTCGGCATCGCGAACATGTCGCGGAGCGCCTCCGTACGCCGCAGCCGCCGCAGGCGCACGGCGGGATAGCCGTCCATCGCGTATCCGTCCATCGCCCTACCGCCTTCCCTTCTTGCCGCGCGGCGCGGGCTTCTCCGCCTCCTCCACGGGGACGACGATCTTCTGGCCCACGCGGAGCATGTTGGGCTTGAGGCCCGGATTGGCGGCGAGGATCTTCGGGACGGTCGTCCCGAAGCCCTCCGCGATGAGCGAGAGCGTCTGCCCCTTCTCGACGGCGTATTCGTAGTACTTCACGCCGGGCGCGGGCGCGGGCGGTGCGGCGCGGCGCGGCGGCGCGG
>CAKUCX010000050.1 GCA_934643865.1 uncultured Kiritimatiellota bacterium
GCTCGGCGACGGGCGGCGGCTCGGGCTCGGGGGTAAACGGTGGGACGGCGAACGGCGGCTCTTCTTGTTGTACGGGGGGCGGTCTGAGGGGGGGCTGCGGCGTGGCCACGGGCACGTTGCGGACCTGGACGGTCGGCGCACGGCGTCCTTCGTAGATGTCCATGAACTCGCGGATGAGCGGCTGGGGGTCGAGGCCGACGCATTCGGCGAAGAGGCGGACGAAGCCGCGCCCGTAGATCGGCGCGGCGATGCGGTGGAAGTCCTCGTTTTCGATGTCTTCGACGATCTGCACGAGAATGCGCGTCTCGGCGGCGACCTTGGACGGCGTGAGACCTTTCGCCTCGCGCGCCTTGCGAAGGGTTTGACCAAGTGAGCTCATGGAAATCCTTTGGAGAGTGAAGAACGTGTAGATGTCCGTCGCGAACTGTCCACGGCGAAGAGTATACCACACCCCGCAATGCCGCCGCAACGCCCTTGCCGCCCGGCGGGGCGGCGGGGAGGGCCTAGAGGTCGCCCGCGTTGACGGTCACGTCGTCGGTTTCGACGGGGACGGCCGGCTTCTCCGCGTCCGCCTCCCACGCCTCGCGCGAGCTCGTGGGCAGGTAGCGGTAGTAGACCATCAGCTGCTGCGCGACGTAGCAGGTCGTGATGATCTCCATGCCCGTCGTGTCGCGGCTGATGTGCATGTCCTCGCACGTCCAGTAGCCGAGCTCCTGCGGCCGCCCCTTGGTGTCCTTGTAGGGCGTGTTCGCGAGGCGGCGCTGGCCGGTCACGTAGGCGCGCACCATCTCGCGGTTCCAGTTCGCCCAGCGCTTGCCGCCCGCGTTGAAGAAGACCATCGTCGCCCAGTAGTTGCCGCGCACGGGGCAGCAGGCGATGTCCGTCGTGCCGAGCGTGGGCGGCGCCCATTCGTCGTCCAGGATCGCGAGCGTCTTCTCGACGACGGGGTGGCGGCTCGCGCCGAGGTACTGCATCGCCACGACGCCGACCATGTAGTGCCAGAGGCCGGTGAGGCGGTAGTTGGGCCCGGGCGGCCCCCAGTGGTCGTCCGAGAAGCCGCCGAGGCGCGTGTTCGCCTGGTGGAGGAAGCCTTCCTTGAGCTTCAGGAGCGCCTTCTCCATGTTCTTCACGTTCAGGCGGCTGAGCTTCGCGCTGCGCAGGGCCATCGTCTCGAAGGTCATGGGCAGGAGGCGCGGCAGCACGGCCTTGGAGTTGTCGCGGGGCGGGCCCCACTCGGTGTCCGCCAGGCGGTCGGCGAGCGCGTTGAGGCGCGCCTCCACGACGGGCCGGATGTTGGGGTTGCGCGCCATGCCGAACGCCTCGGAGAGGGCGTGGATCTCGGCGGCGTCCGGGTTCGGCGTGCGCATGAGGTAGCCGACGCCCCTCTGGAGCGTGTCGCCGAACTCCTTCGCGAGGGAACCGGGCTTCTCGCCGTGCGAGAGGAAGGTGAGGATCGCAAGCCCCGTCGGGCGCATGTTGTCCGCGCCGGCCTGCCCCGGCCAGCTGCCGTCCGGCCGCTGCTTCGTCTTGAGCCAGCGCAGGGCGCGCATCACGGCGGCCTCGGTCTGGGCGTTGCCGCCGAAGTGCCGCAGGGACGTGGCGCGGGCGGCGGCGGAGCGGGTGTCGCCGAAGACGCTCTTCAGCATGACGGGGGCCTTGATGTTCATGACGGCGTCGACGTTGTTGACGACGGGCGCGGCGGCCGTCGGGGCGGCCTCTGGGAGGGGCGCGGCGACGTCCGGCGTCACGGCCACGTCCATCGAGAAGTCCATGTCCGCCGGCTGGTCCATGTCGAGGTCGTCCGGCAGGTCCGCCGGCGCCTCGTCGAGCGCGTCGTCCTCCTGGGCCTCGACGATCTGGATGTTCCGCAACATCTTGTCCTGGGCGGACGGGATCGTGCAGACGAAGAGGATGGCGATGAAGATCGCCGGCAGCAGCACGGCGAGGACGGGCGCGAGGAGGCGCTGCAGCTCCACGAGCGCCTCCTTGTACGCGGCGGAGCCGCGCGGCTGGCGGAGGCCCGAGACGAGGGCGCGCAGGCGCCGCCGCAGCGTCGGCGTCTCGAACATCTCCTCGATCTTCTCGATCCGCGCCTGTTCCGCTTCGAGGTCGGGTTCCGTCATTTCGCGCCCCCTTCCTTCTTCTTCTGCGCCTCGGTGTAGATCACGTCGATCGCGATGTTGCCGAGCTTGGCCGTCCGCCCGCGCCTGTTCTTGCCGGTCGCCTTCACGACCACCTCGTTGCGCCCGTACTTGAGGGCCGAGACGGGCAGCTCGTACTGCTGGCTGCCCGCGATCTTCCTGATGAGCTTCACGGCCCGCCCGTTCACCGTCACGCTCGTCTGGATGCCGCTCGGCACGGAAGCCTCCGTCGTCACGATCACGCGCCGGGGCGTGTGCTTCTTGAGGTCGTCCCACACGTAGACGCCGAACTTCGCGGGGGCACCCTTCAGGTCATACGGCGCGCCCGAGAGGAGCTGCTCGCGCGTGGCGAGCTTCTGCCCGTCCTTCAGCACGGCCCCCGCCGTGCCGTTGTTGCGGTAGCACACGTGGTAGCGCTTGTTGGCGGCGGCCACGTCCTTCGGACCTCCGCACACGCAGTGGAGACCGTAGCGGATCCAGTGGTAGGGGTTGTGGTACACCGCCCCGGCGGCGCCGGCCACCGCCGCCTCCTGCAGGCGCGCGCGGAACGTCTCGGGCGCATGGCGGCGCAGCGTGGGCCGCTCGTCGTCGTTCTGGTAGCCCGAGTCGTTGCCAACCCAGATGCCGGACTCGTCGAAGCAGGGGTAGAAGGGAATGCCGCTCTTCTTCGTGATCTCGGCCATGTAGGAATAGGGGTTCAACTCCATCGGGCCGCCCGAGACGACGAGGTCGACGAGCTTCTGGTCCATCCACGCCTGCAGGTCGATGCCGATGTTCCTGCAGAACGGCAGCGAGTCCGGCACGCGCACGGCGAGGAGGATCGGGCGGCCGCGCTTCGCGCCGGCGGTGTTCACGGACGCGCGGATGCGCGCCATCATGTCCGTCAGGGCCTGCCACTCCTTCGTCCCGGCCTTCTCGCCCCACGCGACGGTGCGGAAGATCGTCGGCACCGTCATGTAGTCGATCAGGAGGCCGTCGATGTCGTAGCCCTCGGCGATCTCCTTCGCGACGGCGGCGAACGCCGTGCGCACGGACGCCTTGCCGTAGTCGACGGCGGTCGGCGAGGCGTAGGGCGGGCGCCCCGCGTCGCCGGCGTCGGCCATCAGGTCGCCTGGATGCCTGTCCTTCCAGGGGCTCCAGAAGTAGTTGTCCCAGACGACGGCCTTGCCCTTGCCCTTCGCGCTGTGTTCGGCCATGTTCACGGGCAGAGCCGCGAGGAACGTCTTCTTGTTCTTCCGCGCCCACGCGACCGCCTCCTTGAGCGGATCCGTCCCGGCCTTCACGAAGTCGGGGATCGCGTTCCGCACCCCGCGCATCCAGTTGGACTCCTCGGACGGCTGGGCCGTCGGCATCGTCGCCGAGGGGATCTTCGCCGAGAGGTGGGCGAACGCGCCGACGGGCGCGTAGACGAGCGTGTCGATCGCGCGGGGCGTCTTGAGGAGCGCGTTCAGGCGGATGTTCCAGAACGCCGCCTGCGAGTAGGGCGTCCCCTTGGGCCAGTAGCAGGGGTCGTAGCCCGTCGCGTAGTACATGACGCCGCACGCGCGCGCGAGGTCGGCCCGCCGCGCCGCCGCGTCGTCCGCCCCCGCCGTCCAGACCGCAAGGGCGGCGCAGGCGCACCGCGCGACCCGCCCCCACGCCGTCGTTGAAAGGTTCTGCTGCATCGGATGTCTCCTCACGGCGCAGGCCTGCGGCCCGCGCTCCGTTCATGTGAGGTAAACGCCGCCGCGCGCCGTCCGGTTCACGCGGGAACCCGCCTCCGGCGAAAAAAGCGGCGGCGCGGTCAGCTCCCGGCCGGGAAGCCGAGGGGGTCGTCGCCGGGCGCGGCGTCCGCGCCCGGCGCTTCGGGGGCCGGCGCGCCGCCGTCCATCTCGGCGAGGAGCGCGTCGACGTCGAGCAGGATCTCGCGCGGGCCCGCGCCCTTGGTCGTGCCGATGACGCCACGCTCCTCCAGGAGGTCGACGATGCGCGCGGCGTGGTTGTAGCCGATGCCGAGGCGGCGCTGGAAGTGCGAGATCGAGGCGCGCTTCGTCGCGCGCACGACTTCGAGGGCCTGGCGGTAGAGCGCGTCCTCCTTGTTCTGCGTCATGCCGGCGGGGGCCGGGATGCCGCCGGCGGTGGGGGCGGGCGTCGCGGGGGGCGCCTCGCCGTCGTCCTCGCCCGCCTCGTCCTCCTCGGCGTCGAGGACGTCGTTGGGGTCGGCCTCCTTGATCTTCTCCAGGCGCTTCGTGAGCTTCTCGTCGAACTGGACGGATGCATGCTCGCCGATGAAGTCGACGATGCGGTTGATCTCCTCGTCGGAGATGAACGCGCCCTGCGCGCGCAGGAGGCGGCCGTCGGCCATGCGGAAGAGCATGTCGCCCTTTCCGATCAGGAGCTCGGAGCCCGTCGCGTCGAGAATCGTGCGGGCGTCGATGGAGGAGGACGTCTTGAAGGCGATGCGTCCGGGGATGTTCGACTTGATGACGCCCGTGATGATGTTCGCGTCGGGGCGCTGGGTCGCGAGGATGAGGTGGATGCCCGTCGCGCGCGCGAGGGCGGTGAGGCGGGCGATGACCGGCTCGACCTCCTTCTTCGCGGCCTGCATGATGTCGGCGACCTCGTCGATGACGATGACAATGTAGGGGATCGTGCGCGGCGTGCCGGCGTCGCCGCCCACAACTTCGTCGCCGCCGCCGAACATGTCGGGCTGCGTGACGGTCTTGCGCGTGTTGAAGTCGACGATGTTGCGGCAGCCGACGCGCGCGAAGAGCTTGAGGCGGCGGTCCATCTCGACGACGGCCGCGCGCAGGGCGAAGACGACCTTGTTCGTGTCGTTGATGATCGGCACGAGCAGGTGGGGCAGCCGGTGGTAGGCGGTGAACTCGACGCGCTTGGGGTCCACCATGATGAGCTTGAGCTGCTCGGGCGTGCGGCACATCAGGAGGCCGTTGATGATCGCGTTGAGGCACACGGACTTGCCCTGGCCGGTCGCGCCGGCGACGAGCAGGTGCGGCAGCTTCGCGAGGTCCGCCACGAGGTCGTTGCCGGCGGCGTCCTTGCCGAGGAGCAGCGGAACCTGGAACTTCCCGAAGGCGTTCTCCTGCCAGCGCCGGCCGTCGAAGACCTCGCGGAAGCAGACGGAGGCGGGCTTCACGTTCGGCACCTCGATGCCGACGGCGTTCTTGCCGGGGATCGGGGCCTCGATGCGCAGCGAGGTCGCCTGGAGGGCCATCTGGATGTTGCGCTGCAGGCCCGCGACCTTCTCGACGCGCGTGCCGAGGTCGAGCGTGAGGGCGTACTGGGTCACGACGGGGCCCGCGATGTAGTAGGCGAGCTGCGCGTTGATCTGGAAGACCTTGAGCGTGTCGATGAGGCGCTGCGCCATGGCGGCGGGGTCGTCCTCGCCGGACGTCTTCGGCGGCACCTCGCGGAGGAGGGTGACGGGCGGCAGCACGTAGGGCCTCTTCTCTTCTTCTTCGGGGGCCTCGGGCGCCTCCGCCTCGGCGGGGGCGGCGGGCGGTGGCTGGACGGGCGCGGCGGGGCGCGCCGCCTCCCGCGGGGGGAGCCAGTCGACGGACGAGCGCAGCGCGGCGAGGTCGGCCTGCTGGCGTTCGCGCAGACGCGCCTGCTCCTCCGCGCGCGCGCGCTGTTCGGCCTCCTTTTTCTGACGTTGCTCCTCGCGCTGGCGCCGCAGCTCCTCGCGCGCCGCCTCGCGCGCCGCCTTCGCCGCGGCCTTCTCCTCGGCGATGCGCTGCTTTTCGGCGAGGCGCTGGGCCCTGGCCTCCTCGCGCGCGGCCGCGGCGGCGTCGAGCGCCTGGCGGGCGTCTCCCGCCGCGCCGGCGTCGTCGGCGTCGCGGTCCGACGCCCAGGCCGTGAGGCGCGCGAGGGCCGCGAGGATGTTGCGGAAGCCGATCGTGAAGAAGACGGAGAAGAGCGCGAGGCAGAGCATCAGCACGCCCGAGCCGAACGGGGAGAGCATGCGGGCGAGCCCGCGCGTCATCACGAGGTAGCCGACGGCGCCGCCCGCGTTGGGCGCGATGTTGAGCGTGTGGAGGAGGCGCGCGACGGCCGGCGTGTGGCCCGTCAGCTGCAGGAGGCACGTCGCCGAGAGGATGAAGAGCGCCACGCCCACGCTGCGCCGCCCGAGCCGGAGCGGCCGGCCGACGACGAGCAGGACGCCCGCGAAGACGCACAGGAGCGGCACGAACCAGATCGCGAGGCCGATGAGCTGGTAGCCGCCGTAGGCGAACCAGGCGCCGGCCGCGCCGATGAGGTTCGACGCGGGCGAGGCCGGGGGCACGCAGAGGGCGGAAATGTCGTGCCAGTCGTAGGAGAAGAGGGCGAGGAAGGGGAAGAGCGCGACGGGAAACATGAAGACCCCGATCACGCGCCGGCGCATGGTGGCTTCGGCGTTCGCGCTAGCGGAGGGGGACGGTTGCATGGGGAGTCGCTTTCGTGGGGAACGGAGGCCGTCCGTCTGCCTGCTCGCCGCGGCGGATGGAGCCGCGGACCCAGTAGAAGATGACGACGGCGAGGAAGAGCGCGGTGAGCTTGAGGCCCCAGTTGCGCGTGAAGGCGGCGAGAAGGCGCTTCATTTCGAGGATCCTCCGCGTTTGGCGCGTCCGCGCCGGTCGAGCCAGTCCGAGAGCATCTCGTAGACCGTGCGCGGCTGCGGGACGACCTTTCCGATGAAGCGCACGAGCGCCTTGCGCGTGTCGGCGGAGAGGTCCGGGTAGCGCGTCAGCCGCCCGTTGTGCGCGACGGAGATGAGGCCGCGCTCCTCGCTCACGACGAGCGCAAACGCATCCGTCTCCTCGCTGATGCCCACGGCCGCGCGGTGGCGCATGCCGGAGGCGGAGAGGCCGAACTGCTTGTCCGAGACGGGGAAGAGGCAGTGGGCGGCGGCGAGGCGGCCGCCGCGGACGACGACGCCGCCGTCGTGGAGCGGGAGGGGCGGCGTGAAGATGGAGACGACGAGCTCGGGCGAGAGCTGCGCGTCGAGCGCGATGCCCGTCGCCTCGTAGCCCTTCAGCGAAATGGCCCGCTCGATGGCGAAAAGGGCGCCCATGCGCCGCTTCGCGAGCTCGAAGAGGATGTCGGCGAGCTTCTCGGGCAGGCGGATCTCGCCCGCCGTGGGCTCGCGGCGCTTCTTGTCCTCGGTCAGCACGGCGCCGACCGTTTCGAGGACGCGGCGGATCTCGGGCTGGAAGAGGACGACGGTCGAGAGCGCGAGGTAGATGAGCAGGCCGCTGAGGATCTTCTGGAGGACGTCGAAGTGGAAGAGGAAGGTGAAGGCGGCGAGCGCCGTGACGAGGATGCCCGCGCCCATGAGGACCTGGCTGAAGCGCGAGCCGCGCGCGGCCTTCAGGACGGAGTAGATGACGAAGTAGAGGATGGCGATCTGGGCGACGTCCGGCACGTAGGACCCGATCGTCGCGAAGACCTCGCCCCAGTTGATGCTTGAGAAGAACGTCTGGACCGAGGCGAGTGTCATGTCGGGTCCCCTCCGGTTGCGGCCTGCGCGCCCGCCCCGGCGGCGAGGGCGCGCGCGACGTCGAGCGCCTGGCGCGTCTCGCGCACGTCGTGGACGCGCAGGACGCTCGCGCCCGCGAGCGCGCACCAGATGGCCGCGCCGAGGCAGCCGCCGAGGTTCTTGCCCGTCGCCTTCTCGCCCGTGAGCCGCTTGACGAGGCGCTTGCGCGAGACGCCCACGCAGACGGGCGCGCACGCCGCGAGGCGGTGCAGCGCGCCGAGGAGCGCGAGGTCCTCCTCGCGCGTCGTGCCGAAGCCGATCTCGGGGTCGATGACGAGCTGGGCCGCGTCGAGGGGGGCGTCAAGGCCGGCGGCGGCGGCGAGAAGGGCCGCGTGGTCCGCCTCGCTGCGGCAGGGCACGACGAGGCCGCAGCCCGTCTTGGCGGCGAGGGCGAGCATCTGGGGGACGGGCTCGGGGTAGACGCAGTTGACGACCGCCGCGCCGAGGTCGAGCGCGCGCACGGCCGTCTCGGGGTGGTAGGTGTCCACCGAGAGCGGCGTCGCGGGCAGCTCGCGCGCGAGGATGCGCAGGACGGGTTCGAGGCGGTTCCACTCGACCTGCCAGCCGAGGGGGCGCGCGCCGGGGCGCGTCGACTCGCCGCCGAGGTCGACGATGTCCGCGCCCTCGGCCACGCAGTTGCGCGCGCGCGCGACGGCCTCGCCGGGCCTGTAGTAGAGGCCGCCGTCCGAGAACGAGTCGGGCGTGACGTTGACGATGCCCATCACGAGCGTGCGGGCGAGATCGAGCTCATGCGTGCGGCACTTCCAGACCATCGGCGCGGCCTTTCTCCTGGGCGGGTTCCTGGGCGGGGGCGGGCGCCGCGGCCGGCGCGTCCTCGGGATGTTCGCGGCGGATGCCGACGAGCGCCTCGATGTCGCGCCCGTCCAGCGTCTCCTTTTCGAGAAGGGCCGCCGCGAGGCGTTCGAGCCGCTCGCGGTTCGCCGTCAGAAGTTCCGTCGCCTTCGCATAGGCCGTGTCGACGAGGCGCTTGACCTCCTCGTCGATCGCCTCGGCCGTCTTCTGCGAGTAGGGCGGCGGGGCCTCCTCCATCGCAAGCGCGTTGGGCTCGACGAACGTCTGGAAGCCGAAGCGCGGGCTCATCCCGTAGCGGCAGACCATCGCGCGGGCGATCTGCGTCGAGTAGGCGATGTCGCTCATGGCGCCCGTCGAGATGTCCTGCGTGTGCATCTCCTCGGCGATGCGCCCGCCGGCGAGGACGGCGAGCTCGTCGAGGAAGTAGCCCTTCGTGCGGTTGAGCACGTCCTTCTCCGGGAGCGTCATCGTCACGCCGAGCGCGCGCCCGCGCGGGATGATCGTCACCTTGTGGAGGGGGTCGGCGTGCGGCAGCAGCAGCTGGAGGAGCGCGTGGCCCGACTCGTGCCAGGCCGTCGTCTCGTACTCCTTGCGCGTGAAGCCCGCGCTGCGGCGCTCGCTGCCCCAGAAGACCTTGTCGCGGGCCTCTTCGAGGACGGCCTGGGGGATCGCCTCCAGGTTGCGGCGCGCGGCGAGGAGCGCGGCCTCGTTGATGATGTTCGCGAGGTCGGCGCCGGAGTGGCCGGAGGTGCCGCGCGCGAGGCGCGTGAGGTCCGCGTCGGGGCCGAGCTTCACCTTCGCGGCGTGGATCTTGAGGATGTCCTCGCGGCCCTTGAGGGTCGGCAGCTCCACGTGGACCTGGCGGTCGAAGCGGCCGGGGCGCAGGAGGGCGGGGTCGAGGATGTCGGGGCGGTTCGTGGCGGCGATCACGATCACGCCGTCGTTCGAGCCGAAGCCGTCCATCTCCACGAGCATCGCGTTGAGCGTCTGGTCGCCGCTGCGCTGCGCGGGCATGCCGCCGGCGTTGCGCTTCTGGCCGACGGAGTCGATCTCGTCGATGAAGATGATGCAGGGCGCGCTCTTCTTGCCCTGCTCGAAGAGGTCGCGCACGCGGCTCGCACCCACGCCCACGAACATCTCCTCGAAGTCGGAGCCGCTGATCGAGTAGAAGGGCACCTTCGCCTCGCCGGCGATGGCCTTGGCGAGGAGGGTCTTGCCCGTGCCGGGCGGTCCCACGAGGAGGATGCCGCGCGGGATGCGCGCGCCGAGCTTCGTGAACTTCTTCGGGTCCTTGAGGAACTCGACGATCTCCGCGACGTCCTCCTTGGCCTCGTCGACGCCGGCGACGTCCTTGAACGTCACCTTGCCGGCGCCCTTGTTCTCGTCGAGGAGGCGCGCGCGCGACTTGCCGAAGGAGAAGAGGCCGCCCGCGCCGCCGCCCATCATCTTGCGGTAGATGAGGAACCACATGAGCGCGGCGAAGACGCCGAAGACGAGGAGCTGCTGGAGGAAGGGGCCGAAGAGGGGCTCCTCCTCCTTCACGGGGCAGCGCACGTTCTTCGCGGCGAGGAAGTCCATGAGCGACTCGTTCTCGCCGGGGACGAGCGTGACGCGGAAGGCCGTGCGGGGCGCGTCGAGGAGCGTGCCGCGCAGGTAGGTGCGCGCGCCGTCCACCACGCGCACGCGCTCCACGCGCTCGATCTCGCTGCGCTCGACGCGCTGGCGGAACTCCGTCAGGGAGAGTTCGAGGGGCCGGGGCTGGTTGAAGGAGAAATAGCGCGAGGCGAAGAGGGCGGCGAGGACGGCGGCCAGCACGATCCAGCCGCCCCGCGCGCCCTGCGGACCGGCGGCCCGGGGAATCGGCCGCGTCCGCCGCGCGGCCCGCGCCTGCTCTTTCGGTTCTTCAGACATAGGTGCAAGTATAGCACAAATGGACGTGCCGTGGGGATGTGCGCGGGCGCGCGGGCGAGGCCCAGGCATCCGCGCGCCGCGTCGGCGCGGATGTGGTATACTAGGCGCATGAATACGCACATCCTCGTCCTTGCCGGCACGGCTGCGCTCGCGGCCGCCACGAACGGCTTTGCGTCCGCCCCGGCGTCCTGCGCCGAAGAGGCGCTGAAGGCCCTGCGCGCGCGGGCCGCCGCGCGCATCGCGGAGATCCGCGCGACGCCGAACCGCGCCGTTCCCGACGGCGCGCCGACGTACTACCTCTCCGAACGGACGGGCCGCGACGACGCCGACGGGCGTACGCCCGCGACCGCGTGGCGGACGGCGGCGCGCCTCGCGCGGGAGAAGCTCGCCCCCGGCTCCTACGTGCTCTTCGCGCGCGGCGGTGTCTACCGCGGCACGGTGAAGGTGGCCCCCGGCGTCACCTACACGGCCTGGGGCACGGGCCCCAAGCCCTGCATCTACGGCTCGCCCGAGGACGGCGCCGATCCCGCGAAGTGGACGCGCACCGAGAACCCGAACGTGTGGGCCTACGACATCGGCCGGCGCGACGTCGGGACGCTCGTCTTCGACGGCGGCGCGCAGCACGCGACGAAGATCGTGATCCGCACGGACAAGAAGACGGGCGCGCGCTTCAACAAGTTCACGGGGCGTCCCTTCAACTCCTACCGCGACCTCGACGGGGACCTCCACTTCTGGCACGACTACTACGAGAAGGGCACGGGGAAGGTCTACCTCTACAGCGCGCAGAACCCCGGCGAACGCTTCCGCTCGATCGAGTTCAACGTGAAGTGCCACGGCTTCGCGGTCGGCGGCGCGGACGGCGTGACGATCGACAACGTCACCGTCAAGTACGTGGGCGTCCACGGCATCGGCGCGGGCACGTGCCGCGACCTCACCGTCTCGAACTGCGAGTTCGGCTGGATCGGCGGCTCGATCCAGGCGGAGGGGATCTTCGGGCGCGACTATCCCACGCGCCTCGGCAACGCCGTGGAGATCTACGGCGGCTGCGAGAACTACACGGTGACGAACTGCTACGCCTGGCAGGTCTACGACGCGGGCGTCACGCAGCAGTTCAACATCCCGGAGAAGGCCGGCGCGAAGCGCTACGACCAGAAGAACGTCCGCTACGCACACAACGTCTTCGAGAAGTGCAACTACTCCGTCGAGTACTTCCTCACGGTGCGGGCGAAGGGAAACGCGAGCCGCATGGAGAACTTCGTCGTGGAGGACAACCTCATGTTCGACGCGGGCCTCGGCTTCTGCGAGCAGCGCCCCGACCGCAACGAGGGCGCGCACATCAAGTCCTGGGGCGTCGGCTCGAACAACCGCGCGAAGAACTACGTCATCCGGCGCAACGCCTTCTGCTGTGCGGGCGACATGCTCGTGCAGATCGGGAGCGGCCTCAAGAACGCGGACGGCTCCTCCTCGATGCCGACGCTGACGGACAACGTCTTCATCGGCCGCGCGGGCCAGTCGTTCGGCCTCATTTCGGAGACGTCCAACGCGCGCGCGGCCTACGGCGCCGAGACGCAGGCGTTCGTCGACCGCTTCGGCACGGGCAACCGCTGCCTCATTCTGCCCGCCGCCGCTCAAACGCCTTGAGCCCGCGGTTGCGGAGGAGGCACGAGGGGCAGGTGCCGCAGCCTGCCCCGGGCACGCCGTTGTAGCAGGTGACGGTCTCGTTCTTGATGACGTCGAGGATGCCGAGCTGCGCGGCGAGCGCCCATTCGTCCGCCTTCGACATGTCCATGAACGGCGTGACGATCTTGAAGGGCCATTCCATCGCAAGGCGCATCATGCGCTCCTGGGCGCGGATGAAGGCGCGGCGGCAGTCGGGGTAGCCGGAGAAGTCGGCCTGCGAGACGCCGGTGTAGAGCACCTTCGCGCCGAGGGACTTCGCCCACACGCCGGCGGCGAGCAGGAAGAGCGCGTTGCGGCCCTCGACGACGGTCGTGGGACAGGTGGCGCCCGTGCGGCGCTCGATCTTCGCGGCGGGGTCCATCAGGGCGTTTGTCGTGAGGTGTCGGTAGAAGTCCATCGAGACGACCTTGTGCGTGGCGACGCCGAAGCGCTTTGCGAGGCGGCGGGCGAAGCGCGTTTCGATCTGGTGGCGCTGGCCGTACTTGAACGTGATGGCGGCGACGCGGGCCGCGCCGTACTTCTTCACGGCGAGCGCGAGGCAGGTCGCGCTGTCCTGGCCGCCGCTTAAGACGACGACGGCCGCGATGTTCGTCTCTTTCTCCATGGCGGACGAAAGTATAGCACAAGCGGCCGCGCCGGCCGCGTCCCTCCGGCATTCCCTTTAACATTCCTTTAACAGGCCAATGGTACAATGCGCGCGCATTTCGCCCCCTGCGGAAGGAATGTGGTATACTGTCGCCTTCCGTTTCCCGCCCCGCGCGGGGACGCAGGGCCGATGCATTTGGAACAACCGTAAAAAGAGGCAAAGAAGACATGCTCAAGGTCGAGAACCTGAAGAAGCGCTTCGGCGACTTCGAGGCGGTGAAGGGGATCTCCTTCAACGTCGCGAAGGGCGAGGTGCTTGGCTTCCTGGGGCCGAACGGCGCCGGCAAGTCGACGACGATGCGAATGATCACGGGGTTCATCCCGCCGACGTCCGGGACCGCGGTGATCTGCGGGCACGACATCCTCAAGGACCCGATCGGCGCGAAGAGCGCGCTCGGCTACCTGCCCGAGGCGGCGCCGAGCTACCGCGCGATGACGGTGGAGGACTTCCTGACCTTCATCGCGAAGGCGCGCGGCTTCTCCGGCGCGGCCGTGAAGGCGCGCGTGGCGGCGGTGATCGAGAAGGCCCGCCTCAACGGCGTTGCGCGGCAGACGATCGACACGCTCTCGAAGGGCTACCGTCAGCGCACCTGCTTCGCGCAGGCGATCCTGCACGATCCGCAGGTGCTCGTCATGGACGAGCCGACGGACGGCCTCGACCCGAACCAGAAGTTCGTCGTGCGCGAGATGATCAAGGAGATGGCCAAGGAGAAGGCGATCATCATCTCCACGCACATCCTCGAAGAGGTCGACGCCGTCTGCTCGCGCGCGATCATCATCGCCCGGGGCGAGGTCAAGGCCGACGGCACGCCGGAGAAGCTGCGTGCGCTGGACCCGAGCGGGAAGCTCGACGTCGTCTTCCGCAACCTCACGATGAAGGAGGAGAAGTAAGATGAGCTGCTGCAGCAACAAGTCCGGGCACTGCCCGCTGCGCTCGGTGCGCACCGTCTTCGGGCGCGAGTTCAAGTCCTACTTCGACTCCCCCGTCGCCTACGTCTTCCTCGTCGCGTTCCTCGTGCTCGCCGGCTTCCTCACGTTCGGCGTCGCGATGTTCTACGAGCGCCGCCAGGCCGACCTCACGCCGTTCTTCTTCTGGCATCCGTGGATGTACCTCCTCCTCGTGCCGGCCGCCACGATGGGCTCGTGGGCGGAGGAGCGGCGCAACGGCACGATCGAGCTGCTGCTCACGCTGCCGATCACGCTCGGCGAGGCGCTGGTGGGCAAGTTCCTCGCGGCCTGGGCCTTCATCGGCATCGGCCTCGCGCTCACGTTCCCCGTCGTCTGCACGGCCGCGTGGCTCGGCAGCCCCGACTTCGGCGCGATCTTCTGCGGCTACCTCGGCAGCTTCCTGCTCGCCGGCGCCGCGACGGCGATCGGCGTCTTCGCGAGCTCGCTCTCGCGCAGCCAGGTGATCAGCTTCGTGATCGCGCTCGCGACCACGTTCACGCTCCTCATCATCGGCTTCGACCCCGTCGTCAACGCGGTCGCGAACTGGGGCGTGCCGTCCGGCATCGTCAACGCCGTCGCCTCCTGCTCGCTCCTGAGCCACTTCGACGCGATGCGCCGCGGCATGATCGACTTCGCCGACATCGGCTACTACGCGGGCGTGATGGTGTTCATGCTCGCCGCCGCCCAGGTCGTCACCGACAGCCGCAAGGCGCGCTGATCCAGCTAGGAAGGGATTTTCAATGAACAAGAAACTCACTGGTGTCATCGGACTGGCCGTGCTGGCCGCCATCATCGGCGCCGCGAACCTGATCCTCTCGAACCTGCCCCTGCGCCTCGACATGACGGGCGAGCGGCTCTACACGCTCTCGAAGGGCTCGAAGGCCGTCCTCGGCAAGCTCGAAGCCGACGTCACGCTGAAGTTCTACTTCAGCGCGTCCTCCACCGAGATGCCGATGCAGCTCAAGACCTACGCGCAGCAGGTCCAGAACCTCCTCAAGGAGTACGAGCGCGCGGGCAACGGGCACCTCGCCCTCGAAGCCTACGACCCGAAGCCCGACAGCGACGCCGAGGAGTGGGCGCAGCGCTACGGCGTGGAGCCGCAGAACGTCAACCCGTTCGGCCAGCCGGTCTACTTCGGCCTCGTCGCCGTGTGCGGCGACCGCGAGGAGACGCTCGCGCGGCTGAGCCCGCGCGCCGAGTCGACGCTCGAATACGACATCACGCGCCTCGTCACGCGCGTCGCGTGGCCGGAGCGCCCCGTCGTCGGCGTGATGACCTCCATCCCGGGCGTCTTCGGCGCGCCGCCGAACCCGATGATGCAGATGCAGCGCCGGCAGCAGCCGCAGGGCTGGGCCGCGTTCACGGAGCTCAAGAAGGACTACGACGTGCGCGAGATCCCGCCCACCGCCGAGTCCATCGACGACGACGTGAAGGCGCTCGTCCTCCTCCACGCGAAGGACCTCAACGAGAAGACGCTCTTCGCGATCGACCAGTTCGTCATCCGGGGCGGCCGCCTCATCGCGTGCGTCGACCCGTTCAGCGCGATGGACATGCTCGCGCAGCGCCAGCAGCAGAACCCGATGATGATGCAGATGGGCGGACAGGACGGCCCCTCCACGCTCGGCAAGCTCTTCGACGCCTGGGGCGTGACGTTCGACACCTCGAAAGTCGTCGCCGACCTCGCCGCCGCCACGAAGCTCAACACGGGCAACGGCCGCGCCGAGGAGAACCCGGCGTTCCTCTCGCTCGGCGCGAAGAACATGGCGAAGGGCGACCTCCTCGTCTCCAGCCTCACGCAGGTAATGTTCCCGTTCGCGGGCAGCTTCTCCTTCGCGAAGAAGGACGGCCTCTCGTTCGAGCCGCTCGTGCTGAGCTCGGCCGAGGACGCCTGCCTCGTCGACCGCCAGAGCGCGCAGTTCGGCATGGGCGCGATGCGCAAGGAGCTGAAGCCGAGCGGCGCGCAGTACACGCTCGCGGCGCGTCTCTCCGGCACGTTCAAGACGGCGTTCCCGAAGGGCCCCGACTACGTGGAGGGCTCCACGAACGCCGTTCCCAAGGTGACGGCCGAGGGGAAGGGCAGCGTCGTCCTCTTCGGCGATTCGGACTTCCTCGCCGACGACTTCTGCGTGCAGGTGATGAACACGATCTTCGGGCCGATCGCCCAGCCCGTCAACGACAACCTCGTTCTCTTCTCGAACGTCATTGAGCAGTACGCCGGGCGCGAGGAGCTGATCGGCGTGCGCTCGCGCGGTCCGTCGAACCGTCCGTTCGCGAAGGTGGACGCGCTGGAGGCGAAGGCGATGGCGAAGTGGCAGGCGAAGCAGGAGGCGTTCGAGCAGGAGCTGCAGGAGACCCAGCAGCGCCTCATGGCCCTCCAGAAGCAGAAGACGGGCAACGAGCGCCTCATCCTCTCCAAGGAGCAGCAGGAGGAGATCGACAAGCTGCGCAAGGCGCAGGCCGACACGCGCCGCCAGCTCAAGAACGTGCGGAAGGAGCTGACGGGCGACATCGACCGCCTCGGCCTCACGCTGAAGGTGATCAACATCTGCCTCGTGCCGCTGCTCGTCGTCCTCTTCGGCATCCTCCACGGGCTCCGGCGCCGGAAACGGTAAGGGAAACTAAGCCGCCGCGTTTTGAGTAGTTAAGTGGTTAAGTAGTTAAGTGGTTAAGTAGTTAAGTAGTTAAGTAGTTAAGTTGTTAAGTGCTTAAGTGGTTAAGTGGTTAAGTAGTTAAGTGGTTAAGTGCTTAAGTGCTTGAAGCGCGGCAGCGGGCAACATCGTTCAATTCATTCCTGAAGGCAGACACATGACAAGCAAGAACCTCGTAATTCTCTCTGCGGTGGCCGTCGTGCTCGGCGGCGTCGCGTACTGGACGACGGCGGGCAAGAAGATGAAGGCGCCGTCCGTCGTAGGCAAGAAGATCCTCCCCGCGTTCGCGGTCTCGGACGTCGCGCGCGTCGAGATCGGCGGCGCGAAGAAGGTCGCGCTCGCCGCGACGGACGCGGGCTGGACGGTCGAGACGCTCTACGGCTACCCCGCCGACGTGGCGAAGATCCGCGAGAACCTGCTCAAACTGCAGGATCTCAAGGTCGGCCAGCTCGCGACGGGCAAGGCGATCACGTCCCCGACGGTCGTCGCGCTCAAGGACGCGAAGGGCGCGGCCCTCGCCTCGGTCGCGCTCGGCGACACGCACATGGCCAAGCCCAAGGGCCAGATGGCGCAGTTCGGCGGCGGGGGCTACCCCGACGGCCGCTACGTCCTCTTCGACGGCAAGACGCCCGTCCTCGTGAAGGACGCGCTGGAGGCGTTCGACGGCGATCCGAAGAAGTGGATCGACACGCGCATCTGCGCGGTCACGGCGTCCGACGTCGCCGCCGTCACCTACGCGAAGGGCAAGGAGACGGTGAAGCTCACGCGCAAGGACGGGAAGTGGGACCTCGCGGGCCTCGGGCCGAAGGAGGAGCTTGACACCTCCAAGACCTATTCGCTCGACTCCGCGCTCAGCTACCTCGACCTGACGGGCGTCGCCGACCCCAAGCTCACCGAGGCCGAACTCGGCTTCGCGACGGGTGCCGTCTACACGGCCACGCTCAAGAACGGCACGGTCTACACGGCGAAGACGGGCGGCACCGCGACCGGTTCCGACCGCTGGCTGAAGGTGAGCGCCGCGTTCACCCCCGTCGGCACGAACGCCACGGAGAACGCGAAGCTCGAACAGGCCGTGAAGGACTTCAACGCGAAGGCCGGCAAGTGGACCTACTCCGTCAGCTCCTACAGCGCGGACAACTTCGCGAAGGCCCGCACGGACCTCGTGAAGGCCAAGGAGGAGCCGAAGAAGGACGACGCGGCGAAGAAGGACGAGCCGAAGAAGGCCGAGCCGAAGAAGAACGCGCCGAAGAAGGATGCGCCGAAGAAGGCCGACGTCAAGAAAGCCGACGAGAAGAAGTAGGCGCATGCGGCCCGATGTTCACGGGATTGATCCAGAAGGTCGGGCGCGTGAAGCGCGTTTCGCGCGGGCGCGGGCTCGTCCTTGAGTTTCAGTTCGAGCCATGGCCCGAGCCGCTCGCGAAGGGCGAGAGCGTGGCCGTGAACGGCGTGTGCCTCACGGTGTGCGCCTGCGACGCGACGCGCTTCACGGCGGACGTCCTGGGCGAGACGGAGCGGCGGTCGGGGCTCGGCGAACTGCTGCCGGGCGCGCGCGTCAACCTGGAGCGCGCGCTGAAGGCCGGCGCGCGCTTCGGCGGACACGTCGTGCAGGGGCATGTGGACGGGCGCGGCACAATCGCGGCGAAGGTCGCGAAGGGGCGTGACTTCGCGCTGCGCATCGCCTGCCCGCGCGCCGTCGCCGCCGCGTCCGTCCTGAAGGGCTCCGTCGCCGTCAACGGCGTCTCGCTCACCGTGAGCGGCCTCGGCGACGACTGGCTCCAGGTGGACGTGATCCCGACGACGGCGGCGGAGACGAATCTTGGCGCGGCGCGGGTCGGCGACCGCGTGAATCTTGAGAGCGACGTCCTCGGGAAGTACGCCGTCCGCCGCCGCGAGACGGCGGACGGGGCGTCGCCCGCCGCCTCCCCCGGCGGCCTCACGATGGACATGCTCGCGGAGAACGGCTTTCTATGAAGCCCCCTGCCGTGCGCATCGTGGCGGCGGGCCTTCTTCTCGCGGCGCTTGCCGCCGGGGCGTGGTGGTGCCAGCGCGGGCCGGCGGCGGAGGGCGCGGCCGCCGAGAAGCCGGTCGCGCCGTCGCCGGCCGCCGAGATGATCGTCGCCGGCCTGGGCGGCTTTCGCGGCCTCGTCTCGGAGGTCATCTGGTTCCGCGCCGACCGCCTGCAGGACGAAGGCCGCTATGCGGAACTGGCGCAGCTCTCCGCGTGGCTGACCTTCCTTGAACCCCATACGCCCGAGGTGTGGGCCTATGCCGCCTGGAACCTCGCCTACAACATTTCCGTGACGATGCCCACGCCGGCGGACCGCTGGCGCTGGGTCGAGGCGGGCATCCGCCTGCTGCGCGACGACGGGCTGCGCCTGAACCCGCGCGACCCCGTTCTCCATCGCGAGCTGTCCTGGATGTTCCTCCAGAAGCTCGGCGGCGCCCTGGACGAGGCGGGCGCCTACTACCGTGCGGAATGGCGGCGGCAGGTCGCGGCGCTGCGCGCGGAGGGGCGGCTCGGCGAGATCGGCCTTGAGCCGGCGCGCATGGCGGCCGTCGACGCCGCGTACGGCGCGCAGGACTGGACGGACCCGCTCGCGATGGCGCTCTACTGGGCCGCGCGCGGCCTTGCGTGCGCCACGACGGCCGAGGCGCGGCAGGACCTGCGCGCGCTCGTGTACCAGGCGCTCATGTTCGAGGCGCGCCACGACGCCCGCTTCGCGCCGCGCGCGCTGGAGGAGCTGCGCACGGCCTATGCGGAAAAGCCGTCGCCGCTGCTCGGGCAGATCATCGAGAAGTTCCGCGCCACCTTCGGCCTCGAATGAGGGGGACTGGAAGAACCATGGACGCGGAGCTTGAAAGAATCGCCGACCTTGTCCGGACGTGCGGGCAGCTCGTCAAATCGGCCGACCGGAGCCGCCTGCGCGTCGACGCCAAGGGCGGCCACGCGAATTTCGTCACGGACTGCGACACGCGCGTCCAGGCGCGCCTGCGCGAGGGCCTCGCGGCCCTTGCGCCCGGCGCGGCGTTCATCGGCGAGGAGGGCGCGGCGCGGCGCTTCTCGCCCAGGGGCGCGTTCTTCATCGTCGACCCCATCGACGGGACGACCAACTTCATCAAGGACTACAAGGCGAGCTGCGTGTCCGTCGCGCTTGTCGTCGACGGCGCGGCGGAGCTGGCGGCCGTCTACAACCCCTATCTGGACGAGATGTTCACGGCGCGGCGCGGGGACGGCGCGTTCTGCAACGGCGCGCGCCTTTCCGTCTCGGCGGCGCCCTTGTCGCGCGGCCTCGTCCTCTTCGGTACGTCGCCGTACGACGAAGCGCTGTCCGAGAGGACGTTCCGCCTCGCCTACGCGCTCTTCCGGCGCGCCTTGGACGTCAGGCGGAGCGGCTCGGCCGCGCTGGACCTCTGCGCGGTGGCGGCGGGGCGCGCGGAGCTCTTCTTCGAGCTGAGCCTCTCGCCCTGGGACCATGCGGCGGGCGGCCTCCTCGTGCGGGAGGCGGGCGGCGGGATGAGCGACGTCGAGGGCGGCGCCGTCGTCTACGACCGGCCCTGCTCCGTCCTGGCGCGCGGCGCCGGCGTGCCCGCAGGCATCGTCCGGGACCTCAGGGACATCTAGTCTTCGCCCTCAACCCCTCAACGGCCGGCCATCCATGTCCAAGCGCATTTTCCTCTCGCCCCCCTGGTTCGGTGCGCGCGAACGCGCGGCCCTCGACGGGGCGTTCGCGTCCGGGTACCTCGCGCCCTGCGGCCCCCAGGTCGACGACTTCGAGCGGCGCCTTGGGCGTCTTGCGGGGCAGCACGCGGCGGCCGTCGCCTCCGGGACGGCCGCCCTCGACCTGCTGATGGCCGCCTTCGGCGTGGGCCGCGGGACGACGGTCGTCGCCTCCGCGCTCACCTTCGTCGCGACGGTCGGCCCCGCCGTCCATCGCGGCGCGACGCCCGTCTTCGTCGACGCCGACCCCGCGACGGGCACGATGTCCGTCCCCCTCCTGGAGCAGGCCCTCCGCGATCTCGCCGCCCGTTCCGCGCGGCGCGTCCTCGTCCTCGCGGCCGACCTCTACGGGCGGTGCGGCGACTACGACGCGCTTGAGCGCGCGTGCGCGGCCTGGGGCGCGACGCTCGTCATCGACGCGGCGGAGGCCGTCGGCGCGACGTACAAGGGCCGCCCCGCCGGCTGCGCGGGAGCGGCCGCCGTCTATTCCTTCAACGGCAACAAGCTCATCACGACCTCGGGGGGCGGCGCCGTCCTCTCGCGCGACGCCGCCCTCGTCGACCGCGCCCGGTGGCGCGCCCAGCAGGCGCGCGAGAACGTCGCCTGGTACGAGCACCGGGAGGTCGGCTACAACTACCGCCTGAGCAACCTGCTTGCGGCCGTCGGGTGCGCCCAGCTCGGCCGCCTCCCCGAAATCGTCCGCCGCAAGCGCCGCATCTTCGACTTCTACCGCGCGCGCCTCGGCCGCTCGGCCGCGCCCTTCCCCTGCGGGCCGTTCACCGACCCCACGCATTGGCTCAGCGTCTTCCTTTTCCCGACGGAGGCGGCGCGGGACGCCGTCGCCGCGCGCCTCGCGGCGGCGAACATCGAGACGCGCCCCGTCTGGAAGCCGATGCACCTGCAGCCGGTCTTCCGGGGCTGCCGCGTCTATGGCGGGGCCGTCGCCGAGGACTTCTTCCGGCGCGGCCTCTGCCTCCCCTCCGGCGCGGGGCTTGCGGCGCGCGAACTGGAAACAATCGCGTCCGCCCTCCGTCAGGTTTGATATACTGTCAGCCGCTTGAGGAGAAAGAGGACGATGGCAACGCTTGATACGCTGTGCGCGATTTCGCCGCTTGACGGCCGCTACGGGTCCAAGGTCGAGGACCTGCGGGACGTCTTTTCCGAATACGGTCTCGTGAAGCGGCGCGTGGCGGTGGAGTGCGCGTGGCTCGCGGCGCTTGCGGCGCACCCCGGCCTGCCGGAGTGTCCGGCGCTCTCCGACGCGGAGGCGGCGCAGCTGCGCGCGCTCGCGGAGGGCTTCTCCGTGGCGGACGCCCAGCGCGTGAAGGACATCGAGAAGACGACGAACCACGACGTCAAGGCCGTCGAATACTTCATCAAGGAGAAGATCGCGGGGACGTCGCTCGCGGGCCGCTCCGAGTTCGTCCACTTCGCCTGCACGAGCGAGGACATCAACAACATGAGCCACGCGCTCATGCTCCGCGACGGCCTCGCCGTGCTGCGCGCCGCGCAGAACGCGGTGACGGACAAGATCGCCGAGATGGCGCACGCCTTCGCCGCCGTGCCCATGCTCGCGCACACGCACGGCCAGCCCGCTTCCCCCACGACGCTCGGCAAGGAACTCGCGGTCGTCGCCGCCCGCCTCCGCCGCCAGCAGGACGAACTGGACCGCCTCGTCCTGCCGGCGAAGATGAACGGCGCCGTCGGCAACTTCAACGCCCACCTCGCCGCCTATCCGGACGTGGACTGGGAGGCGCTGGCGCGCGGCGTCATCGAGGGCTTCGGCCTGCGGCAGAACCGCCTCACGATCCAGATCGAGCCGCACGACGGCATGGCGGAGCTCTTCGACGCGCTCCAGCGCTGGAACACGGTCCTCATCGACTTCGACCGCGACGTGTGGACGTACGTCTCGATGGGCTACTTCAAGCAGCGGACGGTGAAGGGCGAGGTCGGCTCCTCGACGATGCCGCACAAGGTGAACCCCATCGACTTCGAGAACTCCGAGGGCAACCTCGGGCTCGCGAACGCGATGCTCGGCTTCCTTGCGCGCAAGCTGCCGATCAGCCGCATGCAGCGCGACCTGACCGACTCGACGGTGCTGCGGAACATGGGCGTGGGCTTCGGCTACGCGCTCGTCGCCGCGAAGTCGACGCTCAAGGGCCTCGGCAAGCTCGAACTGAACGCGGCGCGCCTCGCGGAGGACCTCGACCACAACTGGGAGGTGCTCGCCGAGCCGATCCAGACCGTCATGCGCAAGGTCGGCATGGCGAACCCCTACGAGCGGTTGAAGGAACTGACGCGCGGACGCCGCGTGACGGCCGAGGGCCTGAAGGATTTCGTCTCGGGGCTTGAACTTCCCGAGGCGGACAAGAGACGCCTTCTGGGGATGACGCCTGCGACCTATGTGGGCCTGGCGGAAAAACTGGCGGATCTTGTGTAACAGACAAGGGCAACCCCGGTTGGTTGCCGAAAAAAGAAGGGAAAAACAAATGAAGAAGCTGATGATGGCCGCTCTGGCGGCGTGCGCGACGGCGGTTCTGGTCTCGGGCTGCGAGCAGCAGGCGCCTGCCCCCGCCCCGGCGGCTCCGGCCGCGGCGGCGAAGCCCGCCGAGAAGGCGACGTGCCCGGCGGGCGACAAGGCCTGCGAGGCGAAGAAGGCCGCCGACGCCGCGAAGAAGCCCGCTGCGGAGGCCCCGAAGGCCGACGCCGCGAAGAAGCCCGCCGCCGAGGCCCCGAAGGCCGACGCCGCGAAGAAGTAGGCGGGCGGGAGCATGCGGGCTTCGGCTCGCCTGCGGGCGGCGCGGGCGGGGTTCGTCCCCGTCCGCGCCGTTGTGCTATAATGGCCGCAATGGCAGGCTTCCCACAGACCCTTCTGGACGAGATCAAGGCGCGGACCGATCTTGCCGACCTCGTTTCGTCCTACGGCGTGCAGCTGCGCCGCGCGGGCGGCGACTACAAGGCCTGCTGCCCGTTCCACCGCGAGAAGACGCCGAGCTTCGTCATCCACCCCCAGCAGGGCTACTACCACTGCTTCGGCTGCGGCGAGAAGGGGGACGCCTTCTCGTTCGTGATGAAGCAGGAGGGTATGTCGTTCGGCGAGGCCGTGCGCAAGCTCGCCCGGCAGTGCGGCGTGACGGTGGAGGAGAAGGTCGATCCCGACGCCGCGCGCCGCGCGCGCCTCTACGCGCTCCACGCCGAATTGGCGGCCTTCTTCCGCCGCTGCCTGAAAAGCGCGCCCGAGGCGGAACCGGCCCGCCGCTACCTCCAGGCGCGCCGCCTGCCCGAGGACGCCCTTGAGAAGTTCTGCGTGGGCTACGCGCCGCGCGCCGCCGCGTCGATGCAGACGTGGGCGCGGAAGTACGGGTTCAGCGCGGACGAGATGGACGCGGCGGGCGTCCTCCTCAAAAGCAGGTACGAGAACGGCCGCCCCTACAACCGCTTCGGCGGACGCCTCATGTTCACGATCTGCGACCGGCAGGGCCGCCCCGTCGCGTTCTCGGGCCGCATCCTCACGAACGAGAAGAAGACCGCGAAGTACGTCAACTCGCCCGAGACCCTCATCTTCAAGAAGTCGCACGTCCTCTTCGGCCTCGACAAGGCGGCGCCGAACATCGTCAAGGCCCCCGGCCGCTGCGCCCTCGTCTGCGAGGGCCAGATCGACCTCATCCGCTGCCACGCCTGCGGCTTCACGAACGCGGTGGCCTCGCAGGGCACGGCGTTCACCGAGGAACACGTGCGGATGGTCAAGAAGTGCGCGGACGCCGTGACGCTCGTCTTCGACGCGGACGGCGCCGGGCAGAAGGCCGCAATCAAGACGGGCGGCGAATTCCTCGCGGCGGAGATCCCCGTGCGCGTCGCGACCCTGCCGCCGGGCGAGGATCCCGACTCCCTTCTGCGCGACCAGGGGCCGGACGCCTTCCGCGCGGCGCTTGATCGCGCCGAGTCGATTACGCACTTCCAGGTGCGCACCCTGCTCGCCGCCGAGGCGCACCCCGGCTCCATCGACGCCGTCTCGCGCGTCGGCCGCGCGGCGCTGGAGACGCTGGCGAAATGCCCCTCGGCCCTCCTGCGCGCCTCGCTCCTCGGCGAAGCCGCAAAGCTCCTCGGCGTGCCCGTCGCCGCCCTGGAGGAGGATCTGGCGAAGATTTCGCCGTCCGCGCGCCGCCGCCCCGCCGCGCCCGCCGCCGCCGCTCCGTCACACACCCGCCCCCAGCCGAAGCCGGAGGGAACGGCCCCCAAGCCGATGGGACCTGCCTCCGTGCCAAAAGGGACTCTCCCCGACGAGCGCCCCGAGGACTTCTACATCGATTCCGAGCCGCCTGACGACCTTGTGGATCTGCCGCCCCTCGTCGAGCCGCCGCCGCCCCGCGAACAGGCCCTGTGCGAACTCCTCTTCGCACACGAGCGCGATGCCGCGCTCACCGCGCTCATGGCGCAGTA
>CAKUCX010000051.1 GCA_934643865.1 uncultured Kiritimatiellota bacterium
GAGGGAGGCGGAGCGCACCACGCCGCGCCCGCCGACGGCGGCGTCGCCGGCGAGCTTCGGCGCGGACATGAGGTCGTAGGCCGGCGTGATGTCCGCCGCGCCCTTCACGCGCGCGACCTTCGGGACGACGAGGCGCGGCAGGGCCGCCAGGTCGTCGGGGACGGTCGGCGCCTCGATGGCGGCGATCTCCTGGCGCGGCTTCCACTCGGCCGGCGCGGCCTTCGCGGGTTCCGGCGCGGGCTCGGCGAGCGTCGCGGCGACGGCGGCGGCGGGCATCTCGGGCGCGACGGCGCTCTTCTCGGCGGAGGCAAGGCGCTCGACGCGCGCCTCCTGCTGCTCGTTGTCCGGCGCGGCCGCCGGGCGCGGCAGCTCGGCCCGCTCTAGAAGGAGCGGGTCGCCGTCCATCTTCTGGACCTGCATGACGGGCAGCTCCTTCGTCCATCGGCGCGTGTCCCGGATCTCGCCGCGCAGCGGGGCGAACGCGCAGTCCGAGCAGGCGTACATCAAGAGGACGTGCGCCGCGCAGGAGACGACGAGCGCCGTGATCAGCAGGAACAGGCTCGCCTCACGGGAGATTCCGCTCGTCTCCTTCTCGTCCTCGAATTCCAAGTTCGCGTCCATGCTCTCTCCGTTTAGCGGGTTGCGTTCGTCATGGGATAGCGCTTCGCGCGCTCGGCGTCGAGGTCGTCCGCCTCCTTGCCGCGCCCCTGCCGGCGCAGGATCGCGGCGGCCCGTTCCAGCGCGCGCGGCACGACCTCCGGGTCGTCGAAGAGCGTCCCCACGAGCATGTGGTAGCCGAGGGCGGCCGCGCTGTCGCCCCGCGCCTCCTCGTTCGCGGCGAGCGCGGCGTAGGCGCGCACGCGCAGGGCGATGAGCGCGGGCGAATTGGCGCGCTCCACGGCGTCGGTCAGGTGCGCCTTCGCCTCGTCGAAGAGGGCCTGGGACGTCTCGATCCGCCCCAGTGCGAGCGCGGCCTTCGCGCCGCTCGCCGTCTTCGCGCCTGTCGCAAGGGCGCGCGTGTAGGCGGCGACGGCGGCGTCCGTCTCGTGGAGCCCCTCGTGCGCCTCGCCCGCGAGCGCCGCGCCGATCTGGTTCCAGTCGGGGCCGACCTTGCGCGCCTCGATGATCTGCGCGGCCTTGAGGGAGGCCGCGTAGTTCGTGACGCCCGCCGTGAATTCGGCCAGCCACGCAAGTTCGCCCGGCGGCATGCGGTCGGCGGCCTTCGTGTCGAGCAGGCCCGCGAAGATCTCCGCCGCCTCGCGCTCGCCCCCCCGCTTCTGGAGGATGAACGCGAGCTCCAGCTTCGCCTCGCGCGCGAACTCCGCCGGCGGCTGCGCCGCGAGCGCGGCGCGGAAGTGGCGCTCGGCCTCCAGCGCGTCGCCGATGCCGTTCGCCGCCACGCCCCACCAGTACAGCGCCTCCGCGCGCTTCGGGAACGCCGGGAAGCGCCGCATGAGCTCGTCGAGCGACCGCTCCGCCGCGCGGTGCTCCTTCTTGCGCAGCTCCTCCATCGCGCGCGCATAGAGCGCCTCGCTCGCGAACGGCGAGTCGGGATACTTCGCGAGAAGGTTCGTCCAGTCCGCGCGCGCCTGCTCGGGGCGTCCCGCGCGCACCTCGGCGCCGCCCGCCTGGTAGAGCGCCTGCGCGGCGACGGCGGCGTCCGGCCAGTTCTTCGCGAGGACGCGGTAGGCGAGTGCCGCCTTCGGCCAGTTTTCGGTCTTCTCATGGAGCCAGGCGAGGCGATGCACCGCGTTGAGGGCCATCTCGCCCTTCGCCTGGCGCGCGACGAGCGTCGCGAACTCGATGGCGCGCGGATAGTTCGTGACGGCGATCGCGGCCTCGCAGCCGTAGCTCCAGGCCCGGTCGGCCGTCTTCGCCGGCGGGTCGGGCCGCTTCGCGAGCTCGTCCAGCACGGCGGCGTTGTCGCCGGAGGCGGCGAGGACGGCCAGGCGCTCGAACCATTCCGTGTCGGCATGCCGCCCGCGCGGGAACTTCGCGAGGGCGAGCGAATAGGCGTCGACGGCGTCCTGCCGCCGCTCCAGCTTCCGCAGCGACGCCGCCACGAGGTAGGCGGCGTCCTCGTTCCCCTCGTCCCGGAGGCGGGCCGCAATCTCCAGCGCCTCGCCGTAGCGTCCGTCAAGGTAGTTCGACCACGCCGCGTAGATGGCGCATTCCTTCGCGCGGTCCGAGGCGGGGAAGCGGGCCGCGAGGCGGCGGAAGAGCTGCGACGCCTCCCTGTGCCGCCCCTCGCGGTAGCTCATCATGCCCGCGAAGAACAGGGCCTCCTCCGCGAGGTGGGGATCGTCGCCCAGGGCGAGGTCGAGGTAGATGGCCTGCGCCTGGCGGCGGTCGCGCATGTCCTGGGAGACGGAGAGGAGCGAGGCGGCGCGGAGGCGCGAGAGGCGCGCCACATCGTTCGTCGGCGCCACTTCCGTGGCCTTCAGGTACCAGCCGATGGCGCCCTTCGCGTTCTTCTGCGCCTCCAGCGTCTCGCCGAGCCAGTAGAGCGCCGTCGCGCGGATCGTGTCGGACGCGCCGACGTGGTCGAGGGCGGTCAGCTCCTTCACGCGCGTCTCGCCCGTGAGCAGGAGCGCGCGGTTGAGGCGCGCGTAGTCGACGTAGCGCGACTGCGGATGGTCCTTGATGAGGTCCGCGTACGCCTTCAGGGCCTCCGCCGTGCGCCCGACGTGGCGGTACGCCTCGCCGAGGCGGAAGCGGATCTCGTCGCGCGGCAACGTCTTGACCTCCCGGATCGCCTCGTACTCCTTCAGGGCCTCGGCATGGAGTCCCCGCTTCGCCAGCTGGTTGGCAAAAGCCAGCCGGTCCGCGGGAAGCGCGGAGGACAGCTGCGCCGCAAGCGGCAGGGCCACCGCCCCGGCGAGCAGAAGACAGAATCTCTTGAACATAGGCGGATAGTCTAGCATAAATCCCCCTTGACGGGAATGGGGGGCGTCGCGTATACTATGCGCCGTTCCTTTCCCCAAGCTGGGGGTGATCCGGTTTCGACGGAGTGCGTTGAGGCTTGATCGCGCGTCGAGGATTCTCGTTGGCCTCGTTAAAAAACGGGAAAAAAAGTAATTGCGAACAACGATTACGCTCTCGCGGCCTAACTGATAGCCCGCATGTCGCCCGGCCGACGCCTGCTGAGCCGGTGCGACATCATCCAGCAGGACTTGCCCCGGAGCGCGCCGCTCGCGCGCCGGAGGTTCGTATAACCGAGCGGTGGATTCGGGATAAGCCCGCCTGCCGGCATACCCGTTTCGAGATCAAAGGCCGGCTACACGCGTAGAAGTCAGGTTGATTCCATTTCGGACAGGGGTTCGACTCCCCTCACCTCCACCATCTAAAGTTTCAAATGGGAGAAGTCGGGGGAACCCCCGCGCTTGAAATCCCAAGTAAACAAGGGGTTTCCCGATTCGCGATGGGACATGGTGAACTTTTACGAACCCCGTGAATCGGACAACTGCGCCCCGCGACTCTCTTTTGGCCGGACAAGAGACGCGCCCCCGCAAGGCGTATTTTCCTCAATGTTTACGCGCCCCTGCACTCAATCCGCCCCGCCGAACGGTGCGCTTCATCATTCACCCGTCCCACGCGCAAAAGAGACCCCGTGTGCAAGGACGCACACTCACCACAACTGCTCGGCATTGTCGTGGAGAAGAAACCGGAAGAAGTTTCCGTACTTGTCCTCCGGCACGTAGTCCGGGTACGTGATTCGGAACGTTCCGTCCGTAAGGTAGTCCGATAAGTCCAACTCGAACCCCTGGTCTCCGGCGTTGATCCACGGTCCCCAATCCTTGCCCCCGACCAGGCCGACGCAGTCTTCTGGATATGTGACGTACTGCCTGAACCCGAACGCCCGCTTGAGCGGTTCCGAAACGATCCGCGTCCCCGCCGCCGGAACGATACGCCCGGTGATCGTCCGCGTCACGGGATCGAACCCGGTCATCACGACGCTCGGCATCTTGTAGTACACTTCTTTCCGCCCCTCGTCGTTTGTGGTCTCGATGTGCCGTGGCGATATGCCGAGATGGACACAGGCGGTCGATGCGGTTGCCGGTTCGTGGTCTTCGGTCACGCCGTCGCCGTGCCATCCGGTAAAGTACAGCAGCGGCGCGGTGGCGTAGTCCCTCCAGTCGAGCGTCCGCATGAACGCGACCTTCGTCTCCTCATCGGCTGTCTGCCACGTCTTTGGCGTGTAGATGTCGAGAATCGGGCCATAGCGGATGATGGAGCATCCCGGCGGGAATGCCTCGTCCTCAAGCACCGTGGCGTATGGCACATACGCGGTCGTTAGTGCCTGGCAGTTCTCGTCGAACGACCATGTGCAGACGCGCTGGACGCTCTGCGGAATCCTCACGGTTTCGAGATGCTGATTGTTGGCAAAGGCGTAGTTGTCGATGTTCGTGATCCCGACGGCGAGGACGATGTTCGTCAAACCGGAATGGGTGAATGCCTTGTATCCGAATGTTGGAAGGACAGCATCGATCCGAAGGTCGGCCAGCGAATCGCACGACGAAATCACCTCCATCCCGACGTTCGTCACCGTCGAGGGGATCACGAGTTCCCTCATTGAAGAGCAGGCGGCAAAAGCCCTGTCCCCGATGTCGAGGATTCCGTCCGGGATGGTTATGCCGGCGATCTTTGAGCAGCCGATGAACGCCTCGTACCCAATCGAACGGACGGGCTTGCCGTCGATCTCCGACGGGATCAGAATCCATCTTTCAGTATTGCGCGGGATGCAGTATCTGTCGAGTTCCAGCCAGTCGCCGTGGTCGATGGTTCTGAACTCCACTTCGGCATAGAGGTGTGCCGGCTCCCCGCGCCCCATAACGGGTTCGCCGGTGTGTATCGACACCTCGCTTCCATATACAACCGGCTCATTGGCGGCGTTTACGATCAGCGAAACCCAGCCGATGTAGTAGCCGCTTGGACCAGACGGAACTCGGTTCTCCCACCTGAAGGCAAATCGGAAAATCGGCTCTTCGCGTGGAGAAACGTCCTTGATGAAGTGGTTTCCGGAGTTCCCGAAGTTGGCCGTCGCGACGCGAGCCCCGACTTCGCAAAAGGCAAAGACCATGTTGCCGGTGACACTCGCATCGCTCACCATCCACCATCCGTGTGCGTCCGCCGCATACGACTCGATCTTGATCTGCACGTCGCGGTTCTCCGTGAACACGAGCGTCGGATACTCGCCCGCCACGATCTCGAAGCAGTTGGAGTAGCATTCGGGAATCGCCACGGCGGACGTGTGCAGGCAGAGAATGGCGGCGATGGCAAGGATCGCTCTTTTCATGGCTTCACCTCCAGTATCTCGCGCCTCTTCGCTTCGTACTCCTCCTGCGTGACGAGGCTTTCCGCCAGAAGCGCGTCAAGGGCGGCCAGACGCTTTCTCTGCGCGGGCGTGGGCGACGGCGCGTCCTTGGCCGCCGGAGGGCGTACAGGGGCGTTCTGGCGCGTCTGGGCGCGTTCCGGCAAGGACGGGTCGGGCTGGAGACGCGCCAGCCAGATGCCAAGGGCGACCTCGTGCGCCGGACGGACGATCTGCTGCCGCCAGCCCATCGTCCCCGTGTAGGCGACGCGACGGAACTCCCGCGCCACCATCGCCTTGAACTCGTCGCCGATCACGATGGGAGCCTCGAGCGTGAAGAACTTTGCCGTCTTCTTGTCGGCGAGGACTTCCGCCTCGATGCGTTCCGAAAACGCCGCCTCGGCCTCTTTCGCGATCCGCTCCGACAGCACTTCGGCGAGCGGCTTGCCCGCGTTCTCCTTCCGCTTTGCCTCCGTGTACTTCTGATGGTCGAACTTGCCTTCCGGAACAGGCTTGCGCTTGATTCCCGTCGCCTCGCGCCACTCCACGCGTCCGTCGGTATCCTTGAACACGCGGTCGGCAAGCATATAGCCGTGGTAGATGCCGCCCGGCGCGTAGGGGTCTGCTGTCTGCGTAATGACGTACCCCATCCCTTCGAGTGCAGCCGGAAGATGCTCCTCGTCGGTCAGGAGGATGCCGTCCGCCTCGACGACGCGCCGTGCGGCATTCTTGAGGGACTCCGCCATTGCCTCGCCTGTCGGCCACAGGACGGCTTCGCGCCCCTCGTCGCCGGGGTGCGCATCGCAGTAGGACTTCCACGACCGCCCCTCGTACTTGCGCCCGTCGCGCCGAACCTGCGGGTTTGCGGTGAACATCATCCGAACCTCGATTGTCTCCGTATCGGCCGGAACGTCCGTGACGAGGTACACGCCGTTCTGTCTGTGCGGACGGCACGTCTTCAATGGCGAACCGGGCGTGAACAGCTGCGGGATGGTTGGGATGAACCTGCACGGACGCTTGTTCGCCAGCGTGTACGTCGCGTCGAAGAGCCACCGGGCCGCCCCAACGTCCAGAGAATACAGGTACACGCGCCCGTCGCGGGCAAGGTTCATGATCTTGTTGAAGTCAAACAGCTCCTCCTCGATGTGGTTGTCGTGGCGCGAGCGCATCCCCTCGTCCGAGACGCAGCGGTACGCCTTGACTGCGACGGACTTCCCGTCGCCCGGCTCGAAAAGCAGGTCGCGCTCGTACTGGTACTGCGCGAATTTCGGAATCGCGAGAAGATAGTACTGTCCCTCGTCGCGAATGATCCGCAGCGAGTCGCCGACGTACACGACGGCGTCCTTTTCCGCCCCGCGCCACGGAGTGGACACGCGCCGCGCCGGAATCTTCACGTCCTTGCAGAAACGGATCGCGTCGAGGGACTCCTCGAGCGAGATGATCCGCGCCGTCTGCACGAGCTTGCCGACCGTCGCCTTGCCGCCGTCGAGTCCGAGGCGGTGTTCAAAGCCGATGGCGAGGGAGAGGTCGGGGAGCTTGAGCGATCCGGCCTGCGGCGATGCGTTGAAGAGCGAGAGGGCGTTCCCCTCCATGAAACCCCACCGCCACGCCGCCGTCGCGATCACGGCGCGTCCGCCCGCGCCCTCGATGCGCCGCAACGCCTCGTCCTTTCCGATGCCGTTGCGCTCGGCGACAACCCGCGCCGCACGGCCCAGGAGCGTATCGACCACAAGAGCGCGCTTTCGCCCAACGGCCTCCTGCGACTTCTTCCGCAGACGCTCCACGATGTCCCGCCCACCGTCGTGGCGGATCTGCTTCGTGGCGAACTGAACCATGCGCCCCGGCAGCTGGTAGCCGCGCAGAAGTCCGCCCGGCTCGTCAATCGTCCGCTCCGGAAACGTGATGTAGAAGAGCGAACGCATCACGGCGAAACGCAGCTCGTCAGACACGTCAGGCGGCAGGAGGACGCATCCGTTGTTCTCGGCAACCCACCTCGCCGCCTCGTCCGCCTTGGCGGGGTCGGTCACCTCGATGCGCCGCCCAATCCAGTTCTTGCTGCGCTCCGACATCGTTTCGACAAGCCGCACCTTGCTCTTGTCGCAGCCGTCGTACTTGCGCTTGCGCGGATTGAACGTCGCGCTCCACGTCATGTAGAACCGCTCCTCCGGCCCGTTGGGGTCGTGGACGTAGAACTCGACGTTGCGGGAAATGCCGCCCAGAGCCTCGGCTCTGTTCTTTTCGTCAGTCAGCGCGTCGAAGAACGGATGCCGCTCCATCTCGAAGAGGCAGAACCGCTTGTTCTGCACAAGTTCCGTGATGATGTCCGCATCGACCGTCTGCCACACGGCACCATGCGTCGGCGAGAGGACGAGCCGCTCGTATGGATCGACCTGGTACGCGGACTTCTCGATGATGTCCCATCCGTACCATCCGTCCTTCATCATCACGCCGATGAAGTTGCGCCCGTTCTTCTTGAGGAACACGACACGCGACGTGCGGTGCTTCTCCCCCGCGCAGTACGCGCCGGTCACGGGCGTTCCGAACGACAGCCGCACGTCCGTGTCCGGCTTCGCGGTCTTCGCGTGTGCCAGCCACCTCGAAAACCCGTGCCACGCCCTGAACCACCTCGGCACGGGCGGCCATTCGCCCTTGCCGTTTTCGTCGAACCTCTCGCCGAGGTACTGCGCGGCGTACTCCTTCATCTTCTGCGCAGGCGACTTGTTCCAGCCTTTCGCCCGTATCATCTCCAACGCCTCGGCCTGCGTCTCGTGGCGGACGAGATCGGCGTTGAAGAACCGCCCGAGCGTCAGGCGCGTCGGCGCGACGGGATGGAGCGTAGAACTGAACTCTGCATGGTGCGACCACAGGCCCACGGACTTCTTCGGGTCGCGGATTTCCAGAAACCTCTCGGTTTTCGCTTTGAGCAGATTCTTCGGCATGGCTACAGCTCCGAGATGATCTTTGCGCGTTGCGCGGCGTACTCCTCTTCGGTGAGCAGCCCCTCCGCCTTGAGCGCGTTAAGTCTCTTGAGCCGGTCGGCGATGCCGAGCGGCTGCGCGGGAGCGGACGCGGCGTTCGTGAACTCCGGATCGTCGCACTCCACGCGGTACGGACGCACACCGACCGTCCGCAGCTTGGCGTACACGTCCTCCTTTGTGTCGGCGCGGCACTCGCACACGTGGCGGATGTTGTCGGAGGTCTTGTACCCGAACTTGAACACGAACCGCCCCTCCTTGAACAAGGGCGCGGAGAACGCCTCCGAAGAACCGTCCACCATCGCCAATTTGCGGGCGGCGCGTTTCTCGGCCGCCTTGCGCTCCTGCTCCTCGGCATACGCCCGCTTCGAGGCCTTCTCCGCCGCTTTAGCCGCCGCCTTTGCCTCCCGCTCCGCAGCCGCCTTTTCCGCGACTTCGCGCTTCGCCGCGCCCCGGCTCCTCCGGGCCAGCTCGGCGAGCTGCAAGTCCTCCGGCTTCCCGGCGAAAACCCTGTCCACAAGCTGATAGCCGCGCATGATGCCGCCGTCCGTGTACGGCTCGCGCCCGCGCACGACGATGTACGAGAACTTGTCCTTCACGGCGCGACGGATCGTATCCGGCACGGCGGGGTCGATCAGCACGTAGGCGTCCTTCTCCACGACGAGCCGCGCCAGCGTCCCCGACAAGCCGCCGCTGTTCGCCTTCGCCGTCGACATGAACTCGCCGTCAACCGTGTAGCCGCCGTCGGTTGGCGCGACGATGATGAACTTCGCGTAGGGCTCGTTCTGGCAGAACTTGGCGAGGTTGCCGAACGCCTGCGGACGGTTCCCCGCGAGAACGAGGTCGGGATTGCAGCTGACGTGCAGGGAGACGAAGAACTTGCGCTCCGCGAACCGCTGGCGGAAATGCTCCGGCTTGCCGTCCTTCGGGATGTCCGTTCCCTTGCGCACGTGGAACTCGCACACGCGGTCGAGGTGGAACACGCGGTCTTTGACGTTGCCGTCCGAGAGGAGGGCGCGGAGATACATCGCGTTGAGGTTCGACTTGTTGCGCAGCCCGCGCCCGCACAGCTCGAACAGGAACAGCGATCCGTGGTGCGCGGGCGCATCGACGAGGGCGCGGGGAATGGCGCGGAAATGCGGCTTCTCGTCCGCCGTCTCGACATAGAGCTGATACGCCTCCTCGACGGGCAGCGGATTGGGCATGGAAAAGGGATCGACCTTTGACGTGCGCGGGGTCACGCCGATGAGGACGCGGTCGCCGTCCTTCATGAGAAACGTGTGCGAATACCTGAAATCCTCCTTCAGCCAGCCCATTCCGCACGAGCGGTTGTCGAACATCATGCGGAACGGTGCGCGGTCGAACCAGTAGTTGCGCGACGGCTTGACCTTCCGCGCCCCGCGCAGGAAACGGCTCGTCGCCTCCACATCCGCCTTCGGCCTTCCGGCCCATTCGCGGGCGACGGAGTTTTCGCCGTTGTCGGTGTAGAGCGAGAGGCAATGCCAGTGACACTTGATGAAGAGCGGCTGCCACCGCTCGAGGTTTCGCACCTGCTTCGGAACCGCCATCCTCGTCTGGCGGCACCGTTCGATGATCGCCTTGACCACGGATGCCGTCCCGCGCTCGGAGAGAACCGGGTACGCAGGGTCGCGTTTGAAGGAGTGCTTGATTTCGCTGTAGCCCGGAAGCGGATCGGGGAGCGCGTTGAACACCCTGCGCACGAGCGCGAGGTGCTCCGCCTCGATGAGCGTCTTGATGGTATGGAGATCTGATGCGCGTTCCTCGTCCTCTGCGAGGAATGCGTCGAGGTTCTCGGCGGTCTTGCCGAGCGGCTTCAACTCGAAGCGCAGCGTCTTGCGGACGTTGAAACGCCCCATGGATTCATTCAGCGTCATGTCTTTTATCGTCGGCTATCCCCACGCGCCCCGCCTTTCGGAACGACAGGAGAAAACGCCCGGCAGGGGTACTTGATCTACCGGAAGTAGAAACTACCTTCCCTGCCGAACACTGCATATTATATCAAAAATCCGACTTCCCCGACACGCGCTGCAATAATAAAGACAAAAATGCGGGCGGCCTTGTCCGTAGAAAAACCTTCGCGCCAAAAGGAAATATGACGCTCGGAAAAATACGGCGACCGCCCGCGAGCGGAGTTAGGTTATCTCCGCCCTTGAAAGGCTGCGGGACTATGCCAGCAGGATGTTCATCTGCTCGCCGATTGCCGCGAGGCGGCTGATCGTGAAGTCGAAGTCCGCGCCGTCCTCGTAGGCGGCAATCGCCTCACGCGCCTCGGCGCGGAGTGCCTTGAACTCGGCTGTCTTTCTTATGATATCCTTCATGGTCATTCTCCTTTCACAAGTAGCAGTTGAAATGATGCCATAACCGGTGGCGGAAATCAAGCGGACTTGTCGCTTTTTTGTAATGTGTCACTGAACAGCGGGGCATGGAAACTCCGAGGGTTGGAAAAGGGGCTCCGCTACCGCTGCGCCTGATGCTGCGCACAATCCAACCGCCCGGCTCTTGGGAAGAGGAAGTCGCGCACGGCCGATTTCTTTCCCGTTGAGGCGTAGACGTCGAGGGCCTGCGCAAGCTTCGCGGCCGGGTCGTCGTGCCGCAGAGCCAGCGTCTCCATGACGGACTGGTTGACCTCGCGTACCCGGAGGGCCCCCTCGGACTGGCCTCCGAAGCTCGTCTTGCGGGCTATGACCAGCCCCCTCACGCCGCGTTCCGCGCGGTTGTTCTCCGCCGGGATGTCAGGGCCCCTCGCCCAGTGGTACATCCTGTCTGCGTGTTCCCTGAAGATGTTCTGGACGTTCTGAAGCGCCGGGTCCCTCGCGCTCCTCCCGGCCAGCTCCACGATCCTGGACTTGATCGCCTCGGCCTCGCGGGCGAAGTCCCCTGGAGGAAGACCCCTTGACCGGAGCTTCATTGCGGCGCGGAGCTGTTCGGCCATCGGCGGCACGAACGCCTTGTACTCCTTGTTGTCCGGCTCCTTCTTGAGAAGCCGCAGGAGCTTCCGCAGGATGTGGGCGTAGCAGTACTGCCTGTCCCCGCGCCACGGCCTGTCGTAGCCCGTGTACCTGTCGGTCACGAGGACGCCGTGCGGCCTGCGGCCCCCGAACACCCCGGCGGGGACGGAGCCCGCGCGCGTCTTCCGGAACCTGTAGAGCGCGACGTCCTCCGCGAAGAACCCGTATGCGTACTGTCCGTGCGCCCCGTTGCACGGCCACCCCGTCTCGTCGGCGTGCTTCACGTCGGCCCCGAGGTACTCACGGCGCAGCCTCGGCATGCACGGCCCCAGGATGTCCGCCAGCGCCCCGTCCTCCTTGAGCAGCGTGCTCGCGTTCATGCCCGTGCGGCGCGATATCGTGCCGACCGTCATGCGGTGCAGGTAGCGGTCCGCCGCGTTCTGCGCGATCGCCCGGTTCGACGCCGCGAAGCGGGGCGGGACTCCCGGCACCGCGCCGGCGAACGCCTTGCGGCAGTGCGGGCAGAACCCGCGCCCCACCGTCCAGTGGACGGTGCGCAGCCTCGGCGGCGGGATGTCGCGGACTTCGCGGCCCTCCGGCGCGACGCGCACAAGCGGGGCCCCGCAGTCCGGGCAGACGGACGGCGCCGACGCCTCGCGGCGCTCGTCGGCGTCCTCCGGCGCGACGCGCCTCCGCCCGTGCCCCTCGTGTCCGGGCTTCGCGCCTCCCTGCCGCAGCCGCGAGGCCTCGTCTGAGTCCTTCCTGAAGTTGACCTTCGACGGAGGCGTGTTCTTCCCGAACGGCGCCTCCCTCGCGTCGCGCACCTCGGTCCCCAGGCGCGACTCGAGGTGCGCGACGCGGGCCTTGAGGCGGACGTTCTCCTCCTCCAGCTCCGCCATCCGCCCGATGGCCCTGGCGTGCTTCGGGCAGAGGCAGCCCGCGGACTGGCGCTCAGTCCGCATCCGCCTCCGCGCGCAGCGACTCGACGAGCCTCACGCCCTCCTCCGCGAGGAGGGCCTCGAGCCGCCTTCCGTTTTCGACCGCCTTGCGCATCTCCTCCTCGTCGCGGACGCGCACGTGCAGGCATCTGCCCCTGCCGTCGACACGGTAGGTGAAGATGAGCGCGGGATGCCCCCTGCCCGAGGCGCAGGCCCCGCACCGGCTGCGGCCGCAGGGCTTGCGCACAAGCGACACCGTGCCCCGCGCCACCGGCCACAGCGCCGCGACCCTCCTCAGGAACGCGGCCTTGGTCGCATCGTCCTTGCAGTTCTTTGCCTTCATGCAGACAGTATGTCATATCCGATACATGCAACCAGGGGGCAGAATCAGAAAAAGTGAGAGATGTTTGTTGGCACGAGGTTGGACGGCGCGAAGCGTCAGGCGCAACGGTAGCGGAGCCCCTTTGCCAACCGTCGGAGTTTCTACACCCCGCTGTTCAGTGACGCATTACGCTTTTTTTGACGCGCCCCACGGGGGCCGCGAATCGAGTCCCTATCCCATCGTCCGATAATATGCCGTAATTCGTCAAACATAGCAACGGCCTTTATCATTGTTTTTTCGGCGGCTTTTTCGCCGCGTCCTTCGCCGCGCCTGCGCCCCGCTTCGCGCCAGCGACGTCCGCCCGCGTGGATGGCTTTCCGACTGGCGGGAACCACATCCGCCTTGCGAGGGTGTGCGAGAACGGCGGATCGTCCTTGCGGTGGAAGGTGTCGCGGATGCCGTGCCATTGCGCCCCGTCCGAGCAGATGAGGCGGTAGTCCTCCGGGTACTTCTTCCCCTCGCGCTCGCGCCTCGCCGCGTCCGTGAGGACGTAGGTGAAGGCGGAGACCTTGTGCAGGGGGTCGATGATCGCGTCGAGCTCGACGCAACAGTAGGTGTGCGGGTAGCCCTCGTAGGCATCGAGGCGGTGGATTTCGCTCGGCGTGAGGAGGTAGAGAACGCCGTCCACGCGCCCGCCCTTCGACTGCTCGATGTCGGCGTAGAGCCGCTCCTTGAGCCGCCATCCGAGGATGAGGGCTGTGCCGACCTCCCGCGCCATCGGGATGCGCTCGCGGATGCGCTCGGGGTTCATGTTCGATCCGTAGGCGAAGTAAAATCTGTTCATCGTTCGTTTCCTTTCCGTCGGGGTTTACCCCGTCCCCCTCGCGGGGGGCGGGGCGTTCCGCTTCAGTCGTGCCGCCCGTCTTTCCAAGCCGCCGAGCCCGGAAGGTGCTTGCAAAGGTGGAACCGCATCGTCTTGAAGAGGTTTCCGTTCGCGCCGAGGCGGAGCAGGAAAACCCGAAGGTCGTACTTCGCGCTCGCCTCGTTGTAGGGGCGGGGGTTCCTCGCGCTCGAGGCCTTCGCGCTCTTGGCGCGGAGGGCGATGAGGATCGCGAGCTGGACTGCCGTCTTGACCTCGCCGGCGTGGGTCGAGCCGTTGAAAAAGCGGTACTCGATTGTGCGCTTGTCGTTCCAGAGGTTGTTGAGGTTCAGCGCGTGGTAGCGGTGCCCTTCGTAGTGGTGCGGGTGGGGCGTGAAGGTTCCGAACCACGCGGTGTTGATCGCGTTCATCGTCGGGTTGCGCATCTTGCAAATCCTGTCCACGAAGGCGTGGTCGGTGCGCCGCGTGTACTGCGCGATGCGGGCGGGCAGGGTTCCAGCCGCCTTGAGGATCAGTGTCTCCTGCTTGTAAAAGGTCTTCACGAGGTTCTTGACGTTCTCGGCGGTGAAGTCGCCCGCGCCGACGTGGACGTGGAGTCCCGTGTGGCTGTTCGCCTTCGCGCCGTTGCGCCGCAAGGCGCGTACCACCTTCTGGAGGGTGTCGAGGTCGGCGACCGTCATCACCGGCGTGACCGTCTCGGAGGAGGTCCCGCAAAGGCTGCCGTCGCTGACCACCTTCCACTTGCGTCCGTCGGGCATCGTCACCTCCCAAGTTCTGTAGGAGCCTCCGACGTACCTCGCGGTTCCGCTGGTCACCTCGGCGACCGTCTTGGCCGCCCGCTCCTGGCCGATTCCCTCGTACTCGAGCTCGCACCCGAAGGTGCGGTTCATCATCTCTGCCTCTGTTATCGTCATCGTTTTTTCCTTTTCTTGTTTCCGCGAGGCCTATCCCCGCGTTGTTTTTCTGACCGTATGATGCCGTAATCCGTGACTAATAGCCAGTGGGTATTTTGATATTTTCACTATTTTTCAGCGAAATTATCGTTTATAATCGGCGGCAAAAGGCGCGAAAACCACGAAGGACGCAGGGTCGGAAAAACGAAAGCGGCGTCGCCCCGTCGATTCGGAGCGACGCCGCCCAAGGCGCGTCGGCGCGTTTCAGCGCGTCACGTCATGCTTGACCGCCTTGGCGGTACTTCCGCCAGTCGCCGGATTGGATGACCTTCGCCTCGGCGGGGAGGCGGTTCATGATGTACACCCATGCGCGGACGCGTCCGCTCGCGGTGAACACGTCGATCTCCTCGCGGCGGTAGAAACGCGGATAGCCCTCGAGCCTGTCCATCGACGAGAACGCCTCGCTGTTGACGATGAGAAGTTCGCCTTCGATGCGCGTCTCGCCGTCCTTGACGAACGCGGGGAATCCGAATCCCGTGTCGTAGATGGTTCCCGTAGTCCATGCGGGAAACCGTCTCGCGCCACGCGCCCGTCCGCAGTTGCATTCGTTTGAGAGGAGCGTTCCGTACACGAACACGCGATACTCGTTTTCCGTTTCCATTTTCGTTTTCCTTTCTCGGCCGGAAATCTCCAGCCGCATAGTTTGTCAATTTGCCTCGCCGCAGAAAACCGTCTGCGGCGAGGCGGTTCAGATTCAGACCTCGACGAGGTTCACGTACTCCCGCGTCACCGCGAGGAGGTTCTCGTAGTTGCCGGAGGTGGCGCGGCGTTGGTACTCCGCCACCTTGTCGGCGTGACCGTTCCGGCGGAGAGCCTTGGCGGTCGCCCCCATGATCCAAAAGGCGTTCCCCGTGGGTCCCGCCGGTTCATACGTGACCGTCTCGCCGGTCAGCGGATTCTTCTCGTTCGTCATCTTCTTTTCCTTTTTTCGGGTTGTTGAAAATTGCCCGCCCTCCACCCGGAGGGCTCATACGGACGATTGGATAGGCTCTCGATTCGCGCCCCCGCGAGGTCTTGGAACCATCTTCGGAAACGAAAAAAGCGGGTACGCCAGATCGACCGGCGTACCCGCAACCATTCACTTCGCTTTGCAGTCTTCGCACTTACCGCAGTTGGTATCTTCACCTTCGCCGGACTCGTTGACCGCAGCCTCCTCGATTCGCCGCGAGAGGTTGTCAACGAGACCTTCGTATGCCTTCTGCATCAGCGCGTGGATTTTCTCACCCTGCTTCCGCGAGAGCGTTCCGTCCGCGACGAGCTTTTCGATGCGGTTCGACACCGCTTCGCGCCCGCCGCTTTCGTATGCGCTCTTCAGAGCCTCCACGACCTTTTCGCGTGGAGCGGCCTTGCCGATGAGGGCGCAGCCCGTGCAGAGCTTGACGCACACCAAGAGCGCGATGAACGTCAACGCCGCCTGGAGCACGATATTGAGTAGTCTTTCCAGTTTGTTCATTTCGGATTCTCCTTGTCTGTTGTTGTTGATCCGCTCCCCTCACCATGAGAAGAGCGAGAAGGTCTTGTTGCCCGACCAGTCGGGCTGGCCGGATTTGATGGTCTCGGACTTGAGCGCACCGATGCGCTGTCCGTCCTTGCGCGTCTGCATCGTCGTGGGCGTGGGCTCGTACCACTCCCTCGTCTCGAGCCGTTGCGACGCGCAGCCGGAGAGGGCGGCGGCGAGAACGCCGCCGCAAATGGCAAGCCACTTCATGCCGCACCTCTTTCCTGCGGACGCGCAGGAGCGCGTCCCTCCCGCGCCTCGAACGGGGCGTACCACGCCGCCCATCCGAAACGCTGGCAGATGCGGGCGAACTTCACCGCATCCCACATGACCTTGTACCGGCGCGGCCTCCACCACCCGAAGGCGGCACAGGCGACCTTGATTCCGTTCCGGCAGAAGCGGGCGTTGCTCTCCGCAAACGCCTCCCGCGTCCCGTCCGACTCGCTCCATTCCACGTCGTGGATGAACGCGACCGGCGCGAGCGAGGGATGGAGCGAATCGAGGACGACGCGAAGCCATCCGGGAAACGCCTCCGGCCCGATGCCGTTGAACAGCCGCGCAAGCTCCTCGTCCGTGTGCTTGGCGAGGACTTCGCGTCCCTCAAGACCGTACTCCTCGCAGAGACGCTTGAGCCGCTTGATCTCGTCGATGCCCGCCATCGCCGTCACTCCTCGTAGATGCACTTCGAGAGGATCGCCTCGGCCTGCTCGTCCGTCATGCGGGCGTAGCCCTTGATGGCGGCGAGCGCCTCGGCGAAGAGCGGGTTGTCCTCGCGGAAGTTCTGCGCGGCGACGTAGTAGTCGTAGAATCCGCGTTCCTCGATCCACGTCTTCACAAGCACCCACTTGTCGGCCTCCTTCAAGGCGGCGACGAGTTTCAACTTCGAGAATACGCGCACACCGCTGGAGGGCGTTTCGCCCGCCACGACCTTGTACACGCACGTGAGCGTGTCCGCGCCCTCGAGCCAGCCGGACACCTCTACGCGGTATCCCGGCTCCGCCGTGGGCTTCACGTCCACGACCTTCTTCCACCCCGCCGCGAGGTAGCTCACCTTGGTGGGGTTCATCTTCACGCCGTCCTCCGTCTCCAGGGCGTTGGGGGCGTACTCGATCCGGCCGTTCACCAGCCGTCCGTACTTCGTGTTCATCTACTGTCCTTTCTGTTTATTCGTGAATGACCGTTCCGTTGCCGAGGACGATGCCGTCCGAACCGTGGAAACGTGCCGAAGCGGGTGCGCGGAACGAGAAGTCCCGCATCGCCTTTATGCGCGAACAGGGCGAACCGCGCAGGTACAGGTCTGCGAGATGCCCGCCGTAGTAGTTCCAGAACTCCGACCCGATCTGCGTGACGTTGTCCGCGTGTATCTGCGTAGGACTCGGCCCGCAGTAGAAGGACGTCTGGACGAGCTGCGTCATGGACGGGAGAATGAAGTCCGTTATGCCGAGCGTCGTGCCGAAGGCGTAGCCTCCAATCGAGGTGACATTCGGCAGGCAAATGACGCCCCTCATGTTGTGGCAGTTGTTGAAGCCGTATCCGGCTATCGACGTGACCTTCGTGCCGAGCGAGACCAGCTCTATCAGCATATCGCGGTAATGGTCGCCGCCGGGATTCCCTGCGGTGAAGCCGAATGTCGCGAGATCGTCGCTGATCCTTACGACGTAGTCCCTTGCCCTCGCATAGGTGTGCGTTCTGCCGTTGAGGTTCGGAAACTTCTCGACGGAGCCGTCTCCCCAGTCGACCGTCACGTCTGCGCTTCCCGGCGCAAGACCTCCCGAGCATATCTTGGCGGTCAGGTAGCGTGGATCTGCCCGGATCAGCAGAACGGTTCTGCCGCCGCCGGAGATCGATTCGCTCCACACGATCCGCCTTGACGCGATCTGCATTACGCGCCTCCTTCCGGTGTCCACACGACATCATCGATCCAGCCGCAGTCATCGCCGTCCGCGACGCTGCCGTCCTTGTCGTACCGCCACTCGACCGTGTGCGAACCGTCCGTGCCGATGGTGTGCGAGAAGTCCGCCCACTCGCGCCAGCCGCTGATCCGCGCCACCTCGTTTCCGTCGATGATGACGTGTAGCCTGTCGTACTCGCCCTCGCTCGACGTGCGCCAACGAAACGCGAGCGTTCCCTTGCCCTGCACGGTCGTGGTGAGCGTGGTCGCGCCGTTGTCGCCGATTGCGCCGGAACGCGCCGCACCGTCGCCGTCCACGAACCACGGGCTTTCGCCTTCGGAGAAGAACGTGAGGTTTCTCGCGGCGCAGATCGCGTCCACGAACGGATCGACGTACACCTCCCAATGCGCGTAGAGGTTCGTCACGCCAGTCTTGCACCGGTCTGTCGCCTCGACCTTCACGCCGTCCTCCGCCGCCGTGAACCAGCCCACGAACGTGTACCCCGCCAGCGTGGGCTTGGGGAGCGCGGAATACTGTGCACCGAGCTTGAACGCGTACTTCGTCTTGTCGAGCGTCCCGCCGCAGGCATCGAACTCCACCTCGATGTCGATGTCCACCATCTTGCGGTTCACGATGAAGATGCCGTTGTCGAGCTCGGTGAAGGCAAACACGTTCACGCCCGTCTCGCACTTGAACACGTCATCGTCCACGTCCTCGAACGAGATCGTCTCGCCCGTGGGCGCGGCGAACGTCACCTCCGGGATTTCGTCGGCGGTGATGACGAGCCTCGCGAAGAAGTCCCTCGCCGATCCTTTCGCCTCCGGCGGCACGACGAGCTTGAGCGGCCCGCCGCCCGTGGCGATGTCGATCCGCGTGATTGCTCGGTCTGTGAGGTTCACGACTCCGTCCTCCGGCACCCGCCGGAGAATCCTGTACCTCGCGGCGACGCCGCCGCCGTCGCCCTCGCCGCCCGAGCCGGTATCGTCGAGCTGCGGAATGTATAGAACGTCCATCTACTTGTCCTCCGGGTCCTTGATTTCCATCGTGTCGTTGATCGGGACGTAGCGGAGCGACTCCGCGTCCTCCCACTTTCCGTACGCCCACATGAGGCGCACGTTCCCGTGCTCGTCCTTGTCGAGCCGGTGGATCGGACGTTCCGCCTCGCCGTCGAAGCAGACGTACAGGATGCCGTCGATCCGTTTCATGAGGTGTGCGTCCAGCTCCTTCCGCTTGAAGAACTGGCTCGTCGCCTCGAATCCGTAGCAGTCTATTTGCATGGTTTCTCTCCTTTAGGTTTCAAGTCTCTCCACGACCTTGCGGGCGACGAGCAGCACGTCGGCCGCAGTCTCGGTGAAGAAGTACACGACCGTCTCGCCGTCGTTCAGAGGTTCGAGTGCGCCTTCCTCTCCCTCGAACGCCTCCGCGCCCGTAAAGACGATCTCGTTCTCTCCGTTGGCGGTCACGCGGAGCATGAAGTCACGCGCCTTGCCCGGCACCATGTCGGGCATCACGACCGTCGTCGTGCGCGGGGCCTTGGGGCCGGCTTCGCCGTTCTGCGCTTCGCTTGAACCTTCCCTCCGAGCTTCGCTCTCCGGCGCATTTCCATCGACGGCGAGAAGGTTCACGGCATTGTTGACAAGGTGCGCAACGCCGTTTTTCGGGATGATGCGCACGATGTTTCGTTGTGCATAGTCGGCGGCGGATTGCCGCGCCATGCCGCGCAAGAGGGACGTCAATTTGTCCCACTGCGGAAATGCGATTAGTCGCATGTGGACCCCTTTCGGGGATATTGAAATCGGCGGCAACTCGCCGCCGTTGGGTAAAGATGTTTATTGCCGCCGAAAGGAATCTTTCAGCGACAAACGGTTGAAGCGATAAAGAAGCGAGGGGACAGAAACACGAACCGCCGCCCAATCGGGCGGCGGCGTGGCTACGCGATTACAACTATCGGTGCGTATTTGTCACCAAGCCCGAGCATCCTCAAGATTCGTGTCGTTGGGTTTGGGGTTGAACCAAGACTTCATGCTAAGGCCGATGGCGAGATTCAGCTTTTCGCCGATGCGCCCATAGTTTGCGCTCGTCACTTGCCCCAGATGGTTTGTAGCCGTGCGGGTACGGAATATGAAATACTCGTTTTCGGCGGGCAGAACCTTCTTAATCATGTGGTCGTTCTTGCGCTCCCGTTCAAGCACGAGAGACTTTGAGAACACGGCATTGGTGTTTGCATGATAGGCATACAAGAACTGGCTGGACGGCTCGGCCTTCATCGAATAGAAGCCATCCACGACATTCGGCATTGACAATGTGAGCTTGTTCCAATAGGTAGTGCCCCACCCGTCTTCGGGATGTTCAATCGCCTCGTAAAGAAGCGACATGTCCTTGTGCTTGCCTTTGCCGTATGGCGGACACCATTCGCAAGATTCAAGGTCAATGAAGAACACCTCGTTTGTCACGGGGAAAGCCCAATACTGCTTGTGGCTGAAATTCAAGCTGACAGGATTGCGCTTCTTCTTCAATACGACCACCGTCTCAACCGTGCCATTTGACCACTTGCGCTGCTGCTCCGCCTCTTTGTCGGACAGGATTCTAAACTTGGGGTCTGCCTTTGTCTCGTAGTACCCATCCTTGCGTATCCATGTATGCGCCTCGCCGATACAGCGCCCCTTGGCGGAGAAGCATCCTTGCGCGTCCGTTTTGCCGCGTTTGACATCAACTTTTTCCGGCGCAGTGTAGAACGTGACGGAGATCGTGGCGTCTGGCACGGCATCGCCCATATCGTCAACGACCTTGATTCTCACATCGGCCATTGCGCCGTCAATGATGGGGCTGTATGCGACGGCAAAATGGACGGTGCCAATTGCCGCGAAAAGGCAAGCAAGAGTTTTCATTGGTTCAACCCTCCAACTTCAACTATCTTCTGAAAGACTGGATGCACGAAGAAATAGGCAACATTCTTTATATCCGAGTGAAGGAACCGCCCGCCCAATTGCCCGTCGTTCGGACGTGGCCAAGTGTTAGCCATGAACTGCGGCGTGTTGATGTCAAACGATGTGACATTTACATCCGACAAATCCGTTCGCCCTGTCGGCGGTGAAAGAGCGGGGATGCCTTGCGCAAGGAGGAAATCGGTTTCAAGGCGGGTTGCCACCGAGTTTGTTATGGATGCCGGATAGGGATTAAATACGGTATTCGTGGCGAAAACAGACAAGTCAACTATGGCGTTGGCCTCATCCGCAGACCACACCTTGACACCGAAAGCGTTCTTCTTGAAACCCCATCCCGACCATTCAGTTGTCCCCATGAAACCGAGAAGCGATTTACGGCCTTTCCAAATCTCCTGCTTGTGCCATGAGTAACGGCCGCCCCAATTGCCGGACGGACTGAAGCCGTTATACCAAGACGGATTATGCGCGTCCGTGTACAGTTCCAGCACCTCGTCGCCGGAAGAATAGAAGTTTACCGCAACGGACTTGACGCCGACAAAACGCCCACGCCATGTCAGGTTCCTTCTGGCGTCGCCCACAGGAAACCGCTCATGCCAAAGAGCCGTCCAACAGGCATTCGTGTAGCCCGTCCAGTCATCGTGAACAAGGCCGTTTGAGGGCGATGCGTCCGCAAGGTCAGGATTGAACGCTTCGGACGGAATGGCGGAGTTGAGCATAATCAACTTCTCGACCTGCATTCCGTAGTCCTGAATCGCAGCGGCGGCAACCATCGTGCCGAGACTGTGCGCGATGACAACGCGCCGACCGGGGATGCTGTTCACATACGGGGCGAGGTGCGATGCAGTCACAAAGGCGTTTGAGACATTGACTTGGTAATTGTACGACGGCCCGATGCCCGACTCCCACGCGACAGGGTGAAACTCCATGTTCGCCCCGGCCTGCCACAGCCGCTTGAACATTTCCGCCGCCCATGCGCGGGCGTCCTGTTCGCTTACGTTCGCGCCGTGGATGAAAAAGACATTCGCCTTTTCAGCGCGGACGGTAAACGGCGACAAGATCGCCGCAAACGCGAAGAGCGTTCCCGCGATGCGGCGGCAAATCTGCCGCGATTTCTGTATTCGGTATGTCATGGCAAATCCACCGTCACCTTGAAGAAGTGATACGCCGATTTGTCTTTGTCCGTTACATCGACCCAATCAGCGTCCGTAAGATTCGCTTTGCCAAGCGTCCTGATACGCGACTCAAACGAATTGCCAGAATCATCCTTTGTGTGGTTGAGGGTTATTACAGGTTTACCATCCTCTATCTTGAAATCGGTAATCTTCAAATCGTCGTTCGGGTCTTCTGGATCTATGCCAAGCGCATAGCATTCACCCACCGTTCGGCATCCATTTGCCGCCGTCATTGTCGCGGCAGTTGCAATGTTATTCCCAGAGGCGGCAGCTATCTTAGGATGCGCGGACAGATATTCCGATGTCATGTCCGTCCATTTTGCCGTATAAGTGACGTCGTTTTGTATTACCGTTTCTGGCATGGCGGCATCGCTGCCATTAAACCAACCACAGAGCGTAAATCCTGCTTTATCAGCCGTTGGAACAATCCACAGTTTCTCACCTTGCAAAACCCAAGTCGAAACCTGAAGCTGAGAACCGCTAATGGGAGTTCCATCCCAACTGTTGGGAATAGCCCCGCCATTACCATTGAACACCACCTTTCTCAGTAATGCATTCACCCATCCATTGGCTTCTATGGACGCCTCGCTAATTCCTGAACCATTTATTGCTTTCACAACAAAAAGTGCTGGCCAATTCTGTGTCGTGGCAAGGAAATCTTCATATTCGTCTGGATCGTGTTCATTTTCCCTTGTCACCTTAAAATCGCATGATGCGGTAATTGAATTCCTGATTCCAATGTATTGATTTACTTCTCCATCGCTATTTTTCTCTCCAAAACGATAGAATATGCAATACTCTCTCGCATCAGAACTGCTATCCCACCGAATAATGATACTATCACGCGCCTTACCTTGATTTGCTTGCACATTCAATGGTTTGGATGGTGAATCTTTCGCGGAATGAGCAACGCAAGTGCCAGCAATGATCTTGCCCAATAGTGGCCCATTGACTATCTGCGCTTGTTTTGACTCTGTTTCATCCTCAAACACAATACCGCTGAATAGTCCATCGTATTGCCTTTTGGTGTAATTTGCCAATGCAAGAAATGAAACGACCCTTGCATTGTCAATATCCGCCCATCCCTCATCCCATCCATAGTGGATGAGAAAATGATCGAAGTACGAGTAAGCGGTGGCTTTATAGCTTGCAGCAGTGAACCATGCCACATTGACCGGACTTAAATTTTCTTTGTGACACCAAGAACTGGCAGGGCTGCACATCTCTTCATTCGAATCGTCAAAGAACGCTCCTGAATGGCAGGCGGATATTATGTTCACAACGGCTACACCCTTGTTTTCTGGATCAAGCATACGAATATGATTCGCAAGAAGTGCTTCATGGTAACCAACACGTTTTGGATCGTCTGTTTCAGACGGCTTATTGTAAAGACATAGAGTGCCTATTGTCGTATCACCATTAAACACACCGCCATGCGTTGAGAAATATACAAGACAAATATCTCCTGGCTTCACTTTATCCGCAAAGTCAGAAAATGCTCTATCAACATTCTCGTATGTTGCGTCGCTATTGGTGAGCAAGTTGTTTTCCGCCATCTGTCCTTGATTTTCCATTAAGTCTCGTAACTTCCTCGCGTCCGTAGGAGCAGATGGTAGCGGCTTTGGTTTTGTTTGATAGTCGCCGCCAAACTCTCCCACGCCTACAAAAATGCCGCGCTTGGTTCTCGTTGTACAACTCATGGTTGCGCGGATTTCATTAAGACTCTTTCCGATCTGGAATCTGTATTTAACAGGAGGGATACCGCCAAGACGCGATGAAAAGTTCGTATCAGTTACGCTAATGCTTTGGCCGTCATCGATAGATATCGGGTTACTGTTATCGACATACTCCCAATTGACGTCCCCTGCGTTTGCATCACAGTATGAGAGCCATACGAGTTCATCTTCCTTTGCGGCGACGCCCGTTGCCTTGAGCGTGATTGAGCCGGAGCCCCAATCTGCCGCCACGGGTTCAAATGTCGCCCATTGTCCGTACAGCGTTACGGTGTTCCCTTCTTGCGGTTCTGGGATGACATCGTTCGAGCCAAGCGTGCTACCGCCGACATCTTCAAACGCCCAACCCATGAAATAATGAGCCTCCCAGGTAAAAGTCCCATCTCCAGCGGGCGTAGGCTCTCCCCACTCCACCGTTGCGGTTGTCCGCGCACCTGTACCGTTGTTCGCGTCGTATATGACCATGTAATACGACGGCTTCATCTTCAACCCGTTCCAGTATCCCCTGTCGTCAATCACCGCTTCCCACTCCACCGCATGTGCGGCGGTATATGTGCCGACAGCGCCACTCTTTACATTCTTGAATACCGATGAACCAACGCTAGGCGGTGTGCCCGCAAATGCGAATGTGAAAGCATTTGTACAGTTGTAAAACGCCGACTGCCCGATGGAGGTCAGGCTCTCGCTGAACCCAACCGACGTTATCCCCGCGCAGCCGTAGAACGCG
>CAKUCX010000052.1 GCA_934643865.1 uncultured Kiritimatiellota bacterium
CCTGCGGCCGCCGCGCTTGCCGCGCCGCGCCGCCGCCTTCCTTCTTCTGCGCGCCGTCCTGCTGCGGCGTCTTCTCACCGCCGCGCCGGCCGCGCTTGCCGCGTCCGCCGCGCTTGCCGCGCCCGCCGCCGCCCTTCTTCTGCGCCGCGGCACCCGGCCGGCCCTTCTGCGCGGACGGCTCCTTCTTCCCGGCGACCAGCGCCGCCAGCTTCTTCAGAAAACCAAATGCCATGTCTCTTCTCCGAAAACAAGGGGCCGCGCGTGGAAGGAGAACTCCCGCGGCGGCCCGTCGTGCTGCGGTGGCCAAGTCGGCCCACCGACGAATGCGGTTAACGCTTCGAGAACTGGAAGCGCTTGCGGGCGCCCGGCTGGCCGGGCTTTTTGCGCTCCTTCATGCGGCTGTCGCGGGTCAGGCAGCCGGCCTTCTTGAGGGCCGCGCGGTACTCCGACTCCTCGCGCTCGGGCGCGCCGTTCGCGGCCGGGATCGTGACCTTGGCGCCGGCCGCCTCGATCGCGCGGGCGAGGCCGTGGCGGATCGCGCCGGCCTGGCCGGAGCAGCCGCCGCCCTTGGCGAACGCCACGACGTCGACCTTGGCGAGGTCGAAGCCGCTGATCGCGACGGGCTGCTTGAGGTAGTCGCGGAGTGCCTCGGAGGTGATGTACGCCTCAAGGGCGACCTTGTTGACCATCCACCTGCCTTCGCCTGGAACGAGCATCACGTGCGCGCAGGCGGTCTTCCGGCGGCCGGTCCCAGTGGAAATAACCTTCTTCGTAGCCATTTCTCGAAATCTCCTTAGAGCGTGATCGTTTCGGGCTTCTGGGACTTGAGCATGCCCGCGTCGGCTTCGCCCGCGAAGACCTTGACGCGCGTCATCATCTTGCGCGCGATCGTGTTCTTCGGGAGCATGCCCCACACGGCCTCCAGGATCATGCGGTCGGGGTGCTTGGCGCGCATCTCGGCGGCCGAGAAGCGCTTCAGGCCGTCCCGGTAGCCGGAGTAGCGCTGGTATTCCTTCTGCTCTTCCTTCTTGCCCGTGAGCTTCACTTGCGCGGCGTTCGTGACGATGACGAACGCGCCGGCATCGACCGACGGGTCGAACGCGGGCGTGTCCTTCGCGCGGAGCTTGTTGGCGACGACGACCGCGAGGCGGCCGAGAACCTGGTCCTTCGCGTCCACGAGGAACCACTTGCGGTCGGTGCCGGGGTTCGCGGGACGGGTGCTTTTCTGCAGCATCTCTATCTCTTCCTTGGTCTGTGGCTTTGCTCCCCCGCGAGGGGGGAATTTGTCCGTTTGCGCGCCCAAAACCCTTCGGGCGCGGGGAACCGACCTTGTCAGCCGATTCCGCGCTAGGGAAGATAGTTAACCAAAAAACCGGCGCCCTGTCAACCGAGGCGCGTCTTGAAGTCCTCGTAGCCGAAGGCGCGGAGCGTCCTGATGCGGCCCGCCTTCGTCCTGAGGGCGATCGCGGGGAGCGGCAGGCCGTTGAAGGTGTTGTTCTTGACCATCGTGTAGATCGCCATGTCCTCGAAGACGATCCGGTCGCCCGGCTTCAGGGGGCGGTCGAACGAGTAGTCGCCGATGACGTCGCCGGCGAGGCACGTCGGCCCGCCGAGGCGGTACGTGTGGCGCTTCTCGCCCGCCTCGCCCGCGCCGGCGACGCGCGGCCGGTACGGCATTTCGAGGACGTCCGGCATGTGGCACGCGGCGCTCGTGTCGAGGATGGCGAACGGATGACCGAAGTCGCCCACCTCCAGGACCGAGGCGACGAGCGTCCCCGCGTTGAGCGCGACGGCCTCGCCCGGCTCCAGGTAGACCTCCAGGTGCGGCCAGCGGCGGCGAAACGCCTTGAGCGTGGAGACGAGAAGGCGGATGTCGTAGCCCACGCGCGTGATGTGGTGCCCGCCGCCGAAGTTGACCCACGTCATCTTCGGCAGGAACGCGCCGAACGCCGCCTCGAAGCGTTCGAGGACGCGCGCGAAGACGTCCGCGCCCTGCTCGCAGAGCGCGTGGAAATGAAGTCCGTCGACGGCGGCGACCGTCTCGTCCGTCACGTAGGCGCGCGGCGTCCCGAGGCGCGAGTCGGGCGCGCAGGGGTTGTAGATCGCGTGTTCGACCTCGCTGTAAAGGGGATTCACGCGAAGCCCGGGCGAGACGCCTGCGCGTCGTGCGCGCGCGGCGAAGCGGGCGACCTGCGCCGGCGAGTTGAAGACGACGTGGTCGCAGACCTTCACGACCGCGCGGAAGTCGCCCTCCGTGAACGCGGGGCTGTAGACGTGGTTCTCGCGGCCCGGCATCGCCTCGGCGGCCAGGCGCGCCTCGAAGGGGCCGCTCGCCGTCGTGCCGTCCAGGTCGCGCGCGAGGAGCGGATACGTCTTCCAGCACGCATACGCCTTCTGCGCGAGAAGGACCTTCACGCCCGCGTCGCGGCGCACGCGGGCGAGGCGCGCGAGATTCCGCTCGAGCGCGGCCTCGTCGAGGAGGTAGTACGGCGTCTTCACGGCACCTTCACGGGATCGAAGCGCTCCTGCCACGGGAGGCCCTGCGCGTTCAGCTCGGCCATGAACGGGTCGGGGGCGAACTCCTCGCACGTGTGGACGCCCGGCGTCGCCCACGCCCCCTCCAGGAACAGCTTCGCGCCGATCATCGCGGGTACGCCCGTCGTGTAGCTGATCGCCTGCGAGCCGACCTCGGCGTAGCAGGCCTGGTGGTCGCAGACGTTGTAGACGTAGTAGTCGACCGCCTTGCCGTCCTTGAGGCCGTGGAAGATGCAGCCGATGTTCGTCTTCCCCTTCGTGCGCGGGCCGAGGGTCGCGGGGTCGGGGAGGAGCGCCTTCAGGAACTCGATGGGGACGATCTTCTGGCCCTTGAAGTCGATGGGGTCGATGCGCGTGAGGCCCACGTTCTCAAGGCACTTCAGGTGCGTGAGGTAGCTCTCGCCGAACGTCATGAAGAAGCGGATGCGCCGGATGCCCTTCAGGTTGCAGCCCAGAGACTCGAGCTCCTCGTGGTGAAGGAGGTACATGTCCTTCTTCCCGACCTGGTCGAAGACGTATTCGCGCTTGATCGCCATGGGGGCCGTCTCGACCCAGTAGCCCTTCGCGAAGGCCTTGCGGACCTCGACGGGGACTTCGGGCCTGTCCGTCGCAGGGTCAGCCACCCAATAGCTGCCCTTCGCCGCGACCTCGCGGATGTTGATCTCCGGGTTGAAGTTCGTCGCGAAGGGGTAGCCGTGGTCGCCGCCGTTGCAGTCGAGGATGTCGAGGGTCTCGATCGTGTCGAAGTAGTGCCGCTGCGCGTAGGCCGCGAAGACCTGCGTGACGCCGGGGTCGAAGCCGCAGCCGAGGATCGCCGTGAGGCCCGCCTTCTCGAACCGCTCGCGGTAGGCCCACTGCCACGAGTACTCGAAGTGCGCCTCGTCCGGCGGCTCGTAGTTCGCCGTGTCGAGGTAGCTGACGCCGGCGGCGAGGCAGGCGTCCATGATCGCGAGGTCCTGGTAGGGGAGCGCGATGTTCATGACGAGGTCCGGCTTGAAGTCGCGGATGAGCGCCGTCAGGCGCGGCACGTCCATCGCGTCGACCTGCGCGGTGGAGAGCCGTGTCGTCGCGCCCTTCTCGGCGAACCACGGTCGCGCCTCGATGCCGGCCTTGAGCGCCTTGCAGCGCGCCTCGGTGCGCGAGGCGACGAGGACCTCGCCGAACGTCTCGGGGTTGCGGCACATCTTCGCCGCCGCGACGCCGGCGACCCCGCCCGCGCCAATGAGCAAAACCTTCTTCGCCATGTCCGTTTCCTTTCTCCGTGGATTAGCCTGAAGCCGGCCGGCCAGACGCGGCAGTATACCAAAAACCGCGCGCCGAAGCGGACGTTCGCGAACGGCTGCGTTCGAATCGCCCCTTGCCGCAGGAGAAGAGACCGTCATCCCCTCCGGGCCGCGCCTCCCCGCCGCGCGCCTTGGGATGTGGTATACTTTCACCTTCATCAACGGAGTCAGGAAAGGACGCATGAAGAAGACGGCGAGGACGGGCGCGGGCATACGGGCGGGGAGGACGCAGATGCCATGACGAACCTGCGGCGCAAGGCCGTGGGCGTCGCGCTCGTGGGCGTGAGCGTGGCGGCGTTCGCCGCCACGTTCGTGGTGGGCGCGGCACTCACGCGCGTGGACGGCATCTCGCCGGAGGTGCTGTCCTTTCTGCGCTTCGTCGTCGCGGGCGGCGCGATGCTTGCGTGGGAGGCGCGCGCGGAGACGGGTCGGCGGCGGCTCTTCACGGAGCCGACACGCCGGGACTGGCTGCTCTTCGCGACGCTCGGGCCCGTGGGGACGAGCGTGATGGCGTGGTGCGTCTTCATGGGCTGCGCGCGCGTGTCAACGGCGAACGCCTCGATGGCGGACGCGCTTGCGCCGCTCATGATCTTCGCGCTCTCGGCCCTCCACACGCGGCGCGTGACGGCGCTCCAGGCGCTCGGCGTCCTCTTCGGCTTCGCGGGCGCGCTCCTCGTGATCGGCATCGTGAACCGCGACGGCCTCGCCCTCTCCGCGTATTCGACGGGCGACGTCTACATCTTCTTCGCGGCGGCGACGTGGGCGTTCTACTCCGTCTACGGGCGCGCGAACATCACGCGCCTCGGCGCGGGGCCCTACACGGCCTGGACGATGCTCTTCGGGGCGGCGGCGATCGGCCTCGTGCTGCCGTTCGGCGCTTTCACCTGGCCCACGACGCTCCACGCCTGGGCGCTCGTCGCGACGCTCGGCGTCGTTTGCACCCTGCTGCCGTTCTGGGCGTGGAACGCGGCGCAGCGCTACCTACCCCTCTCGACGCTCGGCGTGAGCGCCTACTTCACGCCCGTCTTCGCCGTCGCGCTCGCGGCGGTCTTCCTCGGCGAGCGCGCGACGGCGCTCCAGTGGCTCGGCGTCGGGCTCGTCTCGGCGAGCGCCCTTGTGGAGGGCCGGTGTTGATCTTCCGCATCCACCATGCGGCGGTGACGGCCTCGACGAACCTGGACGCGCGCGCGGGTACGCACGGCGACGTGTACACGGCGGACGCGCAGACGGCGGGGCGCGGGCGCCTCGACCATCGCTGGCTCTCGGCGCCGGGGGCGAACCTGATTCTGAGCGCCGTCTTCGACGTGGCGGGCCTCGCGCCCGAACAGGTCGCGACGTTTCCCCTCGTCGTCGGTCTTGCGGCCCATACCGCCGTCTCCCGCATGCTCGCCACCGTGCCGGACGTGCCGCCCGTGCGCCTCAAGTGGCCGAACGACCTCCTCGTGGGCGGGCGCAAGATCGCGGGCATCCTCTGCGAACGCCATGCGGACGCCGTGATCGCGGGCGTGGGCGTGAACGTGAACGAAACGGCCTTCCCGCCGGAGATCGCCGCGCGCGCGACGTCGCTCGCGGCCGTGCGCGGCGCGGCGGAGGCGGCGGGCGTCGTGCGCCTCAGGGATGCGCTTCTGGAGGAACTGGGCGCGCGGTACGGGACGTGGCGCGCGGAGGGGTTCGCGGCGTTCCAGGCACACTACGCCGCCGTGGATTGGCTGAAGGGGCGAAGGGTCGCCGTCCGGCAGACGGACGACGACGCGGCGCCGCTCGTGGGCCTGTGCGCGGGCGTGCAGGTGGACGGCACGCTGCTGGTGGGCGGCACGCCCGTCTTCGCCGGCGAGGCGCATGTCGTGGGTGTGGGCGACGGCTGTTCTTTTGACGTTGGATGCAACGTGGAAACGAAAGGAGACGAACGATGAGGAAGTTGAAGCTGATGTTGGCGACGCTGGGCGTCGCGACGATGATGGCGGGGGGCGTGCCGGGGGCGGCCTGCGCGCCGGGCGGAACGTGTCCCGCGCCCGCGCTGGAGCGGGCCGACACCTTCCTGCCGTCGGGCAAGATGGCGCTTGGCGCGAACTACTGGGCGAGCCACGCCGCCACCGAGATGTGGCGCAAGTGGGATGCGAAGGCGGTGGAGGAGGATCTGCGCGTCCTTGCCGCGAACGGCTTCAGGCTCCTGCGCGTCTTCCCGAACTGGGCCGACTTCCAGCCCATCCACGCCTGCTACCTGAGCGCGAACAACTTCGACAAGGTGAACGAGACGCGCCTCTTCGACGCCGAGGAGCCGCTGCCGGACACGCCGTGCGGGCGCGCGGGCGTGGACGAGCGGATGGTGGTGCGCTTCGAGGCGTTCTGCGACCTTGCCGAGAAGTACGGCATTCGCCTCATCGTGCCGCTTTTGACGGGGCAGATGACGTTCCGCAACTACATCCCGCCGGCGCTCGCGAACCGCAACCCGTTCTCCGATCCGTATGCGCTCATGTGGGAGGGCCGCTATCTGGAGTGCATGGTCTCGCGGCTCAAGGCGAAGAAGGCGATCGTGGCGTGGGAGAGCGGCAACGAGGCGCGGATTCTCGGGAAGAGCGAGAATGCGTTTCACTCCGAGGCGTGGCTGCGGTACGTCCACCAGACGATCCGCCTCGCCGACCCGTCGCGTCCCGTGATCGGCGTGGACGGTCTGGAGATCTCGCGCGAGACGCTGTGGCCGAGCGCGATGAACGCGGCGCTCTCGGACTACACGACGACCCATCCCTACGGCTTCTGGGGCGCCGTCTACAACGACGACTTCCTGAGCGTGCGCTCGACGACCTTCGCCGCCGCGCAGACCTACGCGCTCGCGCAGATCGGCGGCAAGCCCGCCTTCATCGAGGAACACGGCTCGCGCCGCCAGGAACAGGCCTCGCAGGCGAACGTGGCGAAGTATATGCGCAACATGCTCTGGAACAGCTGGGCCCTCGACTGCCGGGCGATGCTCTGGTGGTGCGCCTACGACCAAACGGGGATGACGATCGCCCCCTACAACTGGCGGCAGCCGTGCGTGGAACTCGGCATCTTCAGGCGCGACCGCACGCCGTACCCGGCCGTCGGCGCGGCGAAGGCGTTCGCGGCGATGCAGGACGCCCTGCCCGTCGCGGGGCTTCCGAAGGCGAAGACCGAGGCCGTCGTCCTCACGACGGACCGCGACGTGCTCCACGCCTCCTACATCCTCGCGCGCCAAGCCGGCATCATGCCCCGCTTCGCGAACCCCGAGGAGAAGCTGCCCGATGCCTCCTGCTATTTCCTGCCCGACGCGCACGGACGCGCGTATCTCACTGTCGAACGCTGGGAAGACCTCAAGGCCCGCGTGCGTGCGGGCGCGACGCTCTACCTCTCCTGGAACGACACGTTCCTCGACGCGATGGAGGAAGTGGGCGGCATCGAAATCGCCTACCGCCAGAGGACGGGCGGCCAGGACGTCTGCGATTTCGGCGACTTCAAGCTCCCTGTCGGCTACGCCGTCAAGCGCCGCTTCAACGCGCTGACCGCCGAGACGCTCGCGCGCAACCAGGCGGGCGAGGGCGTCTTCTTCCGCAACAGGTACGGCAAGGGGACGGTCTACGTCTTCATCCACAACTTCGAGAAGACCTCCTACGGGGCGAGCGGCAAGTACGAGGGCGACGCCTGGCGCGTGTGGGCGAAGGTGCGGCCCGTGAACCGGATCCTCAAGACGGGCGTCGCGAACGTGTTCGTCTCGGAACACTGCTTCGGCGGCGGACGCTGCGGCGTGGTGGTGGTGAACAACCGCGACGTGCCGTACGAGGGCACGCCCGAGATCTGGAAGAACTGGCGCGTGCGCCGGGTGGTCGTGGAGGATCCCGCGAATGCGTCCTTCATCGACGGAAAGCTGAAGATCGCGCCGTGCGCGGGCGTCCTCCTGTTCATGGCCAAGGACGGCGTGGACTGGCTCTGAGGCGGCTGGAATCGACCGTGGAGACGGAACAGCAGACACCGCTCGACCTTTCGGCCCTGTCGCCGCAGCTTCGGAACGCCGTGCAGACGGTCGCCGGACTCGTCCGCGCGGCCGGCGGGCGCGCGTGGATGGTGGGTGGCTCGGTGCGCGACCTGCTGCGCGGCGCGCGGCAGGTGAAGGACGTCGACCTGGAGGTGTTCGGACTCGAACCGCCGCGCGTGCAGGAGGTCATCGGGCAGCGGTTCGCGTTCGACGCCTGCGGACTCTCCTTCGGCGTGCTGAAGCTCAGGCACATCGCGGTGGACGTGGCGCTGCCGCGCCGCGAATCGAAGCGCGGCACGGGCCACCGGGGGTTCCTCATCGACGCCGATCCGCACCTCTCGATCCCCGAGGCGGCAAGCCGCCGCGACTTCACGGTCAACGCGCTCTACTACGATCCGCTCGCCGGGGTGCTGGAGGATCCCTACGGCGGCGTGGCGGACCTGGAGCGGCGCATCCTCCGCCACGTCTCGGAGAAGTTCGTGGAGGATCCCCTGCGCGTCCTCCGGGGCATGCAGTTCGTCGCCCGTTTCGACCTCGCCCCCGCGCAGGAGACGGTCGCCCTCTGCCGCTCGATGACGCCAGAAGGACTCCCGCCCGAACGGCTCTTCGAGGAATGGGCGAAGCTGCTCACGCAGGGCGTCGCGATCGGGCGCGGCCTCGCCTTCCTGCGCGCGACGAATTGGGTGCGCTACTACCCCGAACTGAACCGCCTCATCGGCTGCCGCCAGGACCGGGCGTGGCATCCGGAAGGGGATGTCTGGAACCATACGCGCCTCTGCCTCGACGCCTTTTCCCGGCGGCGCGTCGAACGGTGGGCGCGCGGCGAGGGCGATGCGGACGAGGATCTGATCGTCGGCCTCGCCGTTCTCTGCCACGACTTCGGCAAGCCGGCGACGACGCGCGACCTGCGCGGGCGCCTCCGTTCGCCCGGGCACGACCTTGCGGGCGTGGAGCCGACGCTTGCCTTCCTGCGCCGCCTCACGAACGAGGAGCGGATCCTGAAGGAGGTGCCGCCGCTCGTCGCGCACCACATGCAGCCGTTCGCACTCTGGAAGGCGCACGCGGGCGACGCCGCCATCCGGCGGCTGGCCCTGCGCGTCGGACGCATCGACCGCCTGATCCGCGTGGCGCAGGCGGACGACGAGGGACGCGGGGCGGAGATCCGGGACGACGCGAAAGCAGGCGAGGAGCTGCGCTGGCTCGCGGCGGAGGCCGAGCGCCTGCGCCTCGCCGCCGCGCGCCCGCGCCCGATCCTCATGGGCCGCGACCTGATCGCGCTCGGCTACGCGCCCTCGCCGCAGTTCAAGATCTGGCTCGACGCCTGCTTCGAGGCGCAGCTCGACGGCGCCTTCGCCGACCATGACGGTGCGCTCGCCTATTTCCACGCGCACGTCGAGCCGCAGTTTGGTACACTATCGGCTTTGGACGATTAGCTCAGTTGGTTAGAGCAGGACCTTTACACGGTCAAGGTCGGGGGTCCGAGTCCCTCATCGTCCACCATGAACAGACGGATCCGTTGGGAAGACCACGGCCACAAAACGGACGGCTGGGCCATCATGGGGCCGTCAAGCCTCACGGCGTCGGCCTTGGCATGTCGACGCCACGCGACGCATCGGACGTTGCAGCATGTGAATCTGCGGCGGCGAGTGCAAGGACCGACTTGCGGCCAAATGAGCAATATGATAGAATGTGCGGCGTCAACCCACAGAAGGCACATCCATGACGGCGCAGACACAAGAGGACGTGGCGAGGATCGAGGCGTACCGCAAGACGCTCGGCAAGTACCCGAAGCCGAGCGTCACGGCGGACATCGTCGCCGTGCATCCGGCCTACAGCGAACTCGGCGAGGGACACTGGCGGGAGAACCCGGCGTTCGCCCTTGAGGTGCTGTTCATCAGGCGCGGGCAATGGCCGTTCGAGGGAAGCTGGGCGCTGCCGGGCGGTTTCATCCGTCCGACGGAGACCGTGGACGAGGGGGCGAGGCGCGAACTCCGCGAGGAGACCGCCCTTGAGGCAGACCGCCTCATTCCCGTCGGCGTGTTCTCGAAGCCGGACCGCGACATGCGGGCGTGGATCATCTCAAACGCATTCGTCTCGGTCCACAAACGTGGGCAGGGCTTCCATGTCAAGGGCGGCGACGATGCGGCGGTGGCTCGGTGGCTTCTCCTCAAGTCGCCGACCATCGGGCATGGGCGGTTCTACCTCCCGTTCCACGAGGACGGGAAACTGGCGTTCTGCCTGACCGGCTCGTACCGCGAGGAGGATCTCGGCGGCGGCACGGTCTTGTCGGTCGAGGACAATCCGCTCGCGTTCGACCATGCCCAGATCATTGCGCAGGCGTTTCTGCGGATGCTCTCGTTCGACACGAAGAAGCTCGTGTTCTTCTTCCTGCCGGAGAAGTTCACGCTTTCCAACTACATCGACGTCTACCAGTACCTCACGCGCTCCTCCGTCAGCGCGGCCAACATCCCGAGCTTCCGCCGCCAGCTCACGGCGACGAAGGAGCCGCTTCTGGAAGTGTGCGAGGGCGAGTGGGAAGACCTCGGAGGTCGCGCCCACGCCCCCGCGAAGCTCTACCGCAGGAGGATGAACCCGTAAGCACAGGTGGAGCGCCTCGCGGAGGCGCTGGGCATGGAGTTCCGCTCCTACAACGCGAGCCTCATCAACGACGACGATCTCGTGGGCGTTCCGCTCTCGGATGCGACGCGCACGAAGCTCGAAGACCTCGCGTCGCCCGAGAGCATCTGGGACGCCGAGGTCGTGTTCATCGACGAGATCAGCCGACCCGCCCGGAACTCCAGAACAAGCTTTTCCCGATCATCTACGACAGGCGCGTCCAGAGGCATCCGCTCACGGGTGCCCGAATGACGGAAAGCCGCTTCTTCTTGGCTCGCACGACGAGGCGAGCGAGGAGATGTCGCAGGGGATGAAGGACTTGATCCACCGGGTCGATACGCGGCGTCTCGGCGTGCGACGTCCAAACAGGCCCGGCGCGCGAAGGACTCGCACCCCGTCCCGACCCGCCGCACCGCCGCGAGATGAGATTTCACTGCGTAATAATCTTGAAGATGCCGAGAGTGCAGGTCCGGCAGGGCACGACGGGATGCAATGGTCGAGACGCAATGAGATTTCATTGCGTAATAAGATATTGTAGTTTATGAAGCCGCCTCTCTTAGAACGCGCGGCGGAACCCTAAGTGGAACAGCATGTCGTTCTCAGTTGTAGGAGTGATCCCGGAACCAGTCGTACACGGGCCCATTGAACCAACCGTCGATTCTCGCCCGTGGGTGTTGTATGTGAAGGAACCGCCTGTAGAACCAGGCGGCTTCCGCACGTCATCCAGGCTCAACGAAACGCCCATCCGACGAACATCAAGGTGTATCATGGATGGACCTTGCCGTGCTTCTTCTCCCGCTCTTGTCCTTCCCCTGTGGCGTTCTCCTCCGCGTTGTCGGGGCGGGTCAGCTCTTCGAGGGCTTTCCGCGCGGGCAGCAGTCCCTGCCGCGCCGCCCTTTCGTAGAGTTCCAAGGCCACTTCAAGGTTCTTTTTGCCCCCTGGGACGTCTCCCTGCCGAAAGCACTGCGCCAGTTCGAATTGTGCCTCCGCGTCACCCAGTTCCAAGGCCGCGTGGAACAAAAGCTCGAACGCCTTGCGTGCATTCACCGCAAGCCCGCCCGTACCCCTTCGATAGGCCCGGGCGAGTGCGCGGTGGGTCGAAGCCGTTGCGAAGCCCGTCTCGACCGCCGTCTGCGCCCACGCCACGGCATTCGTTTCGCCAATCACCCCTCCCATTCGCGCGAGGAGACCCATCGCCATCAGATCGCCGAGTTCGCCGCCCCTGCGCGCCAGCGAGACGATTTCCGCCGTCAGGGCCGCTTTCCGGGCCTCATCGCCCGTGCATGCGTTGGCCGCATGCATCCGTTCCAACGCCAGTTCAGAATAGGCCTCGGGACGTTCGGCCTTCACCTCCCGTTCAAGGTACTGGACCCATCCGATGATGTTCGTCTCGCCATAGACCTCCGTGAACACGTTCGCGTAGTCGATATGCCGCTGGAACTGCTCGGCGAGCCGATGGTAGGTCTGTGCGCGGCGTGCCTCCTTCCGGTTGTCGTAGAACACGCCCAAATTGTGGAACGCGGTCGGAAGGTGTTTGCGTGCCGCACGGTTCAGGAGATCCAACACCCACTTTTCATCGTATGAGAAGAAGTTCACGGCGCCGGAATAGCTCAAGACGGCCAGATCGTTCTCGGCTTCCTCCTGCCGCCCGAGGGCATGGAAGAACGTCTGCATCATGTCCACTGTCGGAAATGTCCAACAGAGGTTCAGCAGGAAACCGGTGTTGTCCACCTGGTTCGTGTCGATCCGGGCAAAGTAGTAGCTGCGCGGTGTACCTGAGTACATGCCATCCCCGACGGTTCCGTCCGAGGACATGATCAGACAGACGTTGTCCCGAAGATGCCACCCCGTGATGGCCTTGGCCCGCGCCTCCACGAACGCCGCGTCCGTTCCCTGCACATACGCCGTGCAGTTGCTTGCGAATTCCTCGTCCTTGATCTGTTCGAGGGCAACCTCGAGTTCGCGTACCGTACAGCGTGGGAAGCCGAGCGCATCCATGCGTCTTGTCGCCACTTCGCCCATGCGGTCGTTCCACATGCGGCTGGTTCCCTGAATCGAGACCAAAGTCGCTTCGCCGTCTTCGTCCATGCGCCGGAAGCGGTAGGCCCCATCGGGGATCCTGACGAGATTCGTCGCAAACGCATGTTCGACGTCGGAAAGATCGGGCCACGGCAACGGGAGCGCGTCCGTTGCAGAACGATCACGGGGGGTGAATCGCATCTTCTTGGGAGGAGTGGACATCGGTACACGCTGACCAGTTCCCCGTTTCAGATTAGCCCATTCCTGATTGGTCAGATATGTCCCATACGCGGAGAGCCTGTACAGATTTAAGCCGTCCTCCAGCTCGAACGACAACGGATAGGAGAAGCCGTTTGTCGCCGTACCGAAATCCGCATAGCGGTTGAACCGCCGGGGCCAATAGGCCTGATACGGAATCCGCTTAACCGTGCCCTTGACGTCGTTTGTGGAGGCGTATGTGCAGATCCACGACACCGCCGGGAAATCCTCCTCCGCGTTCTGCTGCAGGATGCCTCTCCAAGCCCCGTACACCTTGTCGTCCATAGGCCGTTCCTGTTTCCACGCATAGGTCCGTGGGCGTACCAGACGTGTCGGCCGCCCCTGTTCGTCACGCTCGACGACGGCCATGTAGGCATCCGTCCATTCGACGCCCGGGCCTTCTTTTCCGGGACTGTCGCGCGTCCAGCCCAGGAAGTCCCCCTTGTCCGAATAGCGGTAGGTGTCGCGCCAGGAGCCGTGCGTGAAGGCCGACGCGACAAAGTTCGTTGTCGGTGCAATCTGCGGACGGGAGTAGTCGGCGACGAGCAGACGCCCATCCCCGTCATACGTCCGGGTGTCGTGCGGCGGGAAAGCGACGCTGACGATGTTGGGCATCGAATAGTCGCCCCCGACCTTCCGGAAGAACCCGATGTCCACGCGCGTTGTCCGCATCTTCCTGCCGTGCGCATCCTCCACCTCGAAGACGGGATGGTAGTCGACCTCGACATCGACGGCGTTTCCGTCTTCCGTCGGCTTGATGCGCACCTTGTCGGCATCCCCCTGCAGGACGCGGACGACGAGTTCGCCCGCGTCCTTCTTCTCATCATCGGCGAAAGCGGCCAGGAGGCGAAGTGTTTGTACGAGTCCCCGGAAGGCCAGGGCATAACCGCGCGTGCTGGCAGAGACATAGAAGACGCGCAAAGCCTCGCGTACCCCCGAATGGCAGTATGGATTTTCCAACTCGTTTAGGGGAAGCCCCTGTCTCTTCACAATTCGAGGGAGTGGCGTTGGCGGTGGAAGCCGTACCATCCGTGCCGACCGTTCAAGCAGCAGGCCCATGTCGATGTTGTCCTCGAAGAAGGCCGGTGGATGGGCCGCGCCCGTCAGGAAGTCGTCCGTCCCCTTCACGTTCTTCTGCGACATCCGGAGGAGCTTCTGCACGACGTCGACAAGGATGCCTTTCGCGGTGGCCTCGTCGCGTACCCGTGCGGGAAGAGCCCGGATCGCACCGACAATCGCCCGGACAAAGAACTCCTGTTCCTTCTTCCCGCCGACATAGTTGACGGCAAGCGGAATGTTCGCAAGATAACGGTCGAGTCCATCAACCCCGTAGTCGATCCCTGCCGCGTACAGCTGAAGGACGTTGCGTTCGCAAAGTCTGCCAAGCGACCACAGCCGATCCTCCAATACGCTTTCGCTGAAAAGGGAACTCCCCGGATAGGTTCCCCCGGTCACGTCGCTGACCGCAAGCGTGGGTACCCATCCTTTCCCATTCGCAAAGCGGAAGGCAAAGTTGGCGGTGCCCCGGTCCTGCCGGAACTTCACCATCTCGGCGGGGTAGTCCATCTGGATCAACCCCAGATTCGGGTCCACGTTGGCGTGCGAGCCCTCGACGGGTTGATTACGGTCCATGAACACAAGGGGGCAGTGGTCGGGCGTGATCGCGAGGTCGGCCACGAAGTATTCATCGTCCTTCGTCGTAGAGCAATCCGTTGTCGCCTCCGTTGGCATGAAACGCCCATTCTGGACCGTAATGGGCGGCTTCGGACTGGAGAGCCTGAAATTGACGGACATCACGTCCAGCAGTTCCGTGTAGCGTGCCTCCTTGCGGAGGTTCTCCAGATCGCCATCCTCCTCGGCGTGGCGGCGATTCCGGCATCCCGCCGCGACGCTCTGCTCCAGGGCTGTCAACGCCTCGGCGATCTTTCCCTGCCGGGAGAGCGCACACGCAAGATTGTAGTACCAGATCTCGGGTTGCGTCTTGAGCGCGATTCCCGCACGTGCCACACGCTCAAAGGCGACCCAGTCCTCCGCCTCAACCGTACGGTCCTGTTCGGCGTCGATTTCCTGGAACGCCTTTGCCTTGTCCATCATCTCGAACACCGAACAGCGTTCCAGCGCATCCGGGTACTTCTCCCTTAGCCGGTTCCGTTCCGCCTCGGCGTCAAAGGCCCCCGCCGTACCCGCCAGAAGGCCCCAAAGGGCCACTGCCGCCAACGGCCCGAAGATTCTCGCGTTACGCATCACACACACTTTCCTTTCATTTTCACATCAACTTCGTTGATCAAATTCATTCTTATATCCCCACACACCCCCGGCACGCGCTGTACCCGCGCCGCCTCGGCGCGGGACGCCGTGGGGCGGTCCCGAGCCTCCGGCCGGTCAACACGGAGCGCGCGGAGGCACAAAGGCATGGAGGGATTCAAAAACTGGGCTACACACATCTCTGCAACATTCCGCCTGGTTTCTTCTGTGAAGCGATATCGCCGCTGCGGCCTTGATCTATTCGTCCGTCTCCGTACAGAGTGCCCATCCGACAAGTCCGATGCAGAGCATACTCGCCAATTTCTTATATTCATTTGTCTTCAATCCACCCGCGTCGTTTATCGCCTGTACTCCGTGTATTACCGAAATGAATGCTTTTCGTATCTGTGTATTGAAAAATACTACAGGTTTCAAGGCTTCTTTGCATTATCCTTCTCCCACGTGGAAATCGTCTTCGGCTTCTCCGCTATACCTTTCTTTACAGCCTCTTCAAACAATTCGCGGAATGCCACCTTCGCGTGCAACGACCCGAGATCAAGTTTATCACCTGATCGACACGCCTGATCGGCGAGTTTTGACAGGAGCGTCGCGAACAGCTCCTCACAATCGTATATGCTACGCACTCTTGGCCCCTTCTCCATGACGAGCTGCATGAAAAGGCGTTTAAGGCGGATGAGTCCAGAGGCGGCACGGCGGGCACGGGCATATCCACTCTCGCCGCTACGGATGTCATTCCTGTAAATGGCTGTCACCGCCCGGAGAACTCTAGGAGAGAACGCCTTGTCCTGTTTCGATTCCAAGAGAGACGTAATGAACTCGGCAGTCCCTTTCCCAAACACGGTCGCAAATCCGGGCATCGTGGTACCATCGGCGTTCGTTCGGGCATCCCAGAGATCCATGAACGCGGTCGCGTAGTCCCTGGCCTGCTCGGACGAGGACTCGGGGGAGATGGTCTTCACGCCGGACGGCGTAGTCACCTGGATCGGCTGCGTGATGTTGTCGACGATGATGCCCATCGCCTCGCGCTTCGTGGCGTCGGTGTTGTCGTCGAGGTAGTCGGCGACGAACTTCGGATCGAGCCGCAGGTCGCTTTCGAGATGGTGCTTGCGGACGGCCTTCATGCCGTCGGGGGAGTAAAGGAGCTCTCGGGCGGAGTACTCGGCGCCGTCGATGTTGATCGGGACGTCGAGGTATGCGCCTTGCAGCATCCCGGCGCTGAGCGCGACAATATTGTCGACGAACGGATCGAGCCCCCGCCCGCTCATCAGGTCGGTCAGTCCGCTACGGTTCGCCTTGACCATGTCGGCCACGTACCGCAGCGCAGAGATGCCCCCGGTCACGTCGCCGCGCGTGAACGCCTCCCGGGCGGCGGACAGGTCGCGGTCGGCCCCGTACATGACGTAGTTCGCCAGTGTTCCATCTGTGTTCGCGTCCTGCTTGACCGCCGCAACGTACTCACGGTCCGTCATCGGCCGGTACTCGGCGGGGTCCGGTCGCGTGTCCGCCGCCGTCGCGGCTGCGTCGCCGCGACGTCTGACCTCGGAATCAGGAGCGGCCTTGGATTCAATGACCACCCCGCACAATGATGCGGTGACCAGAAACAACCACGTTTTCCTTCTGAAAACACACAATGGCATAATGCATCCTCTCTTTTTGATTACTACTCAACCTTTTCAAAACAATCTACTATGCCCACGCACCCCCCCGGCACGCGATGTACCCGCGCCGCCTCGGCGCGTGGCGCTGGGAGGCGGCACCGAGCCTCCGGCCGGTCAACACGGAGCGCGCGGAGGCACAAAGGCACGGAGGATTTCAAAAATTGGCTTGCACACATCTCTGCAACATTCCGCCTGATTTCATTGTTCTGGCCAAGGCTAGGAAGTGTACGAAACGGGAGGGACGCGCTTGTCGCGTCCGATGGGGGGGACGGACGCCGACGGGGTGCGGCCGCGCAGGAGCGCGGCCCTCCCGTGTGCTTGACCTGTATGACAATCCGATCATTTCCCGTCCCCTTTCCATCCGATCATTTCCCGTCCCTCTCCAGTGGGTGAAGCAGCGCGCAAGCCAACCTCAAAACCAATCTCCGTGTCCCCGAGCCTCCGCGCGCTCCGTGTTAACCGGCCGGAGGCCACGCGATGTACCCGCGCCGCCTCGGCGCATGGCGCGGAAAGGCGGGACGTCGCGCAACCGAGAGGCCGTACCCCCCTGGATGGGATCTTCCGATCACACAACATCCCTCGCACCTTCCCGTTTCTCCGCCACGCGCCGAGGCGGCGCGGGTACTTCGCGATCGTACACGACACAGCCTCGTTCCCTCACCGGTTCTTCCAGAGCACGGCGGCCTCGCGGGCCATGTCGCGCCGGTAGTCGCCCATGCCGCCGATCTTCTTGGCATACTGCTGCCGCGTCTCGTCGTCTACGTTCCTGAGCTTATAGGAGACGTACGCGGACACGAACCGCTCCTTCGAATGATAGTTCCGGGGATTCGGCCCCACCATCTCCTCCATTGCAGCCTGCACATTTCCACCCGAGACCCGCGCGACCTTCTGTGCGACGGCAAGCCTGAACTCCCGCTTGGCCTTGGGATCTTCCGCTTCCCTTTTCCAACGCGCCTTCGCGCGCGCCGTCCCGGCGAAATTCGCCAAGTAGCCGTACTCAGAAGAATTGTACTCGCCCGGAAGCCAGATGTCATTGGCGGCGTCCATCTGCTTCAATTCATCCCAGACGGTGGCAATCGTGACGGCCCTTCCCTTCGCCTGGACATTCCGGATGGCGATGTCGATCCCCGTCATGCTGTCGTAGCGCGGACGGGGCCTCGGTTGGATTGTAATCGTGTTCCCTCCCTCTGCCAATCCTGCTCTTCTTCCTTCGTCCCTTGCCTCCTGGCAGCTAAAACAAGGACAAAAGGCCCCGTGTCCGAAGCAGCCCAGGGCCAACAGGGCCCCGGCCACCGCCATGCCCTTCTTGACGTCATACGATTGAATCATCTTCATCATCATTCTTCACTTTCATACTTTTCGTTTGTTTCCCAGGGGCAATTGCAAAACCTTCGCGATTACGGACGGGACAAGCCCGTCCCTCCCGAAAACCGGGCGCCTAACGGACAATCCCGACGAAAAGGCATTGTGGCGTAGGCCCCGCAGGGGCCGTCGTAGCCACATGCCTTTTCGTCCGATTCTGCGTATGCGAAGCATCTGCGTTTGCGTTCCATGAAGACTCCTATCGACCCTTTCACTGCACAATCAGCCATTTCACCGCGCCGCACCCGGCGACGGCGCGCAGTCTACCACATCTTCCGGCCGTTTGGCGGACGCGACGGCAAGAAGCCCGAAATGTCTTCCGGCTGGAGACATCCTCACCCCTTCTGGAGCAAGAACGGCCGCGCGCCGTGGGCCTCCAGGATCCTGTTGACGCGGTCGAGGTCGTGGATGCCGGCGTCGAGACAGGCCGCGAACACCATGTCCTCCAGGATGGACGGCGACAGGGCGAACCCGGCGGACTGCAGGAGGTCGTCCGCCTCGTCGCGGGGAAGCTCCAGCGCGAAGGCGAACGACACCGCCGTCCTCTTCGAGACGGGCCGCAGCTCGTTGCCGACGATGGCCGAGTAGGTCTTGCGGTTGATCCGCGCGGCGTGGTAGACGCGCGGGGCGTCGCCGTCGTAGCGGTCGCGCACGTATTTGACCAGCTTCGCGGCAAACGACGCATTCGCCCGATGCAGATCCGGCATCCTTCCCCGCGCACGGTCGGCGGACGGCGGGATCTCCGTTCCCGGCAGCTGCAGGGACGCAAACCACTCCTGAAGGTTTTTGTAGGATTCCGTGCCTGGAGGCGCTTCCGTCGAACCGGCATCCGCCTCCTCGTCCGCAGTCTCCTCGCCAGCAGGTTTCTCGTCATCAAAGACAACCCCATCGAGCTGGATGGAAATGGAGTGATAGACCTCATGAGCCTCCTCCCACGACGCTTCCGCCTCGCGACGCCGCTTCGCCTCCTCCTCCGCCGCGCGACGCCGCTTCGCCCCCTCCTCCGCGAGTTGGATCAGGGTTTCGGCCAGTACGCGCTGCGGACTGAAGTCCCCCTTCACGAGCGCCATGATCTTCAGGGCCTGTGCCTGGCTGCCAATCGCCGCCTTCCAGATGCAGTCCGTGGTCCGTTCGGCGTTCCGTTCCACCCAACGCCCCTGCGCGTACAGGCAGCCCAGGACATAGTTCGCCCGGGGATCCCCCGCGTTCGCCGCCGCCTCAATCACGTCGAACCACTTCCCGATGATTTTGTCCGCCCAGTCCAGATCCTGTGGCGTCCCCCATCCGTTCAGATGGCAATTGTACCGGTAGTAGGCGATCAGCCACGACTGCAGAGCCATGCCGGACAATTCAAGGAACTTCGTAAACTCACCCCTCTCGAACAGTTCGATCAGCATCTGCTCGGACGAACCCGCCTGATTCAGCCACTCCACATCCATCGTCGAACCTTCCCTTTCAGACTCTACCAGCCCACGAATTCGCACCGCAGGAATGGATAGACATCGACGGCCTTCCGCGCAAGCTGGTTCAAAATCCGATCCATGTCGTGGAACACCGCCTCAAGCTGCAGCCACTCCATCGGCCGCCGCCGAACGGACGGGAAGAGCCCTAGCAGCCGGTCGACGTCGTTCTGCAGGAACACCCAACTGAACCGAACGGCCTTTTCTCCGCTGAGACGCTGTAGATTGGTCGTACGCGGTTTGATGTCCATGACTTCGAACATCAGATCCACCACGTCCCGAACCGTGATACGCTGTCCCGATGTCCGATACTGATAGCCCCCGTCGCTCGTACAGGGAAACTCAATGGCGACGAGGTAGGCCCGCTCCCCGGCATCACGGCGCGCCGAATAAGGATAGGGGGAGTACATGCGCGCCTCGGAGTCCGTCTTCCTCCAGACCTCGCGAACGCCGTCGCTCATCGTATGGACTGTCTCGTTCGTCGCGAACATGAAGTTGAGCGGGCGGGCACCGCCCAGCAGGTACGAAAACGCAACGCAGTGGGAATTGGCGAGGAGGTAGGCGGGGGCCAGGTCGGACGTTGTGTCCGGCACGAGGAAATCGTCATCCCGGCTACGGGTCGCATCGGCGACGAAATTCCAGCGCTCTCGGGCGAATTCGTTTCGATCCTCCGGTGTATCATCCCGCATGAGGATGTCATTTCCCCGGTATCGCGTGCAGAGGGTCTGGAGCAGCCGACAGAACACCGACGACGCATCGTATTCCCCAAGTTTCTGCAGGGTATCGTCATAGGTCCGTGAGACGTTGGTCACGGGAAGTCCGTTCAGCTTCTCGGCAAAGAGCCGATAGTGCCCTTCAAGCCAGCCACGAGTGGCGCATCCCCTGAGAAATTCAAACGCCACATTGGGCCAACCGGCCTTGTAGTACGCCATGGACAGCTTGTCGATGCACGCCAGGAGGTCGCATTTCCCTCCTTCGAGAATGCGTTCGAGGATCAGGCACCGGTCGACGGGCGGCAGCAGACTGAGAAGCGTCAGTTCGCCGGGCCGCGCACCGAAGACGTTGGCCTTGTAGTAATCGGAAATTGGATCGTGACGGGTACCGACCCGTTCGGAGATCTTTGACATCGTTTCTTCCTTTCTTTTTCGTTCGTTCACCATGGTTCAGAGGCGGGGATGAAATCCGGAAATGTCGCATCCAGGATGTCCCGGTTCACATCCGACCATCCCAGGTTCGCCATGGCCTCGCGTATCACAACAACCCGCAGATCCTCATGCCCCGCCGCGCGGTAGGCGTTCGCCAGGTGGATGATGCCGTACGGACACTGTTCCGTCCGCATGACGAAGATTTCAAGGGCGTGGCACTTCTCCAGGGGACTCAGCTCCGCGAAGTCGGAGAAGGCACAGGGATCCTCGCCGCGAAGGAGATGGGGCGTCAGCGCCTTCACAAGGGAATCAAGACGGTCCTCCGGGAAAGGCCCCACCCCGTCTCCCGAATGCGAGATCCACGCCAACATGATCTCGTCGCAGCGGGTGTAGTGGTAGGCGATCACGGGATAGCCCACATGCAGCCCCACCCACTCGCACAGGTTCCGTTCATCCGAAAAGCCGTGGTTCGGCGACAGGAATTCATACAACTCGGACCTCTGGGGCAACACAATCGCGCAGACACAGGCGTCGGAACTGCTGAGCGCGTTCTGGTACTGCTCGGTCCTGTTGCATTGCTCACCGCAAATCACGCCGTAAACCCAGTCCTTGTTCTGCTGAATACTTTCGCGACTCATGAGATTGACGCACAAGATATCCTTGACCTTGACCCAGAAAAGGCGCTGCAGAAGCTGACGGAGGAACCAGAGATGCTTGTGTGCGGAGATTTCAAAGGGCGTCACCCCACGCATGTAGTCCCCAACTTCCTTTTCAAACGCGCCGATGGCCGTGCGGATCTGCTCGGTGAACTGGGGATTTTGTTCAAGGGCCACGTGAATCGAAGCCTCCACCTGCCAGCCCAGACTCTGGGCGGCGAACCGTGCATCGGTCCTGTGTCGTTGCAGGAGCAGCTTCCCGGCGGCCTTGACGAGAGCATTCAACGGTTTCACCAACGAATTGGCACATTGCCTCAGGTACTTTTCGCTTGCAATGAAACAGTCGTATTTCCGCATAATCAATCTGCGGACGAACCACACCAGCCGACTGTGGTAGTAGGGACTGGCAAGAGGGTTCTTTGTAACCGCATTGCGGATCACCTCGCGCGCAACCACCACGACGGGGTTGTCCCCGTCACCCGGTTTCTCTGTAGAACTCATGAAGTCCATAAGATCCTCGCCTCTCCATCATTGATCGATTCTCATAACCACTTGTCACCTAGAGTATCCCACGAGCCGAATAATCCACGGCCATAGAGCAAGTAGGAGGGAAACGAGAGCAAGTAGGAGAGAAACGAGAGCAAGTAGGAGAGAAACGATTCCAAGACCCAGACTTACCCATGCAAGAAAAACGGACTGGCGTAAAAAAGGATTCGGACTTACTGAAGCTGCCCGCCATTCACCAAACCATCTGCATGGTTTAAGTTCAAGTTTATACTTTCTGCCAGTTCTAAACGAAGTGCCTTCAATACCCAATCGGCAACGATAATGTTCCGAAAGTACGATGAATCGATCGTCCTCGGTAATCAGGGCGCGTCCATCCTTTGAATAACGGCGTTTGAAGTTCTTTGATGCGTACAAAATACGGACAACGACCCATTCTCCATCATCAACCCGAACACGAAAGAAGTGGTTGGCCTGTCCAAGCGAGATACAATTACTCCAAATGTATGACGCATCGATGTCCGAGGCCAAACAGGCTAGAACTTTTACATCATTAGATTCCATCACATCTTCCATAATCTCAAACTCTCTTGCGAATCTCGTCAGGTATAACCATCATCTCGGCCCAAATGGCTGCCCGCTTCGCACGGACCTCCCCCTATTCCGCAGACTTGCGGTACCACTCGACAGCCGCCGTCTCGTCCTGCGCGACACCACGGCCATCTGCGTACATCGCCCCAAGTACGCGCTGTGCTGTGGCATCTCCCTGCTCCGCAGACTTACGGAACCATTCGACAGCCACAGCCTCGTCCCTCGCGACGCCGCGACCATTCATGTATGCCACTCCAAGGTTGTACTGCGCAGGGGCATTTCCCTGCTCCGCAGACTTGCGGTACCACTCGACAGCCATCGTTTCATCCTGCGCGACGCCGCGACCATTCATGTATGCCACTCCAAGGTTGTACTGCGCAGGGGCATATCCCTGCTCCGCAGACTTGCGGTACCACTCGACGGCCATCGTTTCATCCTTCGAGACACCGAAACCATTCTCATACATTACCCCAAGGTTGCACTGCGCAGGGGCATTTCTCTGTTCCGCCGACTTACGGTACCACGCGACAGCCGACAACTCGTCCTTCACGATGCCGCAACCATTCATGTATGCCACTCCAAGGTTATACTGCGCAGGGGCATATCCCCGCGACGCAGACCGGCGGTACCACTTGACTGCCGCAATCTCGTCCTTCTCGACGCCGCAACCATTCATGTATGCCACTCCAAGGTTATACTGCGCGCGGGCAAGTCCCTGTTCCGCAGACTTACGGTACCACTCGACGGCCGCCGACTCGTCCTTCGCGACACCGCGACCATTATCGTACATCACCCCAAGATTGTACTGCGCAGTGGCATTTCCCTGCTCCGCCGACTTGCGGTACCACTTGACAGCCGTTGCCTCGTCCTTCGCGACACCACGACCATCTTCGTACATCACCCCAAGGCTGTTTTGAGCAGTAGCATTTCCCTGTTCCGCCGACTTGCGGTACCACTCGACGGCCGCCGACTCGTCCTTCGCGACACCACGACCATATGCGTACCTTTCCCCAAGTATGCACTGTGCAAGGGCAGCCCCCTGATCCGCAGACCTGCGGTACCACTCGACGGCCGCGGCCTCGTCCTTATATTCATAACTCAATCCAAGGCGGAACTGCGCAAGGGCATTCCCCTGCTCCGCAGACTTGCGGTACCACTCGACGGCCGCAGCCTCGTTCGTCGCGACACCGCAACCATATTATTCATAACATACCCCAAGGTTGCACTGCGCACAGCCATCTCCCTGTGCCGCAGACTTGCGGTACCACTCGACGGCCGCCGACTCGTCCTTCGCGACGCCGCGACCATTCGCATACATCACCCCAAGGTTGCACTGCGCAGGGGCATATCCCTGCTCCGCAGACTTGCGGTACCACGCAAAAGCCGCAGCCTCGTTCTTCGCGACGCCGCAACCATTATCGTACATCACCCCAAGGTTGTACTGCGCAAGGGCATTCCCTTGCTCCGCAGACTTGCGGTACCACTCGACAGCCGCCGACTCGTCCTTCGCGACACCGCGACCATTATCGTACATCACCCCAAGATTGTACTGCATAGTGGCATATCTCTGCTCCGCCGACTTGCGGCACCACTCGACAGCCACAGACTCGTCCTTCGCGATACCGCGACCATTCGCGTACATCATCAGTTCATTCCTCAGTTTCTCCTGCAGTTTCTCCCGCAGTTTCTCCTGTGCACAGAAATATCTATGATTTGCACAGGCATCTCCCTGGTCCGCAGACTTACGGTACCATTCGACAGCCATAGCCTCGTCCTTCGCGACGCCGCGACCATACTCATACATCCACCCAAGGTTGTACTGCGCGCGGGCAAGTCCCTGCTCCGCAGACTTGCGGTACCACTCGACGGCCGCAGCCTCGTCCTTCGCGACGCCGCGACCATTTGCGTACATCACCCCGAGGTTGTTCTGCCCAGTGGCATATCCCTG
>CAKUCX010000053.1 GCA_934643865.1 uncultured Kiritimatiellota bacterium
CGATGTCGTCCCCGATGTCGTCCCCGTGGGCGCGGCGCGCCGGGGACGTCGCGCCCTACCATGGGTGCCATGGTGCGTGTGCATGGGTGCGGGCATGGCGTGTGCATGGTGCGTGGACATGGTGTGCATTGTGCATGATGGTAGGGGCCGACGTCCCCGGCGGCCCGCGTACACGATGTCGTCCCCGATGTCGTCCCCGTGGGCGCGGCGCGCCGGGGACGTCGCGCCCTACCATGGGTGCCATGGTGCGTGTGCATGGTGCGGGCATGGCGTGTGCATGATGGCATGGGCCGCCGAAACGGCGGCATGGCGAAATCCAAAAAAAATTTCAGCCCCCCTTGACGGCGCGGCGTCCGATGTAGTACAATGCGCGGCGTCTCTAAATGGAGGGCGTGGATTCGGACAGGCAGCCTGGGCCTAGGGTTCTCCGGGCTGCAATGAAAGTTGAAGCGCCGTTCAGGAGGAGGCCGGTCTGGCGGAGGAGCGAAACTCAAACCTCGTCTGCTGGCCGAATGGCATGACTAGTGTGCCGACCGTGTTCACGCGGGTCTAACAATGTGGATCGGTAAGATACCGCCGAATTGAACGGATCACCCGGGTAGCTCCGGTTCTGGACGAGGCGGGGTCCGCCGAATTCGGGGAAACAGCAAAACAGGAAAAACAACAACATGAAGAAACTCATGATTGCGGCCGCATTCGCGGCGACTGTTGGCGGGGCTTTCGCCGCGCCGCAGGTCTACGACATGACCATCACGGTCAAGGCTTCCGACTGCAAGTCGGCGGGCAAGGTGTACAAGAACGTCTGCCAGGAGGGCATTCTCCTCTACCGTGCCCAGACCACGCAGAAGTTCTACGGCAAGTTCTGGGGTTGCGATTGCGACGTGCTCTGCCCGGAGGTCGACAAATACGGCCAGCCCCGTCTCGACGACGAGAACAGCTACATGTTCTGGGGCGCGAAGGGCGCGTTCCACAGCGCGGAGATGGCGTGGGACGTTCTTCAGCTCGTCGGCAAGGCCGGCACGAACATCGAGGGCGCTTTTGGCCTCAGCCTTTACACTTGCGACGGAAACGGCGCGGTCTCGGCTGACCCGGTGTTCCAGCTGTCGGGTGCCGGCTACGGCACGGCGGCCGTCAAGGGCTGCGCCGACAAGGACAACTACATCAAGTCCATGAGCGGCAACATCGTCGGCGTCTACAACGTCGGCGCGCTGACGGTCGTTTCTGGCTGCAAGTACTGCGGCGAGACGACGGATTGCGTCGCGTGGGACTACTGCGAATGCGTTACGGCCAACTCGGACGTCGCGACGGCGTTCGGCACCTTCACGATCAAGTACAACGCTTCGCAGGCCAAGAAGCTCGCGAAGGGCATGTACATCGATCAGGCGAACAAGTTCAAGCCCTTCGTGACGAAGGAGTTCGAGTGCATCGCGAAGGGTGCGGCGCCGGTGCCGTCTGACCCGACGGAAGATGCCAAGAAGGCTGCGCTGAAGAACTTCGCGGAGGCCAAGGACGCCCTTTCGAAGGCCAACGACGCCGTTGTCGCGGCTGACAAGGCCGTGACGGCTCTCGGCGCTTCTGCCGGTGCTGCTGACGACGTGAAGGGCCAGGAGCTTGCGCAGAAGAAGGCTGATGCGGCGAACGCGCTTACGGCTGCCACGGCGGCGGCGGGCACGGCTGATACGCAGTTGGCGGCGGGTACGCTCTCCGACTATGCGACGGCTGGCGCCGACCTCCTTGCCGCCCGTAAGGACGTCGATGCGAAGGAGGCTAACGTCAAGGCTGCCGAGGCTGCCGTCGAGGCTGCCACGACCGCGGCTGACGTCGCGACTGCCAAGGCGAATCTCGAAACGGCCAAGACCGACCTCGAGGACGCCAAGAAGGCTCTCGCGAACGTCGAGGCGAAGATTGCCGACTCGACGGACACGGCCAAGGCTGACTTCGACAAGCTCGCGAAGGATCAGGCCGACAAGGCTGCGGCCGAGAAGCAGGCCCAGGAGGCCGCCACGGCCGCTGCGGCGGCCGAGAATACCTGGCTGACGGGCTCGGTCACCGACGAAGGTTCGTGGCTGAAGGCGGAGAAGGACGCCAAGGACGCGCAGACGGCCGCTGATAAGGCGCAGAAGGAGGCCGAGAATAACCTCCAGCTCGCCAAGATCCAGTGCCTGGTTGCCGGCGCGGACTGCAAGTAAGCGATTGGCTGAAAGGCTGATATGCTGAACGGAAGGCAGGCGGGCCAGACGGCTCGCCTGCCTTTTTCAAAGCGCGACACCACAAAGCCAGACAGACCAACAGGGAGACACCATGCCGAACGCCGTGATGCTGACACGTTGCCGGAATCTCGCCGCGACCGCCGCCCTTTTCCTCGTCTTCAGCGGCTGCGGGCGGACGGACGCTCCCGCCGGCCACGCGCGCAGCGACAGGCCGGGGTGCGCAACCGGGACCTGCGCGCACACGAACGCGCCTGCGCGCCGCGCAAGCGTGAAGTACGCATCGCTCAAGCCGTCCGACCCGATCGTGACGGTCAACGGCGTCGCGCTCACGAAGGCGCACCTCGAAGAGGAGTGCGCCATCCAGACGATGCTGGCCTCCCTCGCGAACAGGAAGCTGACGCTTGAGGCCGCCGAGAAGATCGCGTCCCGCCTGCGGACGACCGCCGTCCGCCGGTTCCTGCTGCGCCAGGCCGTCCTCGCGGAGGCCGACCGCCGCGGCATCTCGGTTCCAGACGAGGATTTCGCGGCGTTCCGCGACCGCTTCGCCGCAGGCGTCGGCCGTTCGACGCGCAGGTTCACCTACGCCCAGGTGACGAACCGCCTTTCCGCCGCGCAGGCCGCGGGCCTCGACGAAGACCTGCGCCGGGACTGCCGCTACCAGAAGATGATCGGGCTTCTGAAGAAGGAGGCCGAGGTGACCGTGACGGCCGACGAGGCCGAACGGCGCTTCGCGCGCATCCGGGCCTACAACGCGCGGGCCGCCGAGGCCGAGCGCGCGGCCTGGGCCGAGGCGACGAACGTGTGGCGGCGCCTCCAGGGCGGCGCGCCCTTCGAGGGCGTCGCGGCGGAGCTTGCGGGCGAGGCCCCCCGCATCGACGCCGACATGGCGTGGGGCACGTTCCAGCTCCCCTTCTTCGACGACGACAAGGCCCTCCAGAAGGCCCTCGCGGATCTGAAGCCGGGCGCGTTCACGCCGCCCGTGCCGGGCAACAACGGGCTGATCATCGTGCAGCTGCTCGAACGCCTCCCGCCCGCCGACCCGCAGGACGCGCGGGGCGACTACCTGCGCCTCGCCAAGATCTTCTTCCGGCTGCCCGAGACGTTCGACCTCACCGACGCCGCGCAGCTCAAGAAGGATCTCCAGCGCGAGCTCTCGGACGAGAAGCTCCAGGCCGCGCTCAACCGCCTCCAGCTCAAGATGGAGGTCGCGCATCCGATGGGCGTCGTCGACTTCCGCACCGCCAACCCCACAATGACCGGCCCCACGAGGAAAGGAACAACGAAATGAAGCACCTCAACGAACGGTCCCGGGCCGGGAAGGCCCTCTTCTGCGCGCTCGCGGCCCTCGCCGGCCTGGCCGCGCCCGCCGCGCCCGCGCCCGGAACGATCGGCACGGACTTCGCCGCCGCGCGCGCCGCCGCCGAGGCGGGCCACGTCCCGCTGGCGGTCGTCTGGGGCAACACGGACTGCCCCAAATGCAACACGCTCTCCAGGGCCCTGGAGAGCGCGGACGTCAGGAACTGGCTCGCGGGCCATCCCATCTACGTCGTCCACAAGCACGAGGCGTATGGAAGCACGAGCGCGGACTACCTCGCCGCAAAGGCCTGGATCGCCTCCATCGGGCGGCTCACGGCCTATCCCTTCGTCGGGCTCTACTGGGCGAAGGCGGACGGCACGGTCGTGAAGACGGCGTTTTCGGGGCTGGTGAACAAGATGCCCGTCACGGCGCCACGGAACAATCTCGCGAAGCAGTTCGCGAACACGCTCGACCAGTTCTTCGGCGGCTACACGGGCGGCGGCGCGCCGGCCGAGCCGTCCGGCCCGGCGGCCGACGCCGCGTTCGTGGCGGGCGAGACGGCGGGCAACCGCCTGGAGGCGACGCCCGCGACGCGGACGGTCTACGTGCCGCTCCGCCGCGAGAAGGCGGATGCGGACGAGACGTCGACGCTCGTCGCCATCGCGCCCGGGACGGGCGAGGAGCAGCGCATCGCCGTCGCGTGGAAGGCGGGCGAGACGCGCGTCAACGCGCCGGTCAGGATGCCGAGCCGCGTGACGGTCGGGCGGAAGATGACGCTCACGCTCGTCGGCGCGAACGGCGCCGTCTCGGCGAAGTCCTCGATCGCGTTCGTGAAGGAGCCGGAAAACGCGCCGAAGAACCCGCACTGGATCGGGGTACACACGGCGAAGACGCTGCCGTACGGCGAGTGGACGATGGACTTCGACGTCGCGCGCGAGAAGGTCGCGACGCAGGGCGGGCACCTCGTCGCGATGTTCGGCGGGCCGCTCTGGTGCCCGAACTGCGCGGCCATCGAGGACGACGTGTTCGACACGCGCGCGTTCCGCACGTGGGCGAAGCGCGAGAAGGTCGTCCTCGTCCACTTCGACCAGGGCCAGGCCTCCTCGCCGAGCACGCCGCAGGGCACGATGACCGGCCGGCTCCTGAGCCACGTGCCGTCGCGCGCGGGCCTTTCGGGGTCCGCCTACATGGCGCGGATGGGCATCGACTCGCTTTCGGACGAGGTGGCGGCGGCGATCGACCGCGTGACGGCGCTCACGGCGCAGTGGCTGCCGTACGGCAGCACGGCGGCCCGCCTCTCGAACCCGGCCGTGCTGCTCCTCGACAAGACGGGTACGCGCGTGCAGGCGCGGTTCGTCCGGCAGCGCGACGGCGCCTCGATGGACCTGAAGGAGAACCTCGCGCGCCTTGCGGACCTCATCAGCCTGGAAGGCCATGACGAGCGCGTCTCGAACGGCGCCGTCACGCCGCTGGAACTGGCCGCCGGCGCGCGCGCGACGGCCACGTTCCACGTCAACGCCCGCACGTTCGCGTGGCGGCTCACCGGCCTGGCGGACGGGGACTGCGTGCAGGCCCGCGTCTCGTCCGGCGACCGCACGGCGCGGGCCGTCGAGCTGGCGCTCACCCTCGTGAAGGACGGCGCGACGGTCGCGACGCTCGCGACGGGGCGCAACGGCCTCCGCACGGAGAAGACGCTTTCGGAGCTTTGGCCGGAGGGCGTCGCGGCGGACGCCGTCCCCTGCCTGGAGGCCACGGCCTTCGGCAGCGACGACGACGCGGCCTCGCAGTTCTTCGGGAACGCATGCGCCTTCACGGCGACGGTGAGCCTGTACGGCGTCAGCGGCGGCGCGGCGGCGCCGGAGCCGATCGGGGCGTTCACGAAGGCCGAGCTCAAGGCGCTGAACCCGAACCTCTACGCGCGGCAGTCCGCCAGCGTCCCGCTCTATGCGGAGGCGGAGGGCGGCAAGCGCCTCGCGGGGATCGCGGCCGTGAGCGCCACGTCGGCGAACCGTGTCACCGTCAAGCTCACGGGCGAGGAGACGCTCTCCTTCCGGGGACAGTGGGAGGAGGTGAACCCGCTTTCCGGCGCGGTCGGCACGACGCTTTCGGCGAGCGGCCGCTCGCTTGCGGTCTCGATGGACGCGGACGGCGTCTTCGCCGTCACGCTGGACGGGGCGGCGACCGGCGCGGCGGCGGCGTTTGCGCAGGGGGCGGCCTTCGAGGGCGCCTACACCGTCACGCTGGCGCCGGAGGCGGACGACGAGGGCGTCGGGCGGCTGACGGTGAAGATCACGCGCGCGGGGCGCGCGTCCGTCTCGGGCGTCGTGGGGCGCGGCGCGAAGCTCTCGCTGTCCGCCGCGCTTGTCGCCAACGCCGACGGCTCCGCCACGCTGCCGCTCTACCGCAGGACTCCGGCGGGCGTCCTGTCCGCCGCGCTTCGGATCGCGCCGAACGCCGCCGCCACCTGGGGCAGCGTGGGCGAGATGGCGACGGTCGGCGCGGCGGACGGCTGCCGCGCGGCCTGGGAAGGCCGGGACGGAAGCCTCCTCGCCTACGAGGTCTACGGCGGCTACTGGAAGAGCGGCACGACGCCACAGGCGGCCTGCGCGCTCTTCGACCTGCCGGCGACGCTGGACGTCTCGCTCGGCGGCGAGCGGATTGCGACGGTGACGGCCGCCGGGAACGGCTTCGCCTTCGAGCGGGGCGGCGCGCTGAAGACGCTCTCGGCCACGCGGAGCAACGGGGCCCTGAACGGGCGGCTGACGGTTGCGCTTGAGGACGGGCGCCGCGTCACGGCGACGGTCGCCGGCGTCCTGCTGCCGGGCTGGCACGACTGCGGCTGCACGGCCGGGCCGGTCGTCGAGCGCCCGTTTGCGTCGGGCATGGCCTTCTGCACCGTCGGCGGCGTCTCCTACGCCTGGCCGATCGCCTTCACGCACAAGGAGGACTGAACATGAGACGGGACGAGCCGAAGCACCCGGCCGCCCGGACCGTCGCGCTGCTGGCGCTGGCCGTCCTGGGGTTCTCGGCGCCCGCCGCGCCCGTGACGGGCGAGCAGGCCCGCATGGCCGCGCGGAACTGGCTGCGCGCCGCCAATCCCCTCGCGACGGGGCTCGGCCGCGACGTCGCCGGCGTGCAGGCCGAGAACGAGGCGGAGGCGCCCTATTACGTCGCCGCCCTCGCGGCGGGCGGGTTCGTCGTCCTCTCGTCCGACGACGAGATCGAGCCGGTCCTCGCCTTTTCGGACGAGGGGGCGTTCCCGTCCGACGCGGCGGCCGCGGTCCGCGAACTGCTGGCGCGGGACATGCGCGGCCGCGCGCGGGCGGCCGAGGCGGCGCGCGCGGCCCCGGCGGCCGTGCGGCGGGCCTTTTCCGCAGGCCCCGGGGCGGGACTCTCGAACCCGGCGAAATGGGCGCGCCTTCTGGCGGATCCGGAGACGCAGAAGACGCGCAGCGCCGGGAACGGCCTGACGGGGGTGACCGACCTGCGGGTCGCGCCGCTCGTCAAGAGCCAGTGGGGGCAGGAGCGCGACAGCGGGTACAGCAACACGGGGTACGCCTGCTACAACCTCTACACGCCGGGCAACAGCCCGTGCGGCTGCGTCGCCACGGCGCTCGCGCAGCTGATCCGCCACTGGGAGTATCCGCGCGCGCCGCGCGCCGCCACGCACCGATGCCGCGTCGACGGCGCGCCGCTCGACCTGGACATCCTGGCCCTCGACTACGACTATGCGTCGATGCCGCACGACCCTTCGCGGGGGACGACGCTCCGCGAGCGCGAGGCCATCGGCCGCCTGACGTCCGACTGCGGCATCGCCATGCAGAGCGACTATTCCGCCTACGGGACGTCGTCGTTCGGGGCCTTCGCGCACCTGCCGCTGCGGCAGGTGTTCTCCTACGCGAGCGCTCAGGCCTACTGCCGCGCGCTGAGCCTGACGGATGACGCCTACGGCAGCCTCTACGCGAATTTCGACGCGGGATGCCCGGCGCTGCTGATGCTCGCGGGCCATTACGACAGCCATGCCGTCCTCGCCGACGGCTACGGGTTCGTCGCCTCGACGCCCTACACGCACCTCAACATCGGCTGGACGGCGATCGCCCGCTGCAACCTCTGGTACAACCTGCCGAACGTGGCGACGAGCTTCGGCGGCGATTCGTCCTATTCCGTCATCGACGGCATGGTCTACAACATCATCCCGGACGAGACGGGCGACATCCTCTCCGGGCGCGTGCGGAACGCGGATGGCACGCCCGCCGCCGGCGTCACGGTGACGGCGGCGAAGGCGGGCGGACGCACGGCGCTGGCCCAGACCGTCACGTCGGCGACGGGCGTCTACGCCTTCGTCCTGCCCGGCGGCGCAAAGTACGACGTGCAGTGCGGCACGGCGAAAAAGACCGGCATCGACCTTCGCAGGAGCGTCAGCCCGGACCGCGCGAGCCTGGCGGACGGCTCGTGGGTGGAAGGGCGCATGGCCCTCGGCAACAGCTGGGGGAACGACCTCGTCCTCACGCCGGGGGACGCGCCCGCCCCGGGGCCGGGACCCGGCGGCGACGACCCGGGGCCCTCGTCCGGCCTGGACTACGACTTCGACTGCGCCCTTGGGGGGCTTGAGCTGATGCCCGGACAGAACGTGTCCGTCCCCGTCGAGATCGCCTGCGCGGGCTGCACGGTCAGGTCGCTCAAGGCCCGGGGGCTGCCGGCGGGGCTCAAGCTCGCGAAAGACCGCAAGACGGGCGCGTACGCCATCTCCGGCGCGCCGAAGAGGGCGTCGGCGAAGCCGTTCGACGTCCAGCTCACGCTTCAGGTCAAGCCGGAGAACGCGGCGGAAAAGGCGCCGCCGCGCGTCAAGTCGTATGCGCTGAGCGTCCTGCCGCTTCCGGACTGGTCGATCGGCACGTTCAGCGGGATCGTCTGGGTCGGCGACCGGCGCTGCACGGTGACGGTGAAGGCGAAGGCGTCGGGCGCCGTCAGCGGCTCGGTCATGGATGGCCGGAAGAAGTTCCCCTTCGCCTCGGCGTACGGACGGGGCGCGTCGGCGGACGGCCTCACGCTGAAGGTCGAGCCGAAGAGGCTGGACGGGGCCATCAGGCTGGATGTCTTCAAGGCGGGCCTCGGCCCGGCGGACGTCGGCGCGATGACGAACGCGGCGAACGAGGCGTTCCTCGTGCAGGAGCCGTGGAAGACCAAGCCGTTCAAGGGCCTGCTGCGCAAGTACGCCTCGCCCGACAGGACGCTGCGCTGGACGCCCGCCGGCACGTTCACGTATGCCGCCCCGACGGGGGGCAGGCGGCCGGAGACGTGCAAGGGCACGCTGCTGCCGATCGCGTGGGACGGCGACACGGTCCGCCTGGTCGGCTTTGCGCTCGGCGCGACGACGGCGACGCGCCTCGACATCCGCATCGACGCCACCGGAGCGAAGGAGCCCGAATGGACGGCGAGGCCCCTTGCGAGCGACGAGTAGACGAAATCAGGCGCGGTGTGACATGAAGAAGCGTATCGATATGAAGTGGTTGGTGGCCGCCGGCCTTGCGCTGGCGCTCGCGGCGGGCGTTCTGGCCGTATTCTGGCCGTCTCGCGACGCCGCGCCGGACGCGCCGTCGGACGGCGACGAGCAGGGCCTCGTGGCGGCGGCGCGGCGCGCGTCGCGTCAGAAGAAAGGCGCGGTGCCCCGCCCGAAGCGGGCGCAGCCCGCTCCCGACGGGAACGGGAAGAAGGAGGGGGGGCGCGGCGGCACGCTGTCGGACGACCTTCAGGAGGCGCTGGATTCGGAGGACTTCGACCGGACGCGGGAGGTGGCCGTCAAGGCATACCAGTCGTACCTTCCGGAGGTGCGCATGCAGGCCGTCGAGGCCCTCGGCTGGTTCGGCAAGAAGGCCCTTGTCGACCTCGTCCCCATGATGTGCGACCGGGACAAGGAGGTCGCCAAGGCGGCGGCGGACGCCTGGGAGGCCGCCCTCATGGAGGTCGAGGACGCGAACTTCAGGTTCCTGGCCGCGCAGGACGCGCTGAAGACGATTTCCGGCCCGGACGTGCTGGCGATGATCGGCGCGCAGTTCTCGAGCGCGGCGTCGGAGCTCATCGACGGGGCGGACGACGAGAAGACGGCTTCGCGGCGGCGCGTGCAGGCCGTCCAGGCCCTCGTCGACATGATGGGCGCGGGCGGGGACGCGCCGCGCGCCACCGTCGCGCGGGAGCTCTACGAGGAGCTCACGGGCTACCCGTGGGCCGGCGTCGACGAGGCCGAGCGCTACCTCGCGCATCCCGACGACTACGAGCCGCCCGAGCAGCCGTGAGGCTTCCCGCCCGGGGAGAAACACGCGCGAAAACCCCGACGACGAGCCGTGATGTGGTATACTCTTTGACGTCATGACAACGAAGCTCAGGGCGAACAGGGTGCGGCGCACGTATCTCGGCGGCGGGCGCATCGACGCATTCACGGGATTCGCGCCGGACTGCTCGGACGGCGTGCCGCGCCCGGAGGACTGGCTCGCCTCCACGACGACGGCCTTCAACGGCACGCGCGAGATCGCGGGCGAGGGGCTGGGCCGCCTGGAGGACGGCCGCCTCGTGAAGGACGCCGTCGGCGCGCTGCCGATCCTCGTGAAGCTGCTCGATTCGGACGAGCGCCTCGTCGTGCAGGCCCACCCCACGGTCCCCTGCGCGCGGGCGACGTTCAACTCCCCCGTCGGCAAGACCGAGTGCTGGTACTTCCTCGACGGCACCGCGCCCGACGCCTGCGTCTACCTCGGCTTCAAGCCGGGCGTCACGCGCGCGGCGTGGCGGGCGGCCTTCGAGGCACAGCGCGGCATCCTGGAGATGCTGCACCGCGTCCCCGTGCGGGCCGGCGACTTCGTCTTCGTCGACGGCGGCGTGCCGCACGCGATCGGGGGCGGCTGCTTCATGGTCGAGCTTCAGGAGCCGAGCGACCTCATGGTCGTCGCCGAGCGCGTGACGCCCTCCGGGCGCGTCCTCCCCGAGGCGAAGCTCCACGGCGGCGTGGGCTTCGAGGCGATGTTCGACGTCTACGAATACGCGGGGCGGACGTATGAAGACCTCTGCGCCGCGTATGTGAGGCGAAAGGGCGGGCCGGCCGGGCCGGTCGAGCGGATCCTCGGGCCGGAGCTGACGGAGAAGTTCGCGATGTGGCGCGTGGCGGGCGGCGGGCGGCTCGCGCTCGCGCGCCCGGCGTGCGTGGCGGTCGTCACGGACGGCGCGGGGACGGTGAACGGCGTGGCCGTGCAGAAGGGCGACCGGCTCGTCGTCGCGGGCGAGGCGGCGGTGGCCGTGGACGGCGCGGTGGAAGTCGTCGTGTGCGCGTAGATAGACGGGAAAACGGAAGTCACGAAACGGAAAAGGAAAAGTCCATGAAGAGATCGATGATGGCGGGCGCCCTGCTGGGCGCGCTGATGGGCATGGCGGGCTGCGCGACGCGGCCGGCGTGCATCCACCCGGACACCTCCGCGAAGGGGTGGCGCAGCCTGCTGGGCGACGGCCCGCTGGAGCAGGTGGCGGACTTCAAGCCGGGCACGTGGCGGCGCGACGGCGCGGACGGCATCACGTCCACCGTCGACAGCGCGCTCTGGTTCAAGGGCGTGTACGAGAACTTCGTGCTCGACTTCGAGTACAAGCTCGACCCCGAGGCGAACTCGGGCGTGATCATCTACTGCTCCGACGTCAAGAACTGGATCCCGAACTCGGTCGAGGTGCAGCTGCTCGACGACTTCGGCGAGAAGTGGAAGAACGACCCGCCGCGCCTCAAGAACGGCGGCCTCTACGGCCACGTCGGCCCCGCGAAGAGCGCCGCCCGCCCGGCGGGCGAGTGGAACCGCATGACGGTGTGGGCCGAGGGCACGCGCGTGAAGGTGGCCGTGAACGGCCAGCCCTCCGTCGACGCCGACCTCTCGCAGTACACGAGCGCGAAGGTGAACCCGGACGGCACGCCGATCCAGCCCTGGCTCTCGAAGCCGTTGGCCGAGCTGCCCACGAAGGGCGCGATCGGCCTGCAGGGCAAGCACGGCGGCGCGTGCCCGTACTTCCGCAACGTGCGGATCCTCGAACGCGGCAAGTAGGGGCGGCGGCGCGATGGGTGCGAGGGGCATGCTGCTGTGCGCGGCGCTCGCCGCGTGCGCGGCGGGGGCGGCGGCGTCGACGCTGGGCTTCGACAAGGCGCGTCCGTACGAGGCGGGCTTTGCGCGCGACGGCGACGAGATCGTCGTCGACAACGGCGACGACGCGGCGCGGCGCGCGGGGGCGTGCTGGAGCCTCGCGCTCAACCAGGCGGAGGCGCTGCCCTTCACGGTGCGGACGGAGGCACGCTGCGAGCGCGGCCCGGGCGGCGGGCGGACGCGGGCGTTCGCGCTCTACCTCGACCTCACCTACATGGACGGCGACCACCTCTGGGGCCAGACGGCGGACTTCGCGCCGGACCCGCAGCGCGGCTGGCGCGCGGGCTCGGTGACGGTGATCCCCGAGAAGCCCGTGCGCGTGGCGAACGTCTACTGCCTCTATCGGGGGCTGCCCGGGCGCGTGCGCTTCCGCCTGCCGACCGTGAAGCTGCGCACGACGTCCGACCTCGTGGCGTTCGACGGGCAGTGCCTGGCCGTCGCGGACCTGCCGAAGCGCGCCCCCGGCTTCCTCCTCCGCGACGTCGCCGTCGAGGAGGACGCCTACGCGCCGATTGCGCCCGGCGGCGCGGCGAAGGGCGTGCGGCTGACCGTCGACGAGCGGAAGGACGGCGACGGGGCCGCCACGTTCGCGGTGAAGGTCGAGGACACGACCGGCCGCGACCGCGCCCTGACGCTCATCTACGCCTGGCCGCTGCCGGCGGGCGCGCTCGTCTACGAGCAGGATCCGCGCACGGCGGTGCCGCTTGCGGACGGCGCGTCCCAGCGGAGCGACGCGCCGTCGGCGGGCTGCGGGGCGGGCGGCCTGAACCGCTGGCCCTTTGGCGCGGTGACGGTGGGGGGCGCGGGCTTCGCGCTCGGTATCGACACGGCGCGCCCCGCCTACTTCCGGACGATTCTCCATCCGCGCACGCGCCTCCTCCTCATCGCGTTCGACCTCGGCCTCGCGCCTGAGAAGCGCACGGCCGCGTTCGCGTTCCGCCGCTTCACCTTCACGGGCGGCTTCCGCGGTGCGCTCGCGGCCTATGCGGCGCTTGAGCCGGTCGCGTTCAAGACGCGCGTGCCCGAGCAGGGCGTCTGGATGCCGTTCCGCTCCATCAAGAGCGTCGAGAACTGGCAGGACTTCGGCTTCAAGTTCAAGGAGGGCAACGGCGAGACGGCCTGGGACGACGTACACGGCATCTTCACGTTCCGCTACACGGAGCCGACCACCTGGTGGCTCTCGATGGACAAGGCGCACGGCACGAACCGGTTCACGATGGCGGACTGCGTCGCGAAGGCCGAGGCGCGCGCGGCGGCCGGCGATCCGCTGGCGGCCGCGTGGCGCGAGACGGCGATGCGCGACGAGGACGGCGCGCGCGTGGGGAGCGTCAAGGACACGCCCTGGTGCCGGGGGGCGATCTGGCTGCTCTCGCCGCTCCCGGGCATTGCGGGCGCCTGCGAGTACAAGGTGAAGAACGCGGAGGCGGACTTCGCGCGGTTCTACGCGAAGCCGTTCCCCGAGGGGCAGGACGGCGAGTACATCGACTCGGCGGAGGGCTACCTCACGCCGGCGCTCGACTTCAACCGGAAGGTCTTCGCGGCGAGCGAGACGCCGCTCGTCTTCTCCCCCGACGAGGACCGCCGCCCCGCGCTCTTCAAGGGCCTCTCGATGTACGAGTACGTGCGTCGCACGGCCGCGCGCGTGTGGCCGCGCGGGCGCTTCGTGATGGCGAACGGCGTGCCGGGGCGCTGGCCGTGGCTGCCGGCCTACGTGGACGTGGGCGGCACGGAGACGAAGTGGATCGACGCGGAGGGCCGGTGGCGGCCCGAATCCCACCGCTCGCTCCTCTACAAGCGCGCGCTGTCGATGGGCAAGCCGTACTGCTACCTGCAGAACGTGGACTTCGAGAAGTTCGCGTACAAGGACATGGAGAACTTCATGCGCCACTGCGTCGCCTACGGCCTCTTCCCGGGCTGCTTCTCGCACAACGCCTCCGAGGGCCACTACTTCTCGCGCCCCGAGGTCTACAACCGGGACCGCCCGCTCTTCAAGAAGTACGTGCCGCTCTGCAGGATGCTCTCCGAGGCGGGCTGGCGCCCCGTCGCCACGCTCGCCGCGTCCGCCGACGCGCGCGTCTTCGTGGAGCAGTTCGGCGCGCGCTACGTGACGGTGTTCAACGCGGCGCGCGAGACGGTGAGGGCGCGCCTGACGGCAAAGGCCGGCGCGCGCGCGGCCGAGCGCGTCGCGGGCGGCGAGGTCGTCTTCGCGGACGGCGCGGCCACGGTGGAACTCGCCCCCGACGACGTCCGCGTCCTCGACTTCGGGGCGGTGCCGCCTCGTTGACGAGGCGCGTTGGAGAGGGCCGCCGTTTTATGGTAAAATAGTGCGATTCGTTTCCAAAGGAGCTTGATCCATGGCGTTGAACATCGTGAAGGACATCGATACGCGCGTCGCCGTGCGGCACGTCCTGATGAGCGTATCCGACAAGACCGGCCTTGAGGCGTTCGTGCCGGCGCTCGTGCGGGCCTGCCCCGGCGTGAAGATCTACTCGACGGGCGGAACCTACGCGAGGGTGAAGGAGATCCTCGGCGACGCGGCGGCGGAGACGCTCGTCGCGGTGAGCGCCTACACGGGCCAGCCGGAGATGCAGGGCGGCCTCGTCAAGACGCTCGACTTCAAGATCTACCTGGGGCTCCTCAGCGAGACGTACAACGCCGCGCACCAGGCGGACCTGAAGCGCCTCGACGCCCAGCCGATCGACATGGTGGTCGTGAACCTCTACCCGTTCCGGCAGACGGTCGCGCAGCCGGGCGCCACGCCGGAAATGGCGCGCACGAACATCGACATCGGCGGCCCGTGCATGGTGCGCGCCTCGGCGAAGAACTACCTGCGCGTCGCCTCCGTCACGGACCCGCTCGACTATCCGGGCCTCGCGGCCGAACTGGCCGACCACGGCGGCACGGTCGGCTTTGACACGCGCTTCCGGCTCATGAAGAAGGCTTTCGCGCACACGGCCCAGTACGATGCGGCGATCGCCGCGTTCTTCACCTCCCGCACCTGGGACGAGGTGAACGGGACGTACATCCAGCACTAACCCAACACCTCCCCGCCGACATGAAGAGCCAGATCAACCTCCTCAACCAGCTTCAGGAGCTCGTCCTCACGCGCGACGAGCACCACCAGACCGGCGACGGCTCCCACATGGACGCCCTCAACGCCTCCATCGACGCGCTCGTCGACAAGCTCGCGCCGCAGCCGAAGGCCCTCTACCAGCGCCTCTACAAGAAGAACCACGTCGTCATGGCGCCGATGGTGAACGGGTGCTGCGCGGCGTGCGGCATGCGCCTGCCCATCTCGCAGGTGCAGCAGGTGCGCCTCGCGAAGACGCTTCAGGCGTGTTCGAGCTGCGGGCGCATCATCTACGACGAGGAGGAGGACGCGCCGCGCTCCGTCGCGGAGAAGCCCGCGCGCGGCGAGCCGCGCAAGACGGGCATCAGCCGCTTCAGCGCGGAGGGGCTCATGGTCTGCGAGCTGAAGGGCGCGAAGCCGGAGGAGGCGGTGCGCGCGCTCGCGGAGGCGATGGCGTCGAATGCGTTCGTCTCGAACCCCGCCGCGCTCGTCGTGGCGGCGATGGAGCGCGAGAGCGTCCTCTCGACGGCCATCGGCAACGGCCTCGCCTTCCCGCACGTGCGCGGCGTGGAGGGCGGCGGCCTCACGCTCGCGCTCGGCGTCTCGAAGGAGGGCATCGCCTGGGACGCCTCCGGCGAGCGCGTCCACCTCGTCTTCTTCAGCGTGATCCCCGTGGCCGTGAGCGCGTTCTACCTGCGCCTCATGGCCGGGCTCACCGAGGCGTTCGCGAAGCAGGAGAACCGCGATGCGCTCATGGCCGCCGGGACGCCCGCCGACCTCTGGAAGGCGTTCATGCGCGCGACGCGCTACACGATCCGGTAGGACGCCCGGCGCGCGCGCCGCCTTCCCCGTTGACCGGCGGCGCGAATCGGGTAGAACAGACGATTGACCTTCTGGCCGAGGGGCCGGAAGGAGAAGAGAGAGAAAGAGAACAGGACATGGCCAACGAAGTGAAAGTCGGGATGCGGATCAAGATGTTCCGCGACAAGCTGAAAATGACGCTCGGGGAGCTCGCCGCGAAGAGCGGCGTCTCCGTGGCGGTGATCGCCTCCATCGAGGACGGCGAGGTCCTCCCCGCCCTCGGCGTCCTCACGAAGCTTTCCCGCGCCCTCGGCCAGCGCCTCGGCACGTTCATGGACGACCAGTTCAAGCCGGACCCGATCATCACGCGCGCGGCGGACGTGGCGTCCGACAAGGTCGCCGCCGAGGGCGCGAACGCGCTCGGCTACGCCTCCCACTCGCTCGCGCGCGGCAAGCCCGACCGCCACATGGACCCCTTCCGCATCGAGTTCTCCGCGAACGGCGTGGACGAGGCCTCCTCCCACGAGGGCGAGGAGCTGATCATCTGCATCGCCGGCGAGGTGGAGCTCACCTACGGCGGCGAGAAGACGGTGCTCGGCCCCGGCGACACGGCCTACTACAACAGCGTCGTGAAGCACGGGCTCAAGGCCGTGGGCGGCCGGCCCGCCTCCATCTACGGCGTCGTGTTCATGCCCTTCTGAGAGGTGCGCCATGTTCAAGCTGACTGATCCGTTCGGGACGGCGCCGCGCACGGCGCCGTTCGCGCAGAGCGTCTCGACGGGCGTGCCCTGGCACAACCTGCCCGTCACGCGCGAATACACGCTCGGGCAGCTCCTCGACCAGACGGTCGCGCGCTGCGGCGAGAACGACGCCGTCGTCTACGCCGACCGCGACTACCGCCTCACGTGGTACGAGTTCGGCGAGGAGGTGGACCGCCTCGCGCGCGGCCTCATGGCGCTCGGCGTGAAGCGCGGCGAGAAGATCGCCCTCTGGGCGACGAACGTGCCGCACTGGGTCGTCCTCATGTTCGCGGCCGCGAAGATCGGCGCGATCCTCCTGCCGCTCAACACGAACTACAAGGAGCACGAGATGGACTTCGCGCTCGGGCAGTCCGACGCGGAGAACCTCTTCATCATCTCCGGCTACCGCGACTGCAGCTACGTGGACGTGATCTACACGCTCGTCCCCGAGCTGCGCGAGCAGCCGCGCGGCGAGCTGAAGAGCGCGAAGTACCCGCACCTCAAGCGCGTCATGTTCCTCGGCGGCGAGAAGCACCGGGGCATGTACTCGCTCAACGAGGTGATGGCCCTCGCGGTGGAGACGCCGTGGGAGGCCTACCTCGCCCGCCAGGCGCAGTGCGACGTGAACGACGTCGTGAACATGCAGTACACCTCGGGCACGACGGGCTTCCCGAAGGGCGTGCAGCTCACGCATCGTAACATCGGCAACGACGGCTTCTGGATCGGCGCGTGCCAGAACCTTTCTTCGCGCGACCGCGTGTGCATCCCCGTGCCGCTTTTCCACTGCTTCGGCTGCGTGCTGGGCGTGATGAGCTGCGTGAACCACGGCGCGACGATGGTGTTCCTGGAGAAGTTCGACCCCATCCAGGTGATGATGTCGATCGAGCGCGAGAAGTGTACGGCCACCTACGGCGTGCCGACGATGTACATCGCGATGCTCGACCACCCGCTCTTCCCGAAGTTCGACTTCCGCTCGCTCCGCACGGGCATCATGTCCGGCTCGGCGTGCCCGACGCACCGCATGCAGCAGGTCTTCGACCGCATGTTCATGAAGGAGGTCACGAACCCCTACGGCCTCACGGAGGCGGGCCCCGTGATGACGATGACGCGCTACTTCGAGCCGTCCATCGAGCGCAAGTGCCAGACGATCGGCCAGGCGCTGCCCGGCATCGAGGTGGCGATCATCGACCCCGATTCGGGCGAGATCGCGCCGGTCGGGCAGGACGGCGAGATCTGCTGCCGGGGCTTCAACACGATGAAGGGCTACTACAAGATGCCCGAGCAGACGGCGGCGTGCATCGACGCGAACGGGTGGCTCCACTCCGGCGACATCGGCAAGATGGACGCGGACGGCTACTACTACATCACGGGCCGGCTGAAGGACCTCATCATCCGGGGCGGCGAGAACATCTCCCCCAAGGAGGTGGAGGACTTCATCGGCACGATGCCCGGCGTCAGGGACGTCGCCGTCGTCGGCTGCCCCTCGAAGAAGTACGGCGAGCAGCCGGCGGCGTTCATCATCCCCGCCGACGGCGCCGAGCTCCACGAGAACGACGTGGAGGACTTCTGCCGCAACAAGATCAGCTGGTTCAAGATCCCGAAGTACGTCCACTTCCTGGACGCCTTCCCGATGACCGCCTCCCAGAAAATCCAGAAGTACAAGCTGCGCGAGCTTGCGCACGCGCTCTGGCCGGATGCCTGACGCGCTCACACCCATGCAGCGGCAGTACCGTGCGATCAAGGGCACGCTGCCGCCCGGCGCCATCCTGATGTTCCGCCTCGGGGACTTCTACGAGATGTTCGGCGAGGACGCGGTCGTCGCCGCGCCCATCCTCGGCGCGACGCTCACCCGGCGCGCGGGCGCGCCGCTCTGCGGCATCCCCTACCACGCGCTGGACGCCTACCTCGCGAAGCTCGTCCGCGCCGGGAAGACGGCGGCGATCTGCGACCAGATGGAGGACCCGCGCCTCGTCAAGAAGGGGCAGGTCGTGCGGCGCGAGGTGACGCGCATCGTGACGCCCGGCACCGTCACCGAGGACGGCCTCCTCGACGAGAACGACCACACCTACATCGCGGCCGTCCAGGGCCTCGGCCTCGCGCTCCTCGACCTCTCGACGGGCGAGTTCGTCGTGGAGACCTTCGCGTCGCAGGACAAGCTCGACGACGCGCTTGCGCGCGACCGCCCCGCCGAGCTCGTCCTCCCCCGGCCCGACGACGGCGACGCATGCGCGGAGCCGCCGCGCCGCGCCGCGCCGGAGGCCGGGCTGAACGTCTCCTACGCCGACGCCTGGACGTTCAGCCTCGACGCCGCGCGCGAGACGCTGCTGCGGCACTTCAACGTGACGGCGCTCGACGGCTTCGGCCTGGAGGGGAAGGGCGAGCTGGTCTGCGCGGCGGGTGGGCTGCTCCACTACGTCCACACGACGCTGCGGCACGCCGTGGACCACGTGCGGCGCGTGCGCCTGCGCGAGTCGGCCGACGTCCTCGCGCTCGACGCGGGGACGATCCGCCACCTCGCGCTGCTGCCCGTGGACGGCCTCGCGCGCGGGGCGACGCTTCTCGGCGTCCTCAACGTCGCGCACACGCCGATGGGTTCGCGCCTCGTCGCGAACTGGATCCGCCGGCCGCTCCGCCGCCCCGAGGCGATCAACGCGCGGCTCGACGCGGTGGAGGCGTTCGTGCGGGACCGCACGCGCCTCTCCGCCCTCCAGGCGCGCCTTGCGGACGTGCGCGACCTGGAACGGCTCATCGCGAAGGTCGACGCGGGCCGCGCGAACGCGCGCGACCTGCGCGCGCTCGCCGCCTCCCTGCGGCCCGTCCCCGACCTGCAGGCGTCGCTCGCGGGCCTCGCCGCGCCCGTCCCCGCCGCGCTTGCGGCCGTCGCCGCGCGCCTTTCGCCCGAGACGGCCGTCGTCGACCTCATCGACCGCGCGATCGCGGAGAACCCGAACGTGCTTCTCACGGAGGGGAACCTCATCGCCCCCGGCTACAGCGCGGACCTCGACGAACTGCGCAGCATCGCGACGGAGGGCCACCGCTGGATTGCCGAGTACCAGGCGAAGGAGATTGCGCGCACGGGCATCAAGACGCTGCGCGTGCGCCGCAACAGCGTGTTCGGCTTCTACATCGAGATTTCGAAGGCGGCGGCGGCCGGCGCGCCGCCCGAGTACGAGCGCCGCCAGACGCTCACGAACGCGGAACGCTTCACGACGCCCGAACTCAAGGCGTACGAACAGAAGGTGTTCGGCGCGCAGGACCGCAGCTGCGCGCTCGAACAGGACTTGTTCAGGGACATCGTCGCCGAGGTCGCGGCGCACACGGCGGCCGTGCAGGCGACGGCGGGCGCGGTGGGCGAACTCGACGCGCTCCTCGCCTTCGCCGACCGCGCGCTCGCGCTTGGCTACGTGCGGCCCGCCGTCGACGGCTCGGACGCGCTGGAGATCGTCGACGGACGCCACCCGATCATCGAGCAGCTGCCGGACGCCGAGCCGTTCGTGCCGAACTCGACGAAGCTGAACGGCACGACGGACCAGATCATGCTCATCACCGGGCCCAACATGGCCGGCAAGTCCACCTACATCCGCCAGGTCGCGACGCTCGCCGTGATGGCGCAGGCCGGCAGCTTCGTCCCGGCCGCGCGCATGCGCCTCGGCGCGCTCGACCGCGTCTTCACGCGCATCGGCGCGGGCGACGACCTCGCGCGCGGGCGCTCCACCTTCCTCGTCGAGATGCAGGAGGCGGCGAACATCCTCAACAACGCGACGCCGCAGTCGCTCATCGTCCTCGACGAGATCGGGCGCGGCACCTCGACGTTCGACGGCATCTCGATCGCCTGGAGCGTCGCGGAGTACCTGCACGAGAACCCGAAGACGAAGGCGAAGACGCTCTTCGCGACGCACTACCACGAGCTGACGGACCTCGCCGAGAAGTTCCCCGGCATCCGGAACTACACGGTGCGCGTGAAGCAGGACGGCGGGCGGATCGTCTTCCTGCGCCGCATCGCCCCCGGCATCGCCGAGCGGAGCTTCGGCATCCACGTCGCCGCGATGGCGGGCCTGCCGCAGGCGGTCGTCGCGCGCGCGGAGCAGATTCTCCAGAACCTGGAGGCGAACGACCTCGACGTCAACGCGCCGAAGATCGTCCGCCGGCCGCGCAGGAAGCTGAGCGACCTCCCCGGCCAGATGACGCTCTTCTAGCGTGCGGCCCGCGAGGTGTCCGGATGAGAAGTTCTCACGGCTTCTCATATTTTTATCACGCCCTCTCATTCCGGACGGTTGCGCGCCTCGGCGAATCGGGGTAGAATATGCGTGTTTTCTTTCATCCAAACAAGGGACGAAACATGACAGTCAAACCCGACAGCTACATGTACGAGATGATTCGCACGGAACTCACGGACGCCGTGGGCGAGGCGAACGTCGACGTCAAGTTCGCCGACAAGTTCGGCCATTCGATCGACTACTACTGGATCCCCGAGATGTGGCACGATCGCGGCAAGAAGTGCCCGCAGCCCGACTTCGTCGTCCACCCCGGCTCCACGGCCGAGGTCGCGAAGGTCATGAAGATCGCGAACCAGTACAGGATTCCCGTCGTCCCGTGGGGCGGCGGCTCGGGTTCGCAGGGCGGGGCGCTGCCGATCTACAACGGCATCATCCTCGACATGAAGCGCATGAACAAGGTGATCAAGGTCGACAAGACCGCGCTCACCGTGACGGCCGAGACCGGCATCATCACGAAGCACCTTGAATGGGCGTGCAACAAGGAAGGGCTCTCGACGATGCACCTCCCCGCGTCCATCTCCTGCTCCACGATCGGCGGCTTCCTCGCCCATCGCGGCACGGGCGTGCTCTCGACGAAGTACGGCAAGATCGAGGACATGGTGATGTCGCTCGAAGTCGTCACGCCGACGGGCGAGATCATCCGCACGCTCCCCGTCCCGCGCCACGCCTCGGGCCCGGACCTCACGATGCTCTTCCTCGGCTCGGAGGGCACGCTCGGCGTCATCACCGAGGTCACGCTCAAGATCCACCCGCAGCCGGAGAGCCGCCAGTTCCGCGCGTACATCTTCAAGGACTTCCACACGGCGATGCAGGCCGGCCAGACGCTCATGCGCAGCCGCCTCGGGCCCTGCGCGATGCGCCTCTACGACGAGACCGAGACGAAGACGCACGTCTCGAAGGTGTTCGGCATCAACCTCGACCACGGCGCCTACCTCGTCTTCGGCTTCGACGGCCGCAAGGACATCGTGGACCTGCAGATGAAGTACGCCCGCGAGATTATGGAGGGCGAGTTCAAGGGCCAGGACCTCGGCGCGAAGGGCGGCGAGTGGTGGTGGGAGAACAAGTACAAGTTCTTCTACCCCGGCTACATGTTCCACGTCCCCCAGGCGTTCGGCACGCTCGACACGGTGGCGGACTTCGCGCACATCGAGAACGTCTACTGGGCGATGAAGAAGGTCGTCAACACGGAGTTCCCGGACGCGCGCTTCATCGGCCACTTCTCGCACTGGTACGACTGGGGCTGCATGCTCTACGCCCGCTTCATCTTCCCGGGCGACAAGGTTCCGCCGAACGAACGCGAGGCAGCGGCCCTCTACAACGCGGTGTGGGACCGCGCCATCCGCGCGGCGATCCGCGAGGGCGGCGTGATCAACGAGCACCACGGCGTCGGCCTCAAGCTCGGCCGCTACGTGAAGGACCTCTACGGCTCCGCCATGCCGGTCCTCGAAGGCATCAAGGCCAAGCTCGACCCGAACGGCATCATGAACCCCGGCAAGATGGGATTTGCCGGATGCTGAACGATTAAGTAGTTAAGTGGTTAAGTAGTTAAGTTCTTCTAAGGCCGAAATGACCGATACGGGGAGAAAACTTCGGGAGAAGAGTTTCATGTTTGCCACATGCATCGTGAAGCTTGCGAAGTCTCTGGAGAACGAAAGAAAAGATCGGACGCTGTCAAGGCAGATTCTGAGAAGTGGTACGAGTATCGGTGCCAATATCCGCGAGTCGCGTTTTGCCCAGTCTCCATCCGATTTCATCTCCAAGCTCAGTATCGCACTCAAGGAGGCGGAAGAGACGCAGTATTGGCTGGAACTTCTTTTGGAGACGGACTATTTGGCGAGGGACCAGTATACTTCTTTGAACGAACAGGTCGATTGGTTGATTGGAACCTTGGTCAATGTTGTGAAGTCGTCCAAGCGAAATCTAAGGTATGCGTCCAGAGACTGCCCCCCCACTAAGACTTAACTACTTAACTACTTAATGCGAAGCACTTAATCTACTTAATGCGAAGCACTTAATTCTCCAAGAAAGGACATTGACATGCACATCGACGCTTTTGAAGACGCCATCATGAACTGCCGGTTCTGCTTCATGTGCCGGCACCTCTCCACCATCGGGAACGTGCGCTGCACGGAGGTGGACACGCCCCGCGTGCGCGCGGCGATGCTCTACGGCCTCCGGACGGGCACGAACTCGTTCGATGACGAGGACTTCATCGACGCGCTCTACCGCTGCGAACTCTCCGCCTGCTGCCGCCGCAACTGCGTGAACGGCTACGACGAGAACGGCCTCGCCCTCGCGGCGCGCGCCGACGTCGTGGAGGCCGGCAAGGCCCCCGCCGCCGTGCAGAAGCTCGCGAAGAAGTATGCGTCGAACGCCGAGTGGAAGGCCGAGGGCAAGGGCGACGTCGCCTGGTTCCTCGACGAGACGACCGCTGCGGACAAGGCCGTGGTCGCCGCCGCGAAGAAGCTCTTCGCCGCCGCGAAGGTCAAGCCCGTCGTCATCACGGGCGGCTCGATCGGCAAGGCGCTGAAGGTACTCGGCTACCTCGACGACGCGAAGGTGAACGCCGAGGGCTTCGCCGCGTTCGTCAACGGCCTCGGCGTGAAGACGCTCGTCGTCTCCAACCCGGCCGCCTACGACGCGCTCACGAAGGACTACCCGGAGATGGGCGTCAAGCTCCAGCCCAAGGTCCTCTGCTTCAGCGGCTTCCTCGTCCAGGCGAAGGTCGCGTTCAAGAAGGCCGCCGGCGAGGTCTACTACCTCGCGGACGACTTCATGCGCAACTACGACCACTGCGAGTGCCCCGAGAAGCTGCTGAAGGCGCTCAAGGCCGACAACAAGCCCTTCGGCACGAACGACGAGGAGTCGTACTGCTGCGGCGAGGGCGCGGTCGTCCTCGACAAGCTCAACCCGGCGCTCGTCAAGGCGCTCGCCGAATACGTCGCCGCGCGCGCGGACCATCCGAAGACGGACCGCATCGTCGTCCTCTCCGCCTACACGAAGAAGGTGCTGGCGAAGTACGGCAAGCTGCACGTCGAGACGATGGAGGAGCTTGCGGCGTCCTGCCTGTGAGGCCATCTGCGGCAGGACGGCGGAGGGGCGGCGCGTCGGCGCCGCCCCTCCGTCTTTTTCATTCCGCCTTGGCGGGCGGCGTTTCCGGCTGAAAACGGCAACATTCCGAAAAATACCACCCCTATCCCGATTTTTTCGAGGGGGGCAGGGGGTGGCAGTCAGAAAACCGGGACAAGGTGCCCCGATGCTTTTTTTGATGGGCGTGGGCCGTGTCACCTTTTGATGGGCGTGGGCCGTGTCGCCCGCTGCAACGGTTTTCAAGCAAGATTATTACGCAGTGAAATCTCATTTTGGGCGGCGCGGGTGGGTTGCACGGCCTCCGGCCGGTCAACACGGAGCGCGAGGAGGCACGGGGACACGGAGTTTGGTTTTGAGGCTAGCTTGCGCGTTGCTTCAGCCATCAAAGAGGGGCGGGCATCGAAGAGGAGCGGGCATCGAAGAGGGACGGGAATTGTTGCCGAGATGTGTGAAACCTCGTTCTGAAAATCTCCGTGCCTTTGTGCCTCCGCGCGCTCCGTGTTGACCGGCCGGAGGCTTTCAAGCAAGATTATTA
>CAKUCX010000054.1 GCA_934643865.1 uncultured Kiritimatiellota bacterium
GGCGACGCATTGTCAAAAGTCAGGCAGAACTGGTACGTTTACTTTCGCGATGGTGCGTTTACTTTCGCGCGCAACGCTCTAGGTTAACGCTTCGTTCATTCACCTGTTCTCCTTCTCCCGTCATTTCAGATGCTCGACGCGCGGCTGGCGAAGACGGCAGACGTGCAATCGGCATTTTACAGAGACGCGCAGGATCACGTTCATGCCAGGAACAGAAGGAAGCGTCCCTCCATGAGCCGAAGGGCGAGCCAAGCGGCTTCTGTTCGATCCCCGTCGAGAAGCAGGGCGTGAACCTTGATCGGGCGTGCACCGTTATCTCTTGCACAAGAACGGAGCGGACATACGATATGAAAAGAAAGCTGGCTGTCGGTTGGTTTGACAACGAATCCTTTGTCGGTTCGTGTGCAGATCATGCTTCACGGATCAAGGAGGTCTTCTTTGCGTGGCCGGGCGTGACCGCCAGTCGTCCGATGGACGACTGGACGCCTGCGCGGCGTTCTCAGATTGTCTCGGATCTCCGCTGGTCGCTTCGCCGCTTTGGCCCGAGGTCCGCGACTGCCGAGAAGCCGACAACTGCACGAACTGCGGGAAGTGCTCCGCCCTGCTGAAGTCCTGCGCCCGCGAGAGGAACGACACCGCAGCGGGCATGACGACGGAATTCGTGCGATTCTTCAAGGGATGACGCCTGACGGCAAAGGGACGGCTTCTGTGGCGGCGGCAGGAAACCTCTCTCGCCGCCTCCACCCCGAGAGGGCCCGCTTTTGGTATAATTCGCCCTTGAACACATCTCAGTGGAGACCCAACGATGAAACGCCTCGCCCTCGCGGCCCTGACGCTTGTCGCCGTCGCCGCACCCGCCGCGCCCGTCGGCGAAACGGCCGCCCGCACGGCGGCAAGGAACTTCCTCTCCTCCGACGACGTCGGCGCGCGCCTCCTCTTCGGGCACACGTTCGACGCCCTGGAACGTCGCGGTGCGCTCTGGGTCGCGCGCCTGAAGCCCGCCGGCTACATCGTCCTCTCCGGCGACGACGCGGCCGAGCCGGTCGTCGCCTTCTCGCGCACCGCCTACGCCGAACCTCCGAGCGACTCGCCCTTCGCCGCCCTTCTCGCGACCGCGGACACCAACGTCCTCGCCGCCGTCGCGGCCGACGCCGTGCGCCCCCTCGCGGGCCTGCGGACGCCCGCCCTCGCCGCCGCCCCGGCCGAGGGCCGCCGCGCGGCGAAGTGGGCGACGCTTCTCGGCCGAACAGGCGCCGCGCGCGCCCGCACCGCGCGCGCCTGGGTCGATCCCTCGACGCTGACCGTCGAGGTCGCGCCGTTCCTGACGACGACGTGGAACCAGGTGCAGCCTTACAACGACTTCGTGCCGATCAACCGGGAGGCGTCGCCGGCCACCTCCTACCGACAGCGCTACCCCTGCGGCTGCGTCGCGACGGCCTACGCGCAGATGCTCGCCTACTGGCAGTGGCCCGCGCGCATGGACGCCTCCTTCACCTGCGACCACGCCGTCTACAATACCAACGACACGGCAAGGACCTTCCGCGTCCGCTTCGACGCCCACGCGCCGTTCGACTGGGCGCAGCTGCGCGACGCCTATGCGGAAGGGTCGCCCTACCTCGGCTGGGACCTGCGCGGGCGAGTGAACGAGTCGCTCCGCTTCACGCCCGCGCGGCTCGTCATGCTCTCGGCCGTCCTCTCGAAGATGTTCTACGCGGGCGGCGGCTCGGGCGCGAACATGCAGAACACGGTCAACGCGAACCCGTGGTACGTGCAGACGAACGCGGTCGTGCGCACGGTGCTCGGCGACGCGGCGTTCTTCGGCCTCGTCCGCGACGACCTCCGGCGCGGCATCCCCGTCGGCGTGACCGTGCCGGGGCATCAGGTCGTCGCGCACGGCTGGGCCGAAGGCGCGGACGCGACGCGCTACGTCTACCTGAACTACGGCTGGGGCGCCTACAACGACGGCTACTTCAACGTCTCCGAAACGGACGCGGAGACGACGGCAAAGGGCTACATCGACTCCGCGCTGCTCGGCCACACGCCGATCCGGACGGCGCAGCTCGACGCGCTGCCCGCCGTCTGCGACGGCCCCGTCGCGCTCGCGTGGCACGTGCCGCCGCGCCTCGCCGATGCGTTCACGGGCTACGACGTCCTCGTCCGCCGTCGCCTCGACACGCCCGCCGACGCCGTGGAGGACTTCTCGTCGCACGCGACGGCCACCGACGCGCCGTCCGGCATCTTCGTCGCGCAGACGTGGTGCCCGGGTGCGACGGCGCCCTTCCTGCGCGTGAAGCCGCTTGCGTCGGGCACGTTCGACCTCATGGAGGAGAGGACGCTCACCGCGCGCTCCATCCTCTCCTACCGCGTGCGCGCGGATCGCGCCCACGGCCTCTCCGTGCGCGTGCAGGCGCGCTTCGACGGCGGCGAGTGGGAGGATCTTGACGCGCCGTCGATCGGGGACGGCGCGTCAGATCTCGGCTGGACGACGCGGACGGCCTATCTCGGCGACCGAGGCGGCCGCACGGTCCGCCTGCGCCTCGCCGTCTCGACCGACGGCCACTACATCTTCGGCACGGACACGAAAATTGGCGTGCAGATCGACGACGTCACCCTCACGGACGTCCTCGGCTTCGAGGAGACAGCCGTCGCCTGCGGGGCGGAGGCGCGCAGCGTGACGCTTGACGACCTCGTTCCGGGAGCGGTCTATGCGTTCGCCGTGCGTCCGCGCGGCGAGGGGACGGCCACGAGCGCGTCCGTCCAGACGCGCCTTGCGGGCGTTGGACGCGACCCCGCGCCGGGTGCGCTCGCCTACGAGATTGTGGACCGCGCCTTCACGGCGGGAGATGCGGACTGGCAGGTGGCGACGCAATCGTACAACGAGGGAAAGACCGTCGGCACGACCGCCGTCCTCGGCGCGTTCGACGGCACGCTCGCCTACACGCCCGAATTCGTCCCGACGGCGGAGAGCCGCTTCACCTTCGGCTGGACGGCCAAGGGGGCCTACTCGTCCGCCTCGGACGTCCTCACCGTCATCTTCACGACGGCCACGGGCGAGACGGACACGCTCTGGGCCGTCACGAACCGCGCGGAGCAGGCGACGCTCCAGAACGTGTCCATCCCGCTCGCCGCCGTCGCCGGAACGCGCGGCACGCTGCGGCTCGTCTTCAGCCACACCGGCTCAAGCTACGCCTACGCGGGCTACGGCGCGACCATCCGCGACGCAGCGCTGACGGCGATCTCCTTCCCCGTCCTGCCCGAATCGGTCGCCTGGACGGAAACCGCGCAGACGGCGCGGCCCCTGCCCGAGATCCGCGCCGTGACGTCCCTCGCGGAGACGTCGCCCGCCGTGCAGGAGGGCTTCTACCGCGAATGCGCGCGCGGCGACAACGTCTTCTTCGTGACCTGCTCGGAGGACGTGACGCGCCTTGAGGCGCGCCCGAGCCACCTCTCGCTCGTCCCGGACGAGGCCGTGGCGGTCTTCGCGCTCGGCGGCGGACGCTTCGCGGTGACGGTGGACGGCAGCGGCATCGCCGATGGCGACGACCGCTCGCGCATGATCCTCACGCTCGTCGCCGCAAACGGCGCGGGCCCTGCGGCCTACAAGGACCTTTCGCTGCGCTTCGCGTCCGAGACGGCCCCGGAGACCTACCCGGCGGAGAAGGCCACCGCGACGCCCGTGCCCGTGCCGCACCGCTGGCTCGTCGCGAAGGGCCTCGTCGCCGAAGGGGCGTCGGACGCGGACATGGACGCGGCGGCGCGGGCCGACCCGGACGGCGACGGCCAACCGACCTACGCCGAATACCTCTGCGGCACGGACCCGACAGACGGCCGCGACTTCCTGCGGGCCTTCATCCACCTGGAGGGAGGCGAGCCGGTCATCTCGTGGAGCAAGACGAACGCCCTCGCGCGCTACACCGTCCTCGGCGTCACGAACCTGAACGAGCGGACGTGGACGGAGACGAACGCGGCCAACCGCACGGGGATGCGCTTCTTCCGCGTGCGCGCGCCGCCGCGCTAGGCGCGGCGGCGCTCCCAGGGCTTCGGCTCGGGCGGTTCGAGGAAGATGTCCTTCACCGTCGCGAGCGCGTAGGGTTCGTTCTTCTGGAGGCGGTTGAGCGCGGTCAGGAATTCAGGCGTGAGCTCCACGCCCTCCACGCCGCTCTCGATCTCCGCGCGCGCGCCGTTCGCCCAGACGAGGTCGATGACGACCTTCACCTTGCCGGGCCACGTGGCGGCGAGCCCCTTGAGCGCGGCGCCCTTCTTCAGGAGGTCGGGGTCGTCGTAGTTCATCGTGACGTGGAGGGCCTGCGAGAAGCGGCGGAGGCCGTCCGAGAGACGGTAGACCTCGCGCGCGATGAACTGGATCTCGGGCGTCTCCTCGTGCGTGTCGCGGTCGGTGCGGTGCGAAAGCTCGCCGCAGACGAGCACCGGCTGGTCCACCTCGCCCGGCAGCCACTCCTTGTACTTCGCGAACGTCTTCGCGAAGCAGAGGGCCTCCATCTCCGTGTCGCCGCCGTCGTCGAGGAGAAGGACCGCCCACGGCTCCGGCGGCAGCATGACGACGTTCCCAAAGGCGTCCTTCACGTCCTTGCCCCTCTCGCGCTTCGGCTTCGGCCTGCCCATGCGCACCGTGCAGGCCTTGAGCATCCCCGCGAGGCGCACGGGCTGGCGGAGTGGACGTTCCGCGTTCACTTCGAGCATCATCGGAATCTCCGGCGGCGACGCGGGCGAAAAGGTCGAGAGCGACCCGAGCACCTTCCCGTAGGCGCCGAGCGGGTGTCCCGTCAGGTAGATGCCGCAGAGGTCGCGCTCGTCCTTGAAGCCCTGCGCCTGCGGCCAGCGCGGGCAGTCCGCGAGCGCGGCGTCGCTTTCGTCCTCGCCCGGCGCGAGCATCCCGAACATGTCCATCTGCCCGCTCGCGCGCTCTCTTCCGCGCGCCACCGCGCGCCGGAGCGCGAACTCGACGTTGTTGAAGTAGCGCGCGCGGTGGAAGCCGGGCGCGGCGGCGGCGAGCGAGTCGAACGCGCCGCATCTGATGAGGTTTTCGAGGACGCGCTTGTTGACGACGGCCGCCCCCGCGAGGCGCGTACAGAAGTCCATCAGCCCCTTGTAGGGGCCGTTCTTCTCGCGCTCGGCGACGATCGCCTCCGCCGCCGCCTCGCCCACGCCCTTCACGCCCGCGAGGCCGTAGACGATCGCATGCTCGCCCTCGACGGGGGAGAAGCGCGCGTAGGCCCTGTTGACGTCGGGCGGCTTCACTTCGAGGCCCATCGCGTCCGCCTCCGCCACGAAGCCGGGCAGCTTGTCGAAGTTGCCGATTTCGGAGGAGATCTGCGCGCACATGAACTCGGCCGGGAAGTGGGCCTTCATGTAGCCGGTCTGGTAGGCGACCCAGGCGTAGCACACGGCGTGCGACTTGTTGAAGGCGTAGGAGGCGAACGCCTTCCAGTCGTCCCAGATCTTGTCGATGAGCGCGCGCGCCTTCTTCTCGTCCTTCCACTCGCCGATGCGGAACGCCGGGTTCGCGAGGCAGCCGTCCACGAACTTGACCTTCAGCTCCTCCATCACGGCGAGCTGCTTCTTGCCCATCGCCTTGCGCAGCTTGTCGGACATGCCGCGCGTGAAGCCCCCCAGGAGGCGCGAGAGCAGCATCACCTGCTCCTGGTAGACCGTCACGCCGTACGTGTCCTTCAGGTACTTCTCCATCAGCGGATGGTCGTACTTGATCGGCTCGCGCCCCTGCTTGCGCGCGATGAACGTGGGGATGTAGGCGAGCGGGCCCGGGCGGTAGAGGGCGTTCATCGCGACGAGGTCGGGCAGGCGCTCGGGCTGGAGCTCCATCAGGTACTTCTTCATCCCGTCCGACTCGAACTGGAAGAGGCCCGTCGTCTCGCCGCGCCCGAAGAGTTTGTACGTCTCCGCGTCGTCGTCGGGGATGTCGTCGGGGTTGAGGTCCACGCCCCGGAACTTCTTGATGAGCGCCACGCACTCCTTCTCGACCGTGAGCGTCTTGAGGCCGAGGAAGTCCATCTTCAGGAGGCCGACCGGCTCCACGAAGTGGCCGTCGTACTGCGTGCAGAGCAGCGACTCCTCGGGCGTGGGCATCACGGGCAGCGTGTCCATGAGCGGGTCGCGCGAGATGAGGATGCCGCAGGCGTGGATGCCGGGCTGGCGGATACAGCCTTCGAGGCGCGCCGCGTAGTCCATCAGCTCCTTGATCGTGTGGACGTGGTTCGCGGAGTCGGTGAACGTCGTCTCGTCCTTGAAGGCCGCCACGAGGTCGGGCGAGTAGTCCTTGTTCGGCTCGCCGTGCTTGTCCGTCGCGCTCATCGCCGCCTTGAAGGTGATCTTGGGCGTGTCGGGCACGTAGGAGGCGAGCTTGTTCGTGTCGGCGAGCGGATACTCCATCGCGCGCCCCACGTCCTTGATTGCGCTCTTCGCGGCCATCTGACCGAACGTGACGATGTGCGCCACGTGGTCCTGTCCATACTTCTGCGTGACGTATTCGAGCACGCGCCCGCGCCCCGCGTCGTCGAAGTCCACGTCGATATCCGGCATGGAAATGCGGTCGGGGTTCAGGAAGCGCTCGAACAGGAGGTCGTACTTGATGGGGTCGACGTTCGTGATGCCGATCGCGTAGGCGAGGGCCGAGCCGGCGGCGGAGCCGCGCCCCGGCCCCACCCACACGCCCATCTCGCGGGCGGCGGCGATGTAGTCGTGGACGATGAGGAAGTAGCCGGGAAAGCCCATCGTGCGCACCGTGTCGAGTTCGAACTGGACGCGCTCGGAGACCTCCTTCGGGATCGGGTCCCCCCAGCGCCGCTTCACGCCCTCCCACACGAGCGCGGCGAGGTAGTCGGCCTCGAACTTGATGCGCAGCACCTTGTCGTAGCCGCCCAGGCGCTCGAAGTTGTTGGGCTTGTCGGCCGTGTCGAACTCCCGGCGCAGGGCCGCCTCGTCGTACGTCCGGGCGTAGGCCTCCTCCGTGCCGAACGAAGCCGGGATCGGGAACTTCGGCATGATGGGGTCCGCGTCGAGCTGGTACGCCTCCACCTTCTCGGCGAGCGCGACGGTGTTCGCGAGGAATTCGGGATGCTCGGGGAAGAGCGCGGCCATCGCGTCGCCGTCCTTGAACCACTCCTCGCCCGTGTAGATCATGCGCGAGTCGTCGGAGATCTTCTTCTGCGTGGAGAGGCAGAGGAGGAGGTCGTGGGACGGATCGTCCGCCGCGTCGAGGAAGTGGACGTCGTTCGTCGCGATGACGGGGATGTCGAGCCGCTTCCCGATTTCGACCATCCCCTTCACCACCGCCACCTGGCGGGCGTAGAGCTTGCGGTGGTCGTCGATCGCGACGCCGGGGATGTTCGTCTTCACGGACTTGTGGAGCATCGCCTCCAGGTAGAAGTCGTCTCCGAAGAGGTCCTTGTACCACTTCGCCACCCTCTCCGCCTCGTCCAGGCGCCCGATGTCGATCGCGTGCGCCACCTCGCCCGCGATGCACGCCGCCGAGCAGATGATCCCCTCGTGGTGCTTCTCCAGGAGCGTGTGGTCGATGCGCGCCGTGTGGTAGAAGCCGTTGATCCACGCCTCGGAGAGGAGGCGCACGAGGTTGTGGTAGCCCGTGAGGTTCTTCGCGAGCAGGATCAGGTGGCGCCGCTTCTCGTCCTTGTCGCGGCTGCGGTAGTCGCCGCTCGTCGTCACGTAGGCTTCGCAGCCGAGGATCGGCTTGATCGGCGGCAGGTCGTCGTAGCCCTTCTGGGAGCGGCACGCGTCGTAGAACGCCTTGAGGGCGAAGAGGTTGCCGTGGTCGGTCACGGCAAGCGCCTTCATGCCCAGCGTGCGGGCGCGCTTCACGAGCGGCTTGATGGCGCACTGGCCGTCGAGAAGCGAATACGTGGTATGGACGTGGAGGTGGACGAAGTCGTGCATGGTGCCGCTCTAGCGCCCGAACGCCCGCACACGGTCCGCCATCTTCTCCCAGAAGCGGTCCGCGATCAGCTGCATGCCGAGGTCGCCCGGATGGTTGTAGCGGCCATGCGCGTCCGCGCGGGAGCGGATGTCCTCCAGGTTCACGAACGTGCAGCCCCGCTTCCGCGCGACGGCCTCCTTCTCGCCGTCGAGCTTCGGCCGCACGTAGAAGCCCTGGGACATCAGGACGAGCGCGCGCCGGTCGGGGTCGAGGTAGTCGAGGAAGGCTTCCAGCGCCGCGCCGAAGGTGCGGGCCGGGTCCATCTTCCCCGCGTCGTAGTCCTTCGGCACGTTCGCGCCGAAGAAGAGGACGATCACGTCCGGCTTGAACGCGCGCGCCCAGGCGAAGTTCTTCTCGCAGCTCCAGTCCGGCTTGAAGAACGACCGCTCGAACGAGCCCGCCACCTGGAGGAGGCAGCACTGCGCCTCGGGCTGCGCGGCGGCGATCCTCTTCTGGAGGAGATGCACATAGTCCTTGTCGCGCGCGCTCGCCGCCATGCCCCAGTTGTTCGTCCAGCCGATCTGCGGACGCGGCCCGTGCAGCGTGATCGAGTTCCCCACGAACAGGACGCGCGGCCCCTTCTTCGCCGCGTCGAACGCCGTCTGGTTCCGCGCGTTCTGTCCCAGCGCCGGCACCGGGTTCGCCTGGAAGTCGTTCGCCCCCGCCATCCCGGCCGCCACGGCCAAAGCCACCATCAGCATCTTCTTCATTTCAGCTCCTCGGAACTCGACATCCTGACCTTTCCAACAAGATGCGCACAGTATACCACATTCGCCTCCGCATGGGCCGCAACAGGCCCGGCGGAGTTTGCTTGGCGCCGATGTTCCGGCGCGTCAGCGCGCCGCCCGGATTCGCAGGAAGGTCGCGGAGGGCCCTTCCTCTCTCGGCAGGCGGACGTACCGCTCGCCGGGGCCGGGCGAGAGGCCAAGCGCGCCCAGCTCCTCCGCCGTGAGCGCGCGGGCGGCGGCAACGGGCGAGAAGGCCTTCGCGTCCGCCGAGGCCTGCACGTCCAGCCGCGTCGCCGGGGCGTAGTCGGCCGGGGTCTCGCCGCCGGCGGAAACCTTGGCGCAGACGACGACGGCGCGTTCGCCGCCCAAAGTGACGAGCCGGATGTCGCTGACGGCGAAAGTGTAATCGACCGACACGGTTCCGTCTGTTGCGCCGGGCGCGGACGGCGTGACCGCGATCGGGATGTTGGTGAAGAGTTCGAGTCCCTCCAGCGGCTTGCTGCCCGGGGCGACCGTCAGCGCCGTCACGCCCGCCGCCTCGGCCACGGGCCGGACGAGGGCGTTCACCGCGTCGCTCTCCCCCGGCAGAAGCGGCGGCGTCCCGCCGCCGGGCGCGCGGTAGACGTAGACGCGCGTTGCGCCGTCCGCGCCGACCGTGACGGGGCTCGCGGGCCGGGCGAGTTCGTAGCCGGCCACCTGCGCGGGCGCGGGCCAGTCGATCACCCTGCCGACGGGCTGGAGGACTGATGTCTCGCCCGTCCCGGGGAGGGCCTTGCCGTCCGCCGTCTCGTAGCGGATCCTCACCGGCGCGTAGGGCGCCGTCTCGGTCGTGTCGTCGGCGAGAAGTGCGCCCGTGTCCGCGTCCCTCACCTCGAAGGCGTAGGTGACGTCGGCGGCGAGGCCCGGAGGCAGCGTGCAGGACAGCTCGCAATTGGCGAGGCCCGAGTCGAAGTTCTCCGGCCCCGTGTAGGCGAGGCAGTGTCCGCCGACGTCGAACTTCGCGCGGTCGGCCCACGGCCCGACGTCGTAGACCTGCTCGACGGAGTGGAGCGTCGCGCCGGCGGCGGACTTGAGCGCGAAGGACAGCCGGACGCGCCGTGCGCGCGTCACGGAGAAGTTCTGCACGACCGTGCGCAGGCGGAGCGTCTGGTCCGCCATGTCCTGCGGACGGAAGCGGCTGCGGCTCGTGCCGCTGTACAGGCGATTGGCGTAGTCCGTCGCGAAGGCGGTGTAGCCGTCGATCGTGGCGGGGGCGAAGTCGGCGGGCTTCGCGTATCTTTCCGTCACGGCGAGGAGCTCGGGCGTCGCGACGTAGAGGCCGTCCTGCCCGTCCGCCATCAGGGTGGCCATGCGTTTGGCTCCCTGAAGCCTGCAAAGCTCGCAGAAGGCGTCGGTCAGGCTGTTCATGGTGCAGCGGCGGGACGAGTTGAAGGACTTCGCGTCATGCTGGTAGGGGACGGGATACGTCCCGCGGAAGCCCAGCAGCGTCTTCCAGCGCAGGCGCGCGGGGTCGCCCGTCGCGGAGATGTTGAGCGAGCGCGCGGCTTGCGCGTCCGTCATCTGTCCCGTGCTGTACTCGTCGCCGAGATGGAGCATCGCGTGGCCGAGCTCGTGCGCGAGCGTGGGGATGCTCGAATTGCCGGCCGACGAGGCGACATACTGAAAGCCGAGCGTCTGGTCGATGGCGCTTCCGCCCATGTACCTGTCGCTGTTCGCGAGGACGACGAAGACGCTAATGTAGTCGAAGACGAAGTAGTAGGGTGCGTTCTCGTCAATCCACTGGCCGTTCTCGTAGGTGAGGTCGGGGTCCTTGAACGGCTCCTGCCGCCGCGCGTCGTGGTAGTCGCGGATGAAGGCGGGGCCGATGCACCGCTCCATGATGTGGTTCTTGCAGCGGTTGCCGGAGAGGACGAGGGAGCGTCCGTCCGCCAGCACGGAACTGTTGAAGAACGTCTCGCCCGACCCCCACGCCCCCTTCGAGACCGTACTGACGGCATAGACGTTGAAACGGTGGGCGAACGTGCGGTACGGCTCGTAGGCGAGCGCGCCCGCCCACATGCGCCGCGCGTCGGCGATGTACTTCTCCTGGTCGTCCTTCGTGTAGCCGTCGCCGCAGATGACGACGACGATGTTGTCGTTGTCGCTCCCCGTCTTCTGGACGACGTGGACGGCCATGTCGTGCGTCTCGCGCTGGCCCGAGTCGGTATAGTAGGCGCCGAGGAGCACGCGGATCGTCGGCGCGGGCTCGTCCGCCGCGACCGGCAGGCTCGCGAGGAAAAGGGCGAACAACGCGAAACGGGCCATCCTCTCCTCCTCTACGGGGCAAGCGCCATGACGATATGTTTTTTCCGTTTCATGCCCGTCACTTTATCACAACGGGCCGATTCCCGTCAACCGGGCTTGCGGCGCGCGGATCGTGAAGACACGATCGCCGGGATCGAGCAGGCCGATGAGGCTCACCGTCACCTCGGCCGAGGAGACGGAGTCGTCCTAGCGCAGGAAGAGCGCCGTGCCCGTCGTCGTGTCGAACTTCAGGACGCCGCCGGAGAGGTACGCCTTGCCCTTGACGGGCGCGCCCGCGCCGTCCACGACCGTGATCGCGAGCGGCCCCGTCCACGCGCTCGCGCGCAGGTCGAGGAGCGGCGTGACGCCCCTCTCCGTCGGCGTCGCGACGATGAGCGTGAGCGCGCCGTCCGGCGCCGCCAGGCGCCCGCCCGTCACCTTCACGGGGCCGCCCGCGCGCGCGTCGAGCGTGCCGACGACGAGCGTGCCCGGCTGCGCGCCGTTCGGCTGGATCGCGATCGTCGCCCCCGGCGCCGTCGCCAGCACGTCGGCCGCAAGCGTGTAGGCCGTCTCCGACACGATACCCGCCGCCGGCGCGAGCGTGAAGGCCGCGCCCGGCGCGAGGCCGAGGGCGCCGATCCGCGCCTCGGCGTGCTGCGTCGCGAGCGTGCCCGCCCCGTCCACGTCCACGCGCGTCGAGGCGAACTGCGCATCCGTCTCCGCCGCAGCCGACATCCTGAAGCCCGCGACAACCTGCCGCGCGATGCTGCCGCCCGTCCCCGCCGTGAAGCCGACATGGGCCTGCGCGCCGCCCAGGACGTCGACGAGGTCGAGGTCGCACGTCCGCTCGAAGACGACGCCGCCCTGCTCGGCGCGGAACGCGAGGCGCGCACCGTCGTACGTCACCGTGTAGGCGATCGGCTTCAGCCGGTCGATACCCGGCACCTCCGCCTTGAAGAGCGGCACGCCGTTCGTGTAGACGCCCATCTGGAGCGAATTGTAGATCTTCGTCGTCACCGCGACGGCGGGCTTGACCACGGTCCGTCCGCTCTCGTTCACGGCGCCGCCGAGGCAGCCGCCCTCGCCGCCGAGGGCCGTCGCCCCCTGGTTCTGCAGCATGAACGCAAAACCGTCCGCCGGGGCCGACTGGCCGTTCGTCGTCGCCGAATAGGTGAAGGCGGCCAGCCACCCCTGCGCCACGTCGATCGGCGTCTTCCGGAACACAGACCCCGCCTTCATGCCCTCGCAGGGCGTCAGCATGAAGCCGTCGGTCGCCTCCTCGGCGACCCCGTTGAACTGCCACTCCGACGAATCGGAGAAGTCGGCCAGCGTGACGGCCCCCGCCGCGACCTCCCGCTGGAGGAGGAGCGTGCCGCCCGCAAGCGCCACGTCCGCGCTGCCGAGCTGGGCCGCGTTCGCGATGCGCCCCGTCGCGCCGCCCGCGAGGCGCACCGTCCGCGCGTGGAGCGCCCCCGCCGGCAGGTCGAAGTAAAGCGCCCCCGCGCCCTCCACCGCCAGCGTCCCGCCCGTCAGCGAGCCGCAGAAGCCCGAAAGAAGCACCGTCTCCGCCGTTACGACCGTGAACGTGCCGTTCCGCACGTCCACCGTGCCCCGGAACGACGAGGCGAGGACGCGCACGTCCGTGCCGCCGTCGACGACGAGCGTCCCCGTCGGCGCGCCCGCCAGCGCGGCCACCACCATCGTCCCGCCGGAGGCGAGGCGCAGCTCGCCACCGTCGACCTGCAGCGTGCCCTGGAAGTCCGACAGGTCGCCCGAGAGCGTACAGGCCGCCGCGCCGTCCTTCAGGAGGCGGGCCGAGGCGGTTCCCGCGAGGCGTCCCGCGAACACCGTCTCTGCCTTCTGTTCGAGGTAGAGCGCGCGTGCGCCCAAATCCACGCGCGAGGTCGCCGCACCCGACAGCCCCGTGAGCGCCGTCCGCGACTGGGTGAGCTTCGTCTGCGGGATGTAGGCGAACGACGCATCGCCCGGCCCCTTCATCGCGACGCGCAGGCACTGCCCACCGCCCGCCTCGCGGAAGACGATGACGATCTCGTGGAGTCCGGCGTCCAGCTCGACCGGGCTGCCCTCCGAGCCGAAGCCCCCCGACGGGCCCGTGTCCTGGCGGCGGTCCACGACCAGCCGCCCGTCGATCCAGACGGCCGCGCCGTCGTCGCTGTTCACCGCGAACTGCCACGCGCCCGACCGGTCGAGCCGGATGCCGCCCTCCAGCTTCAGGAGGAACCGGTCGGTCTTCGCGTTGGCGTACGCGCCGTGGAAGCGCGCGCCGTCCGCCCCCGTGTCGAGCGTCTCGCCGAACGAGGCCGAGGTGGTCTCCACGCTCGGCGTGCGCGCGGCGAAGTCGACCAGCATGGTCTCGTAGGTGGCCCACGCCGTGTAGTCGAACGTGGTGACCTCCGAATAGTACGCGGCGCGCAGGCCGGGCCCGGCGGCCATTTCGTCCTGCACCTCCAGCGTCGTGTCGTCGGCGAGCCGGACATGGCCCGCCTGGCCCGCCCGGCCGAGCGCAAGGGCGCCCGCGCGCACGTCGACGACGCCGGCGTAGCTGCCCGACCCCGCCGCGAGCGTGAGCGTGCCCGCGCCCTCCTTGCGGAGGGTCGTCTGCTCGTTCCCGCCGCAGAGCGGCGCCTTGAGCGTCCAGTCCCCCGCCTCGGCGAGCGCGAGCGTGGCGAAGCCCGCCTCGGGGAATTCGATCCTCCCGGCGTCGCCCGTCAGCGCCTCGACCGTCACGGCGGAGGAGGGCGCCTCGTCGCACAGAAGCGCCTGCGGCAGGGCCTCGTCCTCCGCCGCGCCGGGCCGCGTCAGCCAGGCGGCCACCGCGTTCTGGCCCGACTTCTCGTAGAAGCCGATCACGATCTCGTGCGCCCCCTTCGCCAGCGTCACCGTCCTGCGCGTCGTCTCGCGCTGGTTGTTCGAGTCCCAGCCGTGGTCGCTGTTGTTGTCCACCACCTTCTCGCCGTCGAGATAGAGGACGCTGCCGTCGTCGCTCTGGAGGGCGAACGTCCAGTCGCCCGCCTCCGGCGCGACGAAGTACCCGCGCCAGATGACGACGTAGAAGTCCTTCCAGCGGTAGTCTCTCGGGAACTTCTCGCCGTTCTGCCCCGAGTGGAACGTCTCGCCGAACGTCGCGAAGCTCGACGCGACGAGGTCCGGCACATGCGTCGCCTCGAACGCCGCGATCGCCTCCAGCGAGGCGAGGTTCGCCGGGGAGACGTCCGTCACGGACAAGTAGTACCGCCCCGTGAGGCCCGGCTGCCCCCCCGCCACGCGCAGCGCACCGCCCGCCATCTCCACCCGGCCCACGCGCTGGCTGCGCGCGAGCGCCAGCACGCCCGCCTCCACCCGCGCATGGGCGAGCGCCGGCGCCGAGGCGGACGTCTGCGAGAGCGTCTGCGTGTTCGCGCCCGTCTTCACGAGCGTGAGCGTGTCGGCGAGCGTGCCCGAGAACTCGCCCGCGACGGTGCGCCTCTCCGACCCGACGCGCAGCTCGACCGCGGTGCCCGAACCGTTCGTAACGCACCCGTCGCCCGCCAGCGCCGCCACTGCGAGCGCCTGACCGTCCGTCTCGAAGGTCCCGCCTTTCCGCACGCACAGGACGCCCTTGCCCGCAGCCGTCGCAATCACCTCCGGCCCCGCCACGCGCAGCGTCCCCGCCTTGACCTCCGTCATCGCGGCCTCCTGGCGCCCCGCGAGCGTGAGCGTGCCCGCGCCCTCCTTGCAGAGCGTGCCGCCGCCGGTAAAGGTCTGCCCGAGCGTCCGGTCCGCGTCCGTCTTCAGGATGAGCGTGCCGTCCACCTGCGCGCCCGTCCCCGCGTCCCAGCTGAACGTGTCGCCCGTGCCGATCTGCACCTGGCCGCCGGACTTCACCGTGAGCGCGCCGGTGTAGTCGTTCGCCGCGCCGCCGAACGTGACGAGCCCGCTGTCGCTCACCGTGAGCGGGCCCTCGCCGTGCAGATCGCCCCGGAACGTCATCGCACTGAGCCCCCACTCGTGGATGCGCCCGCCGGCGGCGGCGACCGTCATGCCGCGCGTCGCCGGGATCTCCACCGTGGCCTGCCCGCCGCGCAGGATGCCGTTGTCGAGGACGATGTTGTCGGGATCGGCCGTCGCGGGCACGGCACCGAACACGTCGGCCTCCACGAAGAGCGCCGCGCCGCCCGAAATGCGCGTGCCGCCCGAGTAGGTCGACGCCGCCGGCAGCGTGACGAGGCCTGGGTCGCTCAGCTCCACGCGCGTCGCGCCCTCCGCGTCCGCGAGCGGCTTCGTCACCGTGAAGCCCCGGTAGAAGCTGCTGTAGGGCAGATTGCCGCCGCCGAAGCGGTAGGCACCGCCGCCGGGCGTGATCGTGCCCGAGTAGACGACGTTCGTGCCGCGCACGCCCAGCACGAGGCCGGGGGCGTGTGCGAGGTCGAGGTCGGCCGTCTGCTCGGTCGGCCGGCAGACGACGAGGAGGCCGTCCGAACCCGCCGCCACGCGCGGCACGAGCGCGCCGAGGCCCTGCTCGTCCTCGAAGTCGAGCCGCGCGTGGCGCGTGAGCGCGAGCGGGCCCTCCGGCGGCACGGCGGAGGCCGAGGCGAAGACGACCGTCGCCGCGTCCACCGCGAGGCCGCCCGTCGCCGTATTCGCGCCCGTAAGGACGAGCCGCCCCTGGGCGGTGCCGGTCACGACGAGCCGCGTCGCGCCGCCGACGGCACCGGCGTAGGTCATCGTGCCGTCCGCGACGTCAAAGGCGAGGTCCGTCGCGCCGGCGCTCGGCGTGTAGGTGCCCGTGTAAGCGAACGTCCCCTCCGTCGCGAACGTCGTCTTCGGGCGCGCCGAGAGGTCCACGTCGTCCGCCGCGTTTTCCTTCATGAGGACGAGGCGCACCTCGGCCGCCGCATCGAGGCGCTCGAGGAGCGCCGGGATGCCGCCCGCCCACGGCGCGGCGAGGGACGTCCCCGCCGCCGCGTCGATCCGCGTCACGTGTGCAAGCGCGTCGGGCGTCGCGAAGACGAGCGAACCCGCCTCCAGCGTCCACGGCGCCGCCACCGTGTTCGCCCCCGAAAGGACGAGCCGCCCTGCCCCCAGCTTGCGCAGCGGCGTCTGCGCCGCGCCCGGCGCGGGCGCAAGCGACGCCGCGACCGTGGCCGCCAGGCCCTCCGGCACCTCCACCACGAGGCCGCCCGCGTCCACGAAGGCGTCCGTGAGGTTCGCCGGGACGAGGGTTCCGCTCTTCAGCGCCTCCAGCACGCCGCCATTGAAGAAAACTTCGTTCGTCGCCGCCGGCGACGCCACCGTGACCGCGCCCGTGCGGAGGCGCCCGCCGTTCAGACGCAACGTCCCGCGCCCGGCCGTCTGGTCGTCCCAGGAGGTGAGCATCACGCTCTCAGACACCTCGATGAGTCCCGCGTCGAGGATGAGGTCGCCCTCGGACTGCCCCGTCGAGACGGCGAGGCCCGTCATGGGCTTTTCCGCGTCCGGCGACGCGAGCGTGCCGCCCGCCACGACGAGCCGCCCCCTCGCGCCCACGCCCTCGCTTGCGTAGATCCAGCCGTTGCTCGTGTACGCGCGGCCGCCCTCCTCGACCGTGAGCGCGCCCGTGCCACCCGTGTACGCGACGATGAGGTCGCGCCCGGCGGCGAGCCAGCCGCCCGCCTTGACCGTCGCCATGCCCGTGCCGCCCTGCGCGGCGAGCTTGACGTGGCAGTTCGTCCCCACGTTATACACCCCACCCCCTGTCACCGTCAGCGCGGCGGCGCCGCCCATCGCGCAGAGGACGTCGTCGACGGCGCCCGTCACCGCGAGCGTCGCGCCCGCGACCTCCAGGCGGCCCTCCGGCAGCTGGAGCGAGGTGACGGCGGCGTCCTGCGCCACGCGCGCGCGCCCGCCCGCGTCGATGACCGCCTCGTTCGCCGGAACCCGTCCCTGCGACCAGTTCGCCGCCTCCTGCCAGTCCGCCCCGTCCGCGCCGACCCACCGGTTGAGCGACGTCCCGACCTCGGCGAGGTAGTTCGCCCGCACCTGCGCGGCCGTGAGCGTGCCGGCGTGGACGCGCAGCTTCGCGAGCGCGCCGCTGAACGGATGCCCCCAGTACGCGCCGCCGCGCACCCATACGCCGCCGAGCGTGAACGCGCCGTCCGCCGCGAGCCGCAGGGCGTGCGCCTTGCTTGAGCGCGGATGGCCGTCCACGTAGACGCGCTCCACGCCGTCGGCGCCGTAGGTCGCGCAGAGGTGGTGCCAGACGCCGGCGAGCGGCATGTGGCCGTCCCACTCGCCGTTCGAGGAGTAGTGCTCGAAGGCGTTGTTGTTGTCGCGCCCGTAGCGGCACTCCATCACCGTACGGGCGTTGCTCTCAAGGCCCTCGCGCGGCGTCCAGGAAAAATACGTCTCTTCCGACGAGGACGGTTGGATGTCAACGGTGTAGACCCACGCCTCGACGGACCACGGGGCGTTGCCCGTCACGCGCGCATCCGGCAACACCGTGTTCGTCATGATGCCCGCCGTGCCGGAGAAGGTAAACGCGGGCCGCCCCGCCACGTCGGCGGCGTAGACGGCACCGGCCTTGTCCGCACGGGGCACGAACATCCCGCCGACGACGCCCGCATTCGTGATCGCGCCGAGCGCCGCGCCGTCCGCGACGTCCGCCACGCGCGCCGCGTCGAGGTCGATGAGCAGCTCGCCCGCCGTCTCCAGCGCCGCCGCCGCGCCGCCGCACCACAACGCGCCGCACGCCCACGCCATGCACGCGAAGACACCTGTCGTCCTCTGTCGAATGCCCGCCATCGCCTCTCCTCCTTGTTGTGACTGGATACTATCTGACAAATGCTACAATTGCAGTATATCACCCCCCCCCCCCATTTTGTCAAGTATGGAGTTTTGCTCCGCGGGCGCACGGCGCCTTCTTCCTTCTCCCTCTTCGACGTTTCCGGACCCGACGAGTTCCAGTTTCCCCGCGCCGACGGCGCGGGCGGGCAGACCCGGCACGCGCACTTCGACCTCCACGCCGGGCGGTATGGTGAAGTCGTAGACGATCCGCCCGTCCGGCAACCGGTGCCACGCGGCGACGAGGCACCCCCGCTGGATCTCCGTGCCGCGCCAACGCGCCCGTGTTCACGACGCCCTCGTAGCACGCCAGGGCCGTCACCTCCCTGTCGACGCCGGCAAGGTCGAGGGCCCCGGAGGTCAATGCGTTCGCCCGGCCTGCCGTTCACGTGACGGTTCTGCCCGTGATGTCCTCAAGGCTCCGCCCCTTCGTCTCCGGCACGAGGAAAAGCGCCCAGACAAGATGGACGACCATCATCGCGCCGAAGAAGGCGAAAATCATCGCGGGCGAAACCGCCTCGACCGCCATCGGAAAAACAAGCGCGACGAGCGCGGCGAAGATCCAGTGCGTGAACGCGCCGAGGGCCTGTCCCTGCGCGCGGAAACGCTGCGGGAAGACCTCCGCGATCAAGACCCAGATGACCGTGCCCTGTCCGACGGCATGCGCGGCGAGGAAAAGGAAGATGCAGACGGCGGCAAGCGGCCCGTTCCCGGCGGCGAACGACAGCGACGCGCCGAAGAGCGACACGAGATAGCCGACGCCGCCCGCCAGCAGCAAGGCGCGCCGTCCGATGCGGTCGATGAGCCACAGCCCCGCGAACGTCGCGGCAAAATTGAGGATGCCGAGGCCGAACGACGAGAGGAACGCCGCGTCGCGGCCGAGTCCCGCCAACTGGAAGATGCGCGGCGCGAAGTAGTTGACGGCGTTGCAGCCGCTCATCTGGTTGAAGAACGCCACGAGGAACGCGAGCAGGATCGGGCGGAGGTTGGCCTTCGAAAAGAACGGCTCCGCCCGCACGCCTTCCTTTTTCCCTCTGCCTTCCCCCTTTTTCTCCGCCAGCCAGCGCGGGCTCTCGACGAGGAACGGCGTCAAGAGGACAAACGCGAGCGCGGGGAACGCCTCCGCGCCGAGCATCCACCGCCAGGCGTTCGCGCCCACGTCCTTCAGGAGGAGGTTCGAGGTCAGGGCCGCCAGGACACCGAAGACGATGTTGAACTGGAAGAGGGCCGTGAGCCGTCCCCGGCTTTCGGCGGGCGAGATCTCCGCGATGTAGACCGGGGCCGAGACGGTCGAGATGCCGACGCCGAACCCGCCGATGAGACGCGCGGCGACCATTTCGCCGGGGCCGCCCGCCAAGGCGCTCCAGACGGCGGAGGCGAGATACAGCGCACCGACGGCCTGAAGCGTCCGCTTGCGTCCGAACCGGTCGGACAAGGCGCCGCCGATCAGCGCGCCGACGACCGTGCCCCACAGGGCGGAGCTGACGACCCATCCGTGCATCCGCCCCGAAAGCGCCCAGAGCCGCTGGATGTCCTGCTCGGCGCCGTTGATGACGATCGTGTCGAACCCGAAGAGAAACCCGCCAAGCGCCGCGACCGCCGCCAGAAACCAGACCTTGCCGCGCGTCATCTCAGGCCTCTCCGATCTCAAGTTCGTCCGGATCGACGTCCAGCGTCAGCGTCGTACCGTAGGCAACGTCGTCCATCTTCGGGAACAGGAGCTCCAGCATGTCGTCGGGCTGGAAGTTCTTTGGCTTCGTCTCGGGGTGCGGATAGTAGACGAGCCCCGCGACGCGGCCACCGTCCGGCAGGACGCGCCACACGTGGAAGAACGAGAACGTCTCGGCCGGGTCGACCGGATGCCACTTGACGAGCGGGAACGTCCACGGCGCGCGGACGACCTTGTAGCGGCGGGGCGCGATGGAGACGTTCAGCGTGCCGGTGTAGTAGGGCGCGAGATCCAGCCCCAAGCGCTTGAAGTAGGGCGTCTGCATCCGCAGCGTCCCGCCCGGGAAGTCGGGGTTGCCGCCCAACCCGGACGCCACGCGGTGTCCCCGGATGACTGTCGCCGTGAATCGTTTCACCGTGTCCATCTTTTCCTCTCCACGGGCCTTGTCGAGCGGCGCACGACCAGCGGCGCGTCCAGCAGGCATTCGCGCGGCGGGAGCGTCGGGTCTTCCATCCTGTCCGTCAGGCAGCGGAACGCCAGGCGCGCGATGTCTTCGCACGGCTGGTGGACGGTCGTGAGCGGCGGCTCGACGAGCAGGGCGAGCTGCACGTCGTCAAAGCCGGCCACCTGCACGTCTTCCGGCACGCGCTTGCCCAGGGCGCGCAGGGCGACAATCAGCCGCGCCGCGTACGTGTCGTTTCCGCAGATGACCGCGTCCGGCGCGTTTCGCCCCGCAAACGCCCGGCGGACGGCGTCGGGCGCGTTCACGTCAAGGGAGATTTCCGCCTTTTCGCCGTCCGGCAGCAGGCTGCGCACGCCGCGCGCGCGGCTGCGCACGCTGTTGGCGCAGTTCCGCCACGTCACGAAACGGATGCGGCGCGCGCCCGCGCGATGCAGGTAGTCCGCCAGCCGCCGCCCCGCCTCGAAGTTGTTGACGCCCACCACGTCATAGGCGCTGCGGCCCGGCGAGGCGACGAAATCCCAGTCCAGCAGCACGACCGGGATCTTCGCGCGGTCGAACGCCGAGACGATCTCGCGGTTGATGCGCTCCATGTCCGTCAGGAATTCGAGCGGCTTGTAGATGACGCCCTTCACGGGCGTCTCGACGAACTTCTGCGCAAGTTCACCCGCCAGCCGAGCGCGGACGGAGGGATCTTCCGACGAGGCGTCGCCGTAGAGCAGCGTGAAGCCGGAGGCCTGCGCCAGCCGGGACAGTTCGCGGCTGATGGGCGGGAAGATCTCGCCGCAGTGCAGATCCGGCAGAAGGAGGCCGATCGAACCGGCCAACGCCTTCGCCTTGCGCGTCAGGAACGTGCCGCGCCCCACCTCCTGCACGACCAGGCCCTTGCCGCGCAGTTCGCGCAGGGCCATGGTGACCGTGGGCCGCGACACGCCGAAGCGACGCGCCAACGCCCGCTCGCTCGGAAACGGCCGCCCGGCGCCGTACCGTCCGTCCGAAATGTCCTTTCGGAGCGCCTCGACGATCTGCCTGTGTTTCTCTTCGCGCACGCTGCTTCTCCCGCTAGCGTCAGTATAGCACACGACGCGAGGCGGGGACGGACTGGATAGGCCACTTTTGGACGCTCGAAGCCCGGTCGAGAAGAAATGAGATTCCACTGCGTAATAATCTTGAAGACGCCGAGATTGCGGATCCGGCAGGGCAAGACGGGATGCAATGGTCGAGAAGAAATGAGATTTTACCGCGTAATAATCTCACCCGAAGGCCGTATCTTGCCTGAAACCCGTCGCGGCACGCGGCGTGACGGGTTCGACAATCGCGGCCCTCCTCGCGGCGTGACGGGTTCGGCCGCGATGAATTGCGGCCCTCCCCGGAGCTGTCTCGGTAGCCTCAGGCGCGGCGAGAAGCAGGAAAATCGGGATAAAGGTGGAAGATGTCCCGGTAATGGGTTGCGTGGATGCTGCGGCCCGCAGATCAGTTCCCGAAAGGCCCGCGTGTGGTACAGCAAGGGGATTACGGATTCTGGAAGGAGGTCCGCCTAGCGGAAGATCAGGAGCGTGCCGCGCGGAAGGACGCTGTACTCGTAGCAGCCCACGTCCACGCGCCCCACGCCGTCCCGAAGGAAGACGCGCGGGTTGCCCGCGAGGTCGCAGGCCCCGTCGTCCCAGTCGAGGGCCGCGCCCGCGTTCCGCGCCGGCGAGGCGGGGGCGAGCGCGTAGGGGTTCCGTGCGTCGAAGTCGGGATGCGCCGGGTCGAGGAAGAGCTTCGCCGTCTCGCGCACGCAGTCCGTGTCGTGGATCGTATAGTCGCTCCACCCGGGATGCGCCTTGTAGACGCAGTTCGTCAAATAGCATTGACCGTACCCGGCGATGTCCCAGGCTTTCCCGCCGTTGTGGTAGTTGCCCTTGAAGATGCAGTTGACGGCCGATGCGCCCATGGCGAAGAGCTGCCCGCCCGTGCCCCAGTTGTTCGAGACGACCGTGCAGTTCACGAGACGGGACCCATAGAAGAGATACTGCGCGGCGATGCCCGTGACGAGGCAGTTCGTCCACGCCCCGCCTTCAAACAGATACACGGGGCGGTAGAGGCCGTTTCCGACGATGCGGCAGCGCACGGCCGACAAGATGACGGAAGCTGGATTGCAGCGCAGGAACGAACAGTCCTCGAAGTGGCATCCCGTCGCCGCCACCCGTCCGGCCTCGTTCGTCGCGCAGCCGCAGTCGACGAACGCGACGCGCGCGAGCCGGTGCCCCGCGTCCGACCCCACGCCCGCGGCCGAGGCGATGGAGAAGGAGTGGCAGTTCGAGACGACGCAGTCGACGAGCGCCGCGTTGAACGCCGCGCCGCCCCGCCTGAGGGTCCAGCAGCCCGTGAACGTGCAGTTCGACACGACGGCGCACTTCACCACGCCGCCGCCGTCGTTCGTCGCGCAGTTGCCGACGAAGTCGCATGCGGATACGGTCGGCTGCTGCCACGCGCCGTCATTGCCCGAAACCGCCCCGCCGTCCACGGCCGCGTTGTTCGTGAACGCGCAGTCCACGATCTGCGCGAGGTTGGTGGACGCGGCGACCGCGCCGCCGCGCGTACACGACTGGTTCCCCACGAAGACGCAGTTCGTGACGAAGCGCGGGTAGAGGAGCGCGCCGCCCATGCCGGCGGTGGCGCCCGTGCCGGTCGTACGGTTGCCGACGAAGCGGCTGTTCCTGACGCGCAACCCCTGCTTCCCCCACTCCGCCCCGAAGGCGCCGCCCTGCGAAGCCGTGTTGCTGACGCAGAGACAGTCCACCGCCCAATAGTCCGCGCCGTAGTTGCAGCCGCCCGTCCCCGCCGTGTTTCCGACGAAGACGCACCGCTGGATCTCCGAGCCGTTGCGGAGCGCGCCGCCGTTGTCAACGGCGGAATTGTACTCGAAGAGGCTGTCCTGCGCCCGCGCCGCCAGGACCGCGCCACCCTCCGTCGCGACGTTGTTCGTGAAGTAGCAGTCGTAGAGGTTGAGCTCGTGGCCGCCCCCACCCTGCCCCACGGCCCTGTTGTTGCGGAACACGCAGTTCGAGACGGCCGCGTACGTCCCCTTGTACCAGCCATGCTGGATGCCCGCCCCGGCGCCGTCGACCAGCTTCACGTTCGTGTTCGTGCCGTTCTGGATCGTGAGGTGGTGGAAGCGGACGCCCGTCAGCGCGGGGAGAAGGTTGAAGACGGACCGCGCGTACTTCGCGTCCAGCACCACCTTCGCGTTGCGGTCCGCCGTCTCGCGCCAGCTCGTCGGATCCGTCCCCTCGACGACCACGTTCGCCCGCTGGATCGACAGGCAGCCCTTCTCGTCCATCGCGCAGCCGGAGACGTCATAGTACCCCGGCGCGATCCGCACGACGGTATCCGCGTCGCCACCGTTGACGGCCTTAAGCGCCGCGACCAGCTGCTCGACCGTCGCGACCTCGTGCGCGCCCAGCAGGCTCGCGGCCATGCCGAACACGCACACCCAGGCCAGAGCCCTCACCCCGCTCGCACGTCCCATACCAGACCCTCCTTGACACGCACGTTTCCAGATGTGGAACCTTTCCAATGCGTAGTTGAAGTCTAGCGGATTTCCACGCACGTGTCCAGTGCAAATCGAAGCCCATGCAGCAACGCATCGCGCCGGGCCGTCACGAAGGACCCGCGCCGCCCCGGCGCGCCGCGCCAACGCAGACGCCATCGGAAACGCCCGCGTGTACGCGGGCCGCCGGGGACGTCGGCCCCTACCACGTACGCACGCATGGCGCCGGCCCCTACCGCGCGCCCATGGTAGGGCGCGACGTCCCCGGCGCGCCGCGCCAACGCAAACGCCATCGGAAACGCCCGCGTGTACG
>CAKUCX010000055.1 GCA_934643865.1 uncultured Kiritimatiellota bacterium
GATCCCGGGCGCGCGCCGCGCCGGCGCCTCGCGCCGTGGCTCTTCCTCGCGCCGGCGGTGGCGTCCATCGCGCTCTGGAGCTACTGGCCGCTCATCCGGGGGGCGGTGATGGCGTTTCAGGACTATCGCATCGTCGGCGCGCCCGCGTGGGCGGGGCTCGACAACTTCATCCGCGTCGCCTCCGACCCCGGCTTCTGGGCGGCGTGGGGGCGCACGCTCCAGTACGTCGGCATCACGCTCGTCCTCGGGTTCACGACGCCGATTCTCCTCGCACTGCTCCTCAGCGAAATCCCGCGCGGCAAGGTCTTCTTCCGCACGGTCTACTTCCTGCCGCACCTCACGAGCGCGCTCGTCGTCACGCTCCTCTGGAAGATGATGTTCGACCCCACGGAGAACGGGATGCTCAACCAGCTGCTCGCGGCCTTCGGCGTCGCGCGGCACGCCTGGCTGCAGGACCCGGCGTGGGCGATGACGTGCTGCATCCTGCCGGGCGTCTGGGCGGGGGCGGGCATGGCCTCGCTCATCTACGTCGCGGCGCTGCACGGCCTGCCGCCGGACTACTACGAGGCGGCGGCCATCGACGGCGCGGGCATCCTCGGCCGCTTCCGCCACGTCACGCTGCCGCAGCTCCTGCCGCTCATGGTGATCAACTTCGTGGGCGCGTTCATCGCGGCGTTCCAGGGCATGGGGTCGATCTTCCTCCTGACCTTCGGCGGGCCGGGCGACGCGACGAACGTCCTCTCGCTCGCGATCTGGAAGGAGGCGTACAACAACCTGCGCTTCTCCACGGCGACGACGATGGCGTGGTTCCTCGGCGTGGCGCTCATCGGCTTCACCTACCTCCAGATCCGCCTCCTGCGCCGCGTCGAGTTCCGCCAGGCCGCGGCGAACTGAGTGCCGCACGCGCGGGCGGCGTTTCCGGCGGAAAACGGCAATATTCCAAAAAATACCGCCTTCCCCCCTGCTTTTCTTCTGGGATCAGGGGCAAGCCAAAAGCATCGGGGCAAGGATGCCCCGATGCTTTTTTTGATGGGCGTGGGCCGTGTCGCCTGCCGGAGGCGTGCCGGCCGTCCGAGAGGAGAATGGCCGACGGGAGGAGAATGTCCGATGGGACGCGCAAGACGCGCGAGATTATTACGCGGTGAAATCTCATCTCACGCCGGGGGCGGCGCGGGGACTTCGCGCGCCGGGCCTGTTTGGACGCCCCGCGCCAACTTTGAGAAACAATCTCCGTTCCTTCGCGTCTCCGCGCGCTCCGTGTTGACCGGCCGGATGGCGTGGGGACGCCCCACCGCGTCCCGCGCCGAGGGCGGCGCAGATCCTTCATGCGCCGGGCCTGTTCGGACGCCCCGCGCCGCGTCTCCTCCTCCCTCCTCATGCGTGAGATTTCAGTGCGTAATAAAATCTCATCCATGGCCAGAACCGTCATCTCCGAAAACGTCATCGCCCCGGCAGTCAAATATGGTGGGCCGCAAAGGACGCAAAGAACGCAAAAACTTTGCGGTCTTTGCGTTCTTTATTGCAAAAAATCAACGTTTCGTTGCCGAATCGATCGATTGAGGAATGGGCCGTGAAGAGGCGTGGAAGTGTGGAAAGAGCGCGATCGCAACACGTCGCGACTCTTTCGGCGGAACTGTTCCGAAGTGAAATCGCGCACCCTCACACGGGAGGGCCGCGCTTGTCGCGGCCGCACTCTCCTCAGTCGCAATGAATTGCGTCCCTCCCCACGCTAAAACCTAAAACCTAAAACGCTTGAAAAACGCCGTTGACAGGGAGAGGACGAATGGTGTACACTTCAAACTGTGGCTAGAGAAGTGGCAACGAAGCATGGTGGTTCTTTGCCACAAGGAGCGCAAAGGGGTAAAGGCTTTGCGTCCTTTGTGGCCCACACTGTTCGATTGCCGAAGCACGAGGCGGCGCTTGGCTTGACGTTCGAAAACGGAGGTGACGCATGACGAAGACAGGAAGCGGGCAGTGGTGTTCGGTTGCGCGGATCGCGGGCGGCCTGCTGGCCGGGCTGCTGGCCGTGCGCGCGTCGGCGGCGCAGAAGGTGTGGACGGGCGGCGGCGCGGACGACAATCTCTCCACGCCCGCAAACTGGGAGGACGGCGCGGCGCCGGTCTCCGGCGACATTCTCGTCTTCCGGGGCAACGTGCGCACGGCGCCCGTGAACGACTACGACCCCGAGACGACGGTCTTCGAGACGCTCGTCTTCTCGAACACCTGCCAGACGGCGGAACTTTCCGCGCCGTTCACCCTCTCCGGCAACAAGATCGTCCTGACGGGCGGTACGGCGTACATGCGCGGCTACGCCATCTACACGGCGGACGCCAAGAACGCGGTCGAGGACGTTCTGGACCTTGAAATCGAACTGCCGAGGAACGCCGCCGGCACGTCCAAGTTCGGCGGATTCGGCATCTTCAACCACCACCTCCTCTTCAAGCGCACGGTGACGAGCGGAAACGGCGGGCCGCTGCGCGCGTCCGACCAGATGCGGGGGAATCTGACGTTCGAGGGCCCGATTGTTGGCTTCAGCGGCGTGACCCGCGCGAACGGCACCGGACAGATCTGGCTGCGGTCCGCCGAGAACGTCTTCATGGTGGCGGCGCCGTGCCACATCCTGTGCGAGGGCATCCTGAAGGTGGACAGCGGTGCGGCGGCGGGCGGCACGGACATCGGATTCGAGTTTGGGCAGCCGGAGTACAACACGCCCGGCAAGTTCATCGTCAATGTGGCGGAGGACACGTGCTTCACGGGGAACGTGAAGGTCTCCGGCCCCAACTACCGCAGCGGGGCCGGACAGATCTTCAACAATGTCGCGGGTACGACGGCCACGTTCACGGGCGACATTTCCTTCCAGAAGGGCTCTTCTAGTTACGAGAACTGCGACGGCCTCGGGACGGGTTTCGTCGTCGGCGGCGAGGGGAACGGCGTCCTCGCCGGCCAAATCCTGACGGACTTCGCCTGGATCTACAAGGAGGGCGTCGGAACCTGGACGCTTGCGGGCTCCTCCTGCGCGACGGGCGCGGTGACGGTGCGCGCGGGCACGCTCCTCGTGGACGGCAACTACGCCGCCGCCCAGCGCTCGCAGGTCAAGGCCGGCGCGGCGCTGGGCGGGACGGGGAAGCTGGGCGACGTCACCTTCGCCACGGGGGCGACACTCGCCGTGACGAACCTCGCCGGCGGGACGCCGCTCCGTGTCGCGACGCTCAACCTGGCGGGCGCGGTGGCGCTCGTGCGCCTCGACGCGACGTTGCTGGAACCGGGCGCCTACACGCTGCTGACCTACGGGGCGCGGACGGGAGAAGGGTATCTCGCGGTCGGGGCGGGGTGGCCGGACGGCACGACGGTGACGCTCGGCGAGACGGCCGCCACGCTGACCGTCGCCGCACGGTCCCTGCCCTGGTCGGGCGCGGTGTCCGGTGCCTGGGACTTCACGACGGCGAACTGGACGGCGGAGGGCGTGACGTTCAAGGACGGCGACGCCGTTTCCTTCGGCGAGGCGGCGGAGCGGACGGACGTGGAGGTGGCCGAGACGGTCCGGCCGGGCAGCGTCCGCGTTTCGGGCGCGCGGGACTACACGTTCTCGGGCGCGGGCCTTGCGGGCGTCGGTGGTCTGGAGAAGGCGGGGGCGGGCGTCCTGACGCTCGCCAACACGAACACCTACACGGGCGACACGTTCGTCAACGGCGGCGCGCTCGTGCTGGCGGGTTCGCTCGCGGGTACGACCGTGCGCGTGGGGGCGGGGGGCGCGCTGACGAACTTGCCGACAAGCCGCCTGACGGGCCCGGGGGCGGTGTGGATCGGCGGCACGGCGCAGCTTGCCGGCACGAACGACATGACGGGCGGGCTGTATGTGAACGGCGCCGTCACCGTGCGCGATCCGCGTGCGCTGGGCGACGGGGACGTATTCGTGGGCAACACGTCGGCACCGCTGGAGTTCAGCGGACAGGGCGGCGAAGCCGGACGCGGGCATACACTCTCCATCGACTACACGGACGAGAGGGATAGCAACATGATCCGGCCTCTCGGCGTGACGCTGACATGGCTGGGCGATGTCAGCATTCGTGGAAAACGGATGTATCTGCGCACCACTGACGGCTGCCTGGTCTTCGGCGAGCCGGGGTGTACGACGACCGTGCGGGGCGACAACGCCGAGAATCCCAAGGTGTGCGGCGTCTACGTGCGCGACAACGGCAAGGTGGACTGGTACTCGCGCCTCGACATCCCCCAGGCCACATACCATCAGACCGACTTCAACGTGACGCGCTTCTTCGCGCAGGGCAACCGCTGGCGCGAACTCGTCATCAACGTCAACGTCGTCCGCTGCTGCGCGCCCGACACGCTCGCGCCCGCGCCGGTCAAGATGGGGCAGACGTGGGAAAACTCCGGGTTCCACCCCGTCCTCGACCTGAACGGATTCGACCAGACGATCACGGCGCTCGTGATGGCCGATTCGCTCGACGTCTCCTCCCAGACCGTCACGAGCGACGCGCCTGCGACGCTGACCGTCTCGAACGACGTCGCCACGACGACCAAGCGCATGCAGGGCCGGATCACGGGCGCCGTCTCCCTCCGCAAGGACGGCGCGGGCACGTGGACGTTCGGCGCGCAGAACCTCAGCACGGGCAACGTCGCGGTCGTCGCGGGCACGCTTGCGCTGACGGCGGACGACGCGCTGCCCGTCGGCGAACGGTCGACGCTGGAGATCGCGACCGGCGCGAAGGTCGTGCTGGTGGACGGCGTGCAGGCCTCCATCCCCTACCTGACGTGCGGCGGCATTCCCTTCGCGCCCGGCGTCTACTGCGGCGAGGGCGGGGCGTCGGGCCGCCGCCTCGACCGTTTCTTCGCCCCCGGCGGCGGCACGCTCACCGTGACGCGCGGCGTCGGCGGCCTCACCCTCATCTTCCGCTAGGTGCCCGTTCACGACGCGGCGGCCATCGACGGCGCGTGCATCCTCGGGCGCTCCCGCCACGTCAAAAGAGCGAAATGCCGAGTTCGGCGAGCGGCCCCGTCACGAACGCGCGCGTCGCGGCGCGCGGGTGGGGCAGGGTCAGCTCGGGGTCGTCGCTGTCGAGGCCGCCGAAGTCGATGAGGTCGATGTCGATGGTGCGCGGGCCGTTTCGCACCGTACGCACGCGTCCGAGGGCGTCCTCGACCGCGTGCATCCGACGCGAGAAGTCGTAGGGGCCGAGCGTCGTGCGCAGTTCCAGCACCTGGTTGAGGAACCTGAGCGCGGCATACGCGGGCGGCACGTCGACGGGCGCCGTCTCGATGACGGAACTCGCCTGCACGAGCCGCGTGTCCGGAAACGCCGCAAGCGCGGCGCGGGCTTCTGCGAGGTAGGCGGCGCGCGGCTCGACGTTCGACCCCAGCGCCACGAGGGCGCGCACGGGCTTCCCCGGCATTCGGATTTCTAGTGTACGCATGTCATCGGCCTCTTCTGTGCGCATTATACACTTTTCGCGGCGGTCGGGGGCGGCCGGGCCACTGGAAATCGCCGGCCGGTTCTTGGTTTGCGGCCTCCCCGTCCGGGGCGTCCGCGAACGCGCGCGGCGACGATTTCTCTGATTTCCCCCTTGCGGGGGCGACGGCCGTTTGGTATACTTTGCCTGTTTTCACGCCTGCTCGGGTGGTGAAATTGGCAGACACGCATGCTTGAGGTGCATGTGGAGAGATCCTTGCGGGTTCGAGTCCCGCCCCGAGCACCACACATTGTGGGATACTCAAGCGGTCAACGAGGGCAGACTGTAAATCTGCTGGCTCACGCCTTCGGTGGTTCGAATCCACCTCCCACAACCATTCGCACGTCCCGACGGGCTGGGCGACTGGCCTTTGGAGAAGCCCTGCGGCATCCCTATTCCGCGAATCGGCATCGACCATGGACAAGATCATCATTCACGACGACGGCTGGCGCAGTCCGCTCGGCGTTCCCCGTCGCCGCGATGACGGGCGGAGGGGCGTGAACCCGCTTGGATGATGGAACGCGCCGTCTTCCTGTCCGTCTGCCTTGCCCTCGCCGTCCTCTGCGGCGGGAGGGCGTGCGGTCAGGCGTCGTCGTCTCCGTCCGTCGTCTGGGAGGGCGTGCGCATGGACCGCGACATCGCCTACGGGCCGCGCGGCGACGCGCCGGGCGAGGGAAACGGGCGGGCGCATCGCTCGGGCCAGTTCTTCGACTTCCTCTCGGACGCCGCGTCGCCGCCGCGCGCGGACGCGCCCGTCTACGTGAATCTCCACGGCGGCGCATGGTGCCAGCCCTTCGACAAGGACGGCGAATCGCTCGCCTTCTTCAAACTGCTCGTCGCGCGCGGGTTCGTCGTCGTCAACGCGAACTACCAGCTCCAGAACGACGTGACGGCGCCCGGCGCGCTTCCGCCGCGCCGTCCGCGCGCGACGTTCCGCGACATGCTGCGCGACCTCGACGACCTCGGGACGTTCCTCGTGCGGGACTTCCTGCCCCGGCGCGGGCTGACGGCGCGCGCCTGCGCGTTGGGCGGCTGGTCCGCCGGCGCGCATCTCGCGCTCCTCTACGCCTACGACGAGGGCCTTCCGTTGCGCCACGACCTGCGTGTGGGCTTCGCCGTCGGCGTGGCGGGGCCGGTCGATCTGGCGGATGATGATTTTGTCGCGCCGCTTCTCGGCCGGCGCGCGCCGCTCGGGACCTGGCTGGACGCGGCGGCGGCAGACCGCCTCGTCACCCTGCTCGGGTGGCTGACGGACGACGACCTGCGCGGGCGCCGCGCGCGGGGCGACGAGGACGGCCTGCGCGCGGTCCTCGCCCGCTTTTCGCCGTCCCGCCACGTCACGCCCCGCACCGTCCCGACGATTCTCGCCTATAGCCGGCGTTTCCCCTTTGCCGGAACGGACGGCTGTGTGCCCACGAGCGCCTACGACGGTCTGCGGGAACGTCTGGAGGCGGCGGGGGTGCCGGTCGTGGGCGACATCCGCGCCTTCCGTTCGCACGGGCGCCTCGGCGCGGCGTACACGCGCTGGCTGGCCGACCAGATCGCCGCGTTCGCGCGGCGCGGGTATTTGAAGTGATGAACACGAGAGAAAGGAGCGGGACATGCAGGTGAAGAACAGGGTGATGGGAATCGTGGCGGCGCTGTGCGCCGTCGGGGCGCTGGCGCGGCAGGACGAGATCCGCCCGGGCGCCCTGTGGTACGACACGGCGGGGCACGTCATCAACGCGCACGGCTGCGGCGTGATGTTCGACCGCGGCGCCTACTGGTGGTACGGCGAGCACAAGGTCTACGGGCGCGCCGGGAACAAGGCGCACGTGGGCGTCCACGTCTACTCCTCGACGGACCTCGTGAACTGGGACGACCGGGGCATCGCGCTCGCCGTCTCGGAGGATCCGCAGAGCGACATCGCCGACGGCTGCATCATCGAGCGCCCGAAGGTGATCCACTGCCCGAAGACGGGGAAGTACGTGATGTTCTTCCACCTGGAGCTGAAGGGGCAGGGCTACAAGGCGGCGCGTGCGGGGATCGCGGTGGCGGACCGTCCGGAGGGGCCGTTCGCGTTCCAGCGCTCGCTGCGCCCGAACGGCGCGATGAGTCGCGACATGACGCTCTTCGTGGACGACGACGGCCGGGCCTACCACATCTTCGCGTCGGAGGAGAACAGGACGACGCACATCGACGAGCTGACGGAGGACTTCCTCGACTACACGGGCCGGAGCGTGCGGATGGCCGTGGACGCATCGACCGAGGCGCAGGCCGTCTGCAAGCAGGGCGGCTGGTACTACCTGGTCGGTTCCGGCTGCACGGGGTGGCGGCCGAACAAGGCGCGCCTCTACCGCGCGAAGTCGCTGGAGGGGCCGTGGGAGAACCTGGGGAACCCCTGCCGGGGGACGCGCCCCGAGACGGGCCTCGGGCCGGACATCACCTGGGGCGCGCAGTCGTGCTTCCTCCTGCCCGTCGCGGGCCGCCCCGGCGAGGTCATCGCGATGTTCGACATCTGGCATCCCGCGAACCACGAGGAGAGCCGCTACGTGTGGCTGCCCGTCACGTTCGAGAAGGACCGCCTCTGGATCGACTGGAGGACGGCGTGGCGGCCGCAGGTCGCGCCGCTCCCCAAGGCGCCGCCGATGTGCTTCATGACGTTCAACATCTGGGGCGACTATTTCAAGAACCCCGTCGCGGAGCGCGACGTGGGCGTGGCGGAGGTCATCGTGCGCGAAAAGCCCGACGTCGTCGCCCTGCAGGAGGTGACGCGGAACTGGTACGAAAGCCGCCTCTTCAAGACGACCGCCGCCGCCGGCTACGCGCTCATTCGCGGCGACGAGGACATGGCGCTCTACCGGGCGGGCGCGGAGGACGGGCTCAAGACCGGCGCGAAGCTCAAGAAGCGCAACTGGTGCAACCACGAGCCGCTTCTCTACAACGCCCGGCGCTTCGCCCTGCTCGATTCCGGCGTCGAGTTCTACCACCTCGACCTCCAGGTCGAGAAGAGCGTGACCTGGGGCGTCTTCGAGGACCGCATGAGCGCTCGGCGCTTCGTCGCCTTCGCGACGCACTTCTGGTGGAAGAAGGGGGCCGAGAGCGACGCCCTCCGCGCGCTCAACGCGCGCCGCGTCGTGGAGGTGGTGAACCGCGTGAGGGCGAAGTGGGGCGACCTGCCCGTCATCGGCGGCGGCGACCTCAACTGCGCATACGAGGCGGCGCCGCACCGCGTCTTCGCGAACGCGGGCTATCTCAACGCCGCCCGGACGGCGGACGTGCGCGATCCGCGTCCGAGCGAGCACGGCGACCCCGTGCGCAACGCCGAGGGGAAGTACGAGGGGCGCCTCGTCCAGAAGGGTGACGCGCAGGCGGCCGACCTCGACCACGTCTACTACACGCCCGCGTTCCACGCGACGCGCCACGCGGTCGTCGCCGATCCGCTCGCGCTCGCCGTCTCCGACCACTCGCCCGTCGTCGTCGATGTCGAGATCCGGGACGGCGCCGGCCGCTAGGCGCCGCGCCGTCCCGTCAGGATGTCCTTCTGGCGCTGCTTGCCGCCAAGCCCGCGTTCGACGAACACGGGCTTCCCCGTTTCGGGCGAGAGGCCCGTGTAGTACATCGCCGTGGCCGTCGTGAGGGGCGTCGGCGTGAAGATCTGCACCTGCTCGGGGCTGAGCTTGAGATGCCGCGTCGCGAAGCGGCGCAATGCGCGCATGTCCGCCTCCGTGCAGCCGGGATGCGCGGCGATGAAGTAGTAGGTGAGGAACTGTTTCTTCCCGCACGCGCGCGAGGCGGCGTCGAACTCTTCCTTGAAGCGCAGGAGGGACGACACGTCGGGCTTCCCCATCGCGGCGAGCACGTGGTCGACGACGTGTTCGGGCGCGAGCTTGAGCTGGCCCGAGACGTGGTGGCGCGCGAGGGCGTCGACGTAGTCGCGGCCGTGGCGGGCGTCGGCCACCGCGAGGTCGGGGCGGATGCCCGAGGCGACGAACACGTGCTTCACGCCGGGAAGGGCGCGGATCTTCCGCAGCAGGTCGAGCTGCGGGGCGTGGTCCGGCTTCAGCGCGGGGCAGCAGGAGGGGAAGAGGCAGTCGCGGTCGGCGCAGGCGCCGGCGGACTTCTTGCGCGGGCAGTCGAAGCCGTACATGTTCGCGGTCGGTCCGCCGACGTCGGCGACGGTGCCACGGAACTTCGGATGCTCCGCGAAACGCGCGACCTCGGCGAGGATCGAGCGCGCGCTGCGGCTCACCACGCGGCGGCCCTGGTGGACCGTGATCGCGCAGAAGCGGCAGTTCCCGTAGCAGCCGCGGTGGGTCGTCACCGAGAAGCGGATCGTGTCGAGGGCGCGGATGGGGCCCTGCGCGCGGATGGAGGGCGGGGCGTCGAGCATGAAGGGGATGTCGTGGACGGCGTCGAGTTCGTCCGGTTCGAGCGGCGGCGCGGGCGGGTTGTGGACGAGCCAGCGCAGGTCGACCCGCTGGACGAGCGTGCGGGCGGTGACGGCGTCCTGGTTCGCCGCGAAGAGGGTGTGCGCCCGCAGGAACGCGCGGCGGCCGGCGTCCGTCTTCGCCGCGACCTCGGCGAAGGAGGGCAGTTCGACGGCCTCCGGCAGGGCGCGGCGGCGTTCGTCGTTCGCGAGGTGGCAGATGCCCCGGATGCCGCGCCAGTCGGTGCCGTCGCGGAAGGTCTCGGCGAGCTGGACCATCGCGCGCTCGCCCATGCCGTAGCAAAGGACGTCCGCCTTCGCGTCGCAGATCACGGGGCGTCGCACCTTGTCGCTCCAGAAGTCGTAGTGCGCGACGCGGCGGAGGGAGGCTTCGATGCCGCCGAGGACGATGGGCTTCGATGGCTTGAAGGCGGCGCGGATGGCGTTCGCGTAGGCGATGGAGGCGCGGTCGGGGCGGCGGGTGTTCGCGCCGCCGGGGGTGAAGTCATCCTGGTGGCGGCGCTTGCCGGTGGCCGTGTAGTTCGCCACCATCGAGTCGACGCAGCCGGCGGAGACACCCCAGAAGAGCAGGGGCTCGCCGAGCGCGCGGAAGGCGTGCGGGGCGTGGACGTCGGGCTGCGAGAGGAGGGCGACGCGGAAGCCGTGGCGCACGAGGACCTGTCCGATGACGGCGACGCCGGAGTAGGGGGAGTCGACGTAGGCGTCGCCCGAGACGAGGATGACGTCGGCCGCGTCCCAGCCGCGCGCGCGCATCTCCTCCTTGGTGGTGGGAAGAAACATGCCAGAAGTATACCATACGGCGTGCAGACGGCATTTATGCTAGACTTGTCGGCCGCTGTTTCACGGAAAGGCTGAAGAAGGACATGGACTGGACGGTGTGGATTCTCCTGAGCGCGGTCTTCCTCGCGTTCTACGACATTGCCAAGAAGGCGAGCGTGCGGAACAACGCGGTGCTGCCGACGCTGCTCATCTCGACGTGCTGCGGGGGGAGCGCGTTCGTCGCGGCGGCGCTCCTCTTCGGGGACGTCGGGACGCTGCTGCACCCGGAAGGGTGGGTGCTGGCCCTGGCCGCCAGCAAGTCCGTCATCGTCGCGACGTCGTGGATCCTCACCTTCTGCGCCCTGCGCACGCTTCCGATCACCATCGCGACGCCGATCCGCGCGAGCGCCCCGGCGCTCGTCTTCGTGGCGGCCTTCTTCTGCTACGGGGAGGTGCCGACCTGGATCCAGGGCATCGGGATGCTGTTCGTCTTCGGCGGCTACTGGGCGTTCTCCTGGGCGGGGCGCCACGAGGGCATCGACTTCCTGCGCAGCCGCGCCGTGTGGTGCGCCGTGGGCGGCATGTGCTGTTCGGCCTGTTCGAGCCTGTGGGACAAATACGTCTTCCAGGTCCGCGCGGCGCCGGTGGAGGTGGTGCAGTTCTGGTTCCAGATCGGCCTCGTCGCCGTCTACGGCCTGCTGCTCGCGGGGCGCACGCTCCTGCGCCTCCGCCACGACCCGTTCGAGTGGCGGTGGACGATCCCCTGCGTGGGGACCCTCCTCGCGTGCGCGGACTGGCTCTACTTCAAGGGGCTTTCCATCCCGGGCGCCCCCATCTCCGTCGGCTCGCTCCTGCGCCGCTTCTCGGTGGTGATCACCTTCGTGCTCGGCGCGGCGTTCTTCCACGAGACGAACCTGCGCCGCAAGGCGTTCGCCCTCGCCGCGATCCTCGTGGGCGTCGTCCTGCTCGCCCTCTAGAGTGTGCTATACTATCCCGCATGGACGCACAGATTGCCATTCCGTATGCCGAGGGGCGGATCTTCCCGCATCTCGGGAAGTCGACCCAGTTCAAGATCTACAAGATCGAAAAAGACCGCGTGGTGTCCTCCGAAGTCGCCGACACCGAGGGGACCGGCCATGAAGACCTCGCCCTCTGGCTTGTGTGGCACGGGGTGAACGCCGTCATCTGCGGCAACGTCGGCCCCGGCATGCAGGGCGCGCTCGCGGGGGCGGGCATTTCGCTCTTCGCGGGCGTCGCGGGCGCGGCCGACGAGGCGGTCGAGAAGCTGCTCGCCGGCACGCTCGTCGCCGCGCAGGCCGCGACCTGCGGCGGCGGCCACTGCGGCCACGGCTGCGGGGGCTGCTCCCACCACTGAGGCGCGGAAAGGCGGGGGCGCATGGCGTATCGGCAGTTGACGGATGCGGAGATCGCGGCCCTGGAGGCGCACGGCTGCTCGGCCGAGGACTGGCGGGCGGTCACGGTCGCGCCGGGCTTCGACGCGGCGACGGTGCGCGACGCGGCCTTCTCGGGAACGTGCCGCCTCGGCGCGTTCCGCACGACGTACACGCTGCCGGGCGGCGTCCGCAAGCCGGCGGGCCTCTACCACGCGACGCTGCACAACGTGACGGTCGGCGACGACTGCCGCATCTCGAACGTCCGCAGCTACATCGCGAACTACGACATCGGCGCGTGTACGCACATCGGCAACGTCGACAAGATCTACGTCGAGGGCGAGACGAGCTTCGGCAACGGCGTCGAGGTCTCGGTCCTCAACGAGACGGGCGGGCGCGAGGTGACGATCCACACGGCGCTCACGGCGCACGAGGCGTACCTGGAGGCGATGTACCGGCACCGGCCGCGCCTCGTCGCCGCGCTCAAGCGCTTCGCGCGGGAGAAGGCGGCGGCCGCGCGGTCGGCGCGCGGCACGATCGGCTGCGGCGTGACGGTCGTCGACACGGGGCTCGTGCGCAACGTCTTCATCGGCGACGGCGCGGTGGTGGACGGCGCGGCGCGCCTCTCGAACGGCTCGCTCGTCAGCCGCCGCGACTCGCCCGTGGTGATCGGGCGCGGCGTCAGCGCGGACGACTTCATCGTGCAGGACGGCTCGCGCGTCGAGGACGGCACGCGCCTCACGCGCTGCTACGTCGGGCAGTCGTGCGCGCTCGGCCACGGCTACTCGGCGAGCGACTCGCTCTTCTTCTGCAACTGCCAGGAGGAGAACGGCGAGGCCTGCGCGGTCTTCGCGGGGCCGTTCACCGTCACGCACCACAAGTCGACGCTGCTCATCGCCGGCATGTTCAGCTTCATGAACGCGGGCTCGGGCTCGAACCAGTCCAACCACATGTACAAGCTCGGGCCCATCCACCAGGGCGCGCTGGAGCGCGGCTCGAAGACGGCGTCCGACTCGTACATCCTCTGGCCCGCGCGCATCGGCGCGTTCTCGCTCGTGATGGGGCGCCACACGACGAACCCCGACACGTCGAGCCTGCCGTTCTCGTACCTCATCGAGTCGCAGGGCGTCACGTACCTCGTGCCCGGCGTGAACCTCAAGAGCGTCGGCACGATCCGCGACGTGCAGAAGTGGCCGAAGCGCGACCGCCGCGCGCCGGAGGGCCGCCTCGACAAGGTGAACTTCAACCTCCTCTCGCCCTACACGATCGACAAGATGGTGCGCGGCATCGCGATCCTCGAAAGCCTGCGCGCGCTCTCGGGCGCGACGAGCGACACCTACGCCTACCAGAGCGCGCGCATCACGAACGCCGCGCTCGTGAAGGGCATCGGCTTCTACCGGATGGCGATCGACAAGTTCCTCGGCAACTCCCTCATCTCGCGGCTGGAGACGATCACGGACGGCGACTACCTCGGCGGGCTCAGGCCGACGGCGCGCGCGGGCCTGGGCGACTGGGTGGACCTCTCGGGCCTCCTCGCGCCCCACTCGCGCGTGCGCGCGATCCTCGACGACGTGGAGGCCGGTCGGATCGCCTCCTGCGCGGAACTGGACGCGCGGATGGCCGACCTGCAGGCGCGCTACTACGACGACGAGTGGACGTGGGCCTACGACCTCATGCTCCGCCACTACGGCCTCGAAGAGGGCCGGATCGGCTACCGGGACCTCGTGACGATCATCCGCCGCTGGCGCGCCTCCGTGCTGAAGCTCGACGACATGCTCTACGAGGACGCACGCAAGGAGTTCTCGCTTTCGACGAAGACGGGATTCGGCTTCGACGGGCTCGGCGCGACGACGGAGGCGGATTTCGCGGGCGTGCGCGGCACGTTCGAGACGAACCCGTTCGTCCTCGCGGTGACGGAACACCGGGCGCGCAAGGACGCGCTCGGCACGCTCTGGATCGACCGTCTCAACGCCCTCGCCGGAAAGGACCTGTAGAAGAAGTAGACACATGGGAAAGGACGGATGACATGAAGTTGGGGAACGGGATGCTGTGGGCCGCGTTTGCGGTCGTTGCCGGGGCGTGGGGCGCGCCGTGTGCGTCGGGTTTCGAGCGGGCCTCGCCGGAGTCGCAGGGCGTCTCGTCTGCGGCGATCCAGCGGTGGATCGAGGCGTGCGAGAACGACGCGGCGACGAACCGCTTCGGCAACGGCTATGTGCATGGATTCGTCATCCTGCGCCATGGGCGCCTCATCGCCGAGGGGACCTGGGCACCGCAGGACACGCTGAAGCGTCCGCACATGCTCTATTCGCATTCGAAGAGCTTCACGTCGACGGCCGTCGGCTTCCTCGTGGACGACGGCAGGCTCGACCTCGACCGCCGCGTCGTGTCCCTCTTCCCCGACGCGGCGCCGGCGGAGCCGTCCGAGAATCTGCGGCAGGTCCGGGTGCGCGACCTCCTCACGATGAACCTCGGCGCCGACCGCACGGACGCCGAGCGCGACGACATCGCGGGCGACTGGGTCAAGGCCCTTCTGAAGAACAAGATCGACCGCGAGCCGGGGACGGGCTTCAAGTACGATTCGGGCGCGACGCACCTGCTGGCGGCCATTGTCGAGAGGATCAGCGGAAAGCCGCTGATGGACTTCCTCAAGGAGCGGCTGTTCGATCCGCTCGGCATGACGAGCCCCTGGTCGACGGTCTCGCCGACGGGCGTCGCCTGCGGCGGCTGGGGCATGAACATGACGACGCGCGACCTTGCGCGGTTCGGGCAGTTCCTCCTGCAGGAAGGGCGCTGGGGCGGGCGGCAGCTGCTCTCGCGCGAGTGGGTGCGCCTCGCGACGGCGCGCCAGACCTGGTCGGGCGGCATCGTCGTCCAGGCCCAGACGATTGGCTCGGGCAGCGACTGGGGCCAGGGCTACGGCTTCCAGTTCTGGCGCTGCCGCCACGGGGCGTACCGCGCGGACGGCGCGGCGGGCCAGCTGACCGTCGTCTTCCCCGAGCAGGATGCCGTCGTCTCGGTCCATGCGGGCCTCGGCGACATGCAGCGCGAGCTGGACCTGATCTGGACGCATCTGCTGCCGGCGTTCGGCCCGGCGCCGCGCGCGGCGGACGCCGCCGCCGAGGCGCGGCTGCGCGCGAAGTGCGATTCCCTCGCGCTGCCGCTGGAGGGGAACGGCAACGCCGTCTTCGAGGGCTTCGACGCGGCATCCGTCGAGCCGGGTGCGACGGGCTGGACGCTGGTGCGGAAGGACGGCCGCCGCCTCGCCGTCGGACGGGGTGCATGGGCCGTGACGCGCTGGACGTTCAACGACTCGAACGTCGAGCCGCTTTTCGCGAACTGCGGCACGCACGAGATCGCCGCCAATGGACGGCTGCTGCCGGACGGGTCGATGTCCGTGACCTGGCAGTTCCTCGGCGGCATCCGCCACGGGCGGTTTTCGGTGCGCGAGACTGTCGGCGGGCCTCTGTGACCCCTGCCAACACGGTTCTTGCTGAACCTTCCCAAGTGGAGCCAGGTAACGGATTCGAACCGCCGACCTGCTCATTACGAATGAGCCGCACTACCAGCTGTGCTAACCTGGCTTGGTTGAAACGCAAAGCAGTATACACGATTCCCCACACGCGCGCAAGGGGGATTTTGAACTTTTTTCAATTTGCCTATTCACATTCGGCGCAGGTTTCGCTAGAATATATACTCAATTGTTTTCGGACCAATAGGAGTAAGTCACAATGGCGAACATCAAAGGCGGCCGTTCCGCCCGCAAACGCGACCGTCAGAACGCGAAGGCCAACAAGCGCAATGTCGCAGTCAAGACCCATCTGCACACCGCGCACAAGAAGCTCTTCAAGGCGGCGGATGCCGGCAAGAAGGACGAGGCCGACAAGGAGTTCAAGGATTTCGTGAGCAGCCTCGACAAGGCCGTGAAGAAGGGCGTGATCAAGAAGAACACGGCCAACCGCAAGAAGTCCCGCGCGCAGCTCAAGCTCAACAAGATGGAAGCGGCTGCCGCCGAGGCGGCGAAGTAGGGGTCTGCCCCTTCCGATGGCTGTCGACGGCCGTCGATGGCGGAACATTCGACGGCATTCGGCGAAGGTCGGCTGCCGCCGGATGCTTTTGCAATCTTTCACCCCAATCAACTAAGGAAAGGTCCACAACATGGCTAAGAAGACTCTGCGCGACGTCGATCTCGCGGGCAAGCGCGTCCTCATGCGCGTCGATTTCAACGTCCCGATGGCGAAGGACGGCTCGGGCACGATCACGGACGACACGCGCATCGTCGCGGCGCTCCCCTCCATCAAGTACGTGCTGGAGCAGGGCGCGTCCCTCGTGTTGATGTCGCACCTCGGCCGCCCGAAGGGCAAGGGCTACGAGGCGGCGTTCTCGCTCAAGCCGGTGGCGGAGGCGCTTGCGAAGCAGCTCGGCCGCCCCGTCGCGTTCGCGCCGGACTGCCTTGCGGCGGACGACATCGTCCAGGCGATGAAGCCGGGCGACGTCACGCTCCTTGAGAACACCCGCTTCTACAAGGCCGAGGACGGCAAGGTCAAGAAGGACGACGACAAGAAGGGCATCCACCTCACGGAGGAGGCGTTCCAGGCGCAGAAGGCCGAGCTCAAGGAGAAGCGCGCCGCGATGGCGAAGAAGCTTGCCTCCTACGGCGACGTCTACTGCAACGACGCCTTCGGCACGGCGCACCGCGCCCACGCCTCCACGGCGGTGGTGGCGGACTACCTGCGTCCGGCGGTGAGCGGCTTCCTCCTGGAGAAGGAGATCAAGTTCCTCGGCGACGCGGTCGAGAACCCGGTGCGCCCGTTCGTCGCCATCCTCGGCGGCGCCAAGGTCTCCGACAAGCTCAAGGTCATCAAGAACCTGCTCGGCAAGGTCGACACGCTCATCGTCGGCGGCGGCATGGCCTACACCTTCCTGAAGGCGAAGGGCCAGAAGGTCGGCGACTCCCTCTGCGAGGACGACCAGCTCGCCTACGCGAAGGAGATGCTGGAGGCGGCCGCCGCGAAGGGCATCAAGTTCCTGCTGCCCGTCGACAACGTGGTGGCGAACAAGTTCCCGGCCGAGAAGGACGCCTCCGACGTCGAGATGAAGGTCGCGGAGGGCGACATCGAGGACGGCTGGATGGGCCTCGACATCGGCCCGAAGACGATCGCCCTCTTCAGCGACGCCATCAAGGCGGCGAAGACGGTCGTGTGGAACGGCCCGATGGGCTGCTTCGAGTTCGCACCGCTCGCGAAGGGCACGTTCGGCGTGTGCGACGCGGTCGCCACGGTGAAGGCGAACGGCGGCCTGTCGATCATCGGCGGCGGCGACAGCGTCAGCGCGGTGAAGAAGAGCGGCCGCGCGGCCGAGATGAGCCACATCTCCACGGGCGGCGGCGCGAGCCTCGAATACCTCGAAGGCAAGGTGCTGCCCGGCGTCGCGGCGCTCGACGACAAGTAAGCGACGTGCCTTGCGCGCGCCCGGTGCGCGCAGAGCGTTCAAGACAGACGTGCGGAGCCTCCTCGGAGGCTCCGCACGCTGCATATGGGCGGCTCGCCGGTTTCATGAGCGGTCGCGGCGCGCTGACATGAAACAGGTTGTGTCTGTTTCCGGGCCCTGAAATTACATAAACTGTAAGCGAATGCCCTGCGCCGTCGGCGAGGAGGGCGTTGGCATGTTTCTTGCTTGTTGCCTTGTGTCGCCGCACGTCGCGGTGGCGTCAACAAGGAAAGCAGCAGATGAAACTCATCATCGCCTACATTCAGCCGGAACGGCTCAATGCCGTCAAGCAGGCTCTGTACGAACGTGAAGTCTACAAGATGTCCGTCTCGAACGCGCTGGGGTGCGGACAGCAGAAGGGCTACCTCCACCAGTATCGCGGCGCGATCGAGGAGGTCACGCTCCTTAAGAAGATCCGCCTCGCCATCGCGGTGAACGACGACTACGTCGAGAAGACGGTCGAGGGCATCGTCGCGGGAGCCCGGACGGGCGACATCGGCGACGGCAAGATCTTCGTACTACCGATGGAGGAGTGCATCCGCATCCGCACGGGCGAGAAGGGCCCGGCGGCGATTGGGTGAATGAAGAACGTGCAATGTGAACGGAAAGGAATGAGGCAAGAGAATGAAAAGGAATGTTTTGCTTGGTTTGTCGATTCTCGGCGCGGGCGGCGTGTTCGCGGCGGACGCGGCGCCGACGGCGGCGGACGTCCAGACGAACCTGAACGTCGTGTGGACGCTCCTCGGCGGCATCCTCGTGTTCGTCATGCAGGCGGGCTTCGCGCTCGTCGAGACGGGCTTCACGCGGGCGAAGAACGCGGCGAACATCATGATGAAGAACCTGATGGACTTCGCGTTCGGCTCGATCGTGTTCTACTTCATCGGCGCGGCGCTCATGTTCGGCGCCTCGAAGCTGGGCGGCGCGCTCGGCTGGGGCGGCCTCTGCATGCCGAGCGTCTTCGCGGGCGAGGGGACCTGGGACTGGACGTTCTTCTTCTTCCAGACCATGTTCGCCGCGACGGCCGCGACGATCGTCTCGGGCGCGGTGGCGGAGCGCATCCAGTTCCGCAGCTACCTGATCTACACGGCGCTCGTCTCGGCGTTCGTCTACCCGGTGACGGGCCACTGGATGTGGGGCGGTCTGCACGGTGCGGCATCCGTCGGCTGGATCGAGGCCCTGGGTTTCCACGACTTCGCCGGTTCGACGGTCGTCCACTCGGTCGGCGGCTGGCTGGCCCTCGCGGGTGCGATGGTGCTCGGCCCGCGTATCGGCAAGTACCGTCATGACGGCAAGGCGAACCCGATCCCGGGCCACAGCCTCGTCCTCGGCACGCTCGGCGTCTTCCTCCTCTGGATCGGCTGGTTCGGCTTCAACCCCGCGAGCTACACCGCCGGCATCGGCTCGATCAGCCGCGTCGCGATGACCACGAACCTCGCGGCCTGCGCCGGAACCTGCGCCGCGCTCGTCACCGCCTGGGTCGTCATGGGCAAGCCCGACCTCACGATGGCCCTGAACGGCTCGCTCGCGGGCCTCGTCGCGATCACCGCGCCCTGCGACCTCGTGACGCCGAACGCGGCGCTCCTGATCGGCGCCATCGGCGGCGTGCTCGTCGTCCTCAGCGTGTTCTTCTTCGACAAGATCCACGTGGACGACCCGGTCGGTGCCGTCTCGGTCCACTGCGTGAACGGCGTGTGGGGCACCCTCGCGGTCGGCCTCTTCGCCGCGCCGGAGGCGCTCGGCTACGGCAACTCGATGGTCGGCCTCTTCTACGGCGGCGGCTTCACGTTCCTCGGCGTCCAGCTCGTCGGCGTCGCGATGACCTGCCTCTGGGCGTTCGGACTCGGCCTCGTGCTGTTCTACGTCCTGAAGCGGCTGGGCGTGCTGCGGGTCGACGCGAAGACCGAGCTCAAGGGCCTCGACGTGACCGAACACGGGCAAGACGCCTACGCCTCCTTCCAGTTCTTCTCGAACATGTAAGGCAGGATGCGGACAAGGGGGGCGCACGGAAGGCGCCGGATTCCGAAAGGGGTCCGGCGCCTTTCGTCGTGTGGGGACGGTCCTCCCGTTGAGACTCCCCGCGCGACGTACCCGCGCCGCCCGGTCGCGCGGGAGCGCGAAGCTAACGCCTGAAACCTAACACCTAAAACCTTCCCCATCCCCCATCGGCTCTTTTTGCTTTCGGAACGGCACTGAAACGTGCTATCATGCACAGCGATGTTTCCTGAAAGATTTCGGTTTCCGGGATGGGGAACGGCGGATGGTGTTGTCAAACGAGAAAGGAACGGAGCATGAAAAAGGCAGTGAAGTTCGTGGTGTTCGGCGTCTTAGCCGTTTCGGCGTTCGCACAGGCGAAATCCGTACAGCTCGACGCCAAGGCGCTCCTGGTGAAGGCGCAGACGGCGATTACGTTTGCCAAGACCATGCGGGTGACGATGCGCGAAGAGGTCGGCGGCGTGAAGACCGAGGCGAAGTTCGTGTCGAAGCAGAATGCGAAGGGGGTGTTGTCGTTTCGGCAGGAAACGCAGGCATTGCTTCCGGGAAGAAAGCCCCAGCCCTTCATCCAGGTCATGGACCGGAACAAGCTCTACTTTTTCCCAACAGGATGCGGGGAGGTGGTTGTGAGGATGGCGTTCAGGGAGGAGAAGATGCCTCGTGGACTCGTCGCCAACCTGTTCCTCCCGGATGGAACGATTGAACTTCTCAAGGACGACGGGAAGGTCTGCTCCATCCGCTATACGTGTACGCCGAAGGAAGTCGAGGAATTGGCCAAGGCCGTGAGGGAACAGTACGGGGCGCTCTTCAGCAGGGACCTCGTGCCGGGCATCTTCGAGTATCGGATCGACAAGGCGTCGGCGACACTTCTGGAACTGACCTGCTCTTCCGAGCGAGGGCGTCCCGTCAAGCACGTGACCTTCCACGACTGGGCGTTCAACGGCACGGTGGACGACTCCGTTTTCCAGATTCCGCCGAAGTACAGGATGTACACGGCAAAGACCCGCGCGGACGGCGAGCGCATCCAGGCGGAGCTGCTGAACGCCGCACGGGCAGGGCAGCATGCCAAATGAGCTTGGCGTACCTGTACGGCGGCCGCAATGAATTGCGTCCCTCCCGTTGATGTCCGTCTCGCCCTTTCCTTTCGCAGAAAAGGTGAGGAATGTGTTGGAACTTCAGGGGGGCTGTGCTATCCTTTTCCGCGTCCTTGGCCTGCGGTGGCGAATGAGGCAGGTTCCGGCGCGTGCCGGGACGGGATGCGGAAACTGGAGATGTCATGAAAACCGAACGAAACGAGTATCTGCGCGTCGCGGCGGCCGTGCCGGCGGTGCGCCCGGCGGACGTGGGGGCCAATCTTGCGGCCATCCGCGTGCTTCTGCGGCAGGTGGCGGCGGCGCGCGTGCAGGTGGCCGTCTTCCCCGAACTGTGCCTGACGGGCTACACGTGCGCGGACCTCTTCTACCAGCCCTACCTCCTCGACGCCGCTGAGCGGGCGCTCGCGGAGCTGATCCCGGACTGCGGCGACGGACTCGTCGCCGTGGGCCTCCCCGTGCGCGTGGGCGGACGCATCTTCAACTGCGCCGCCGTGGTGGCGGGCCGCCGCCTCGTGGGCGTCGTGCCCAAGACCTATCTGCCCAGCACCCACGAGTTCTACGAATCGCGCTGGTTCGCGAGCGTGCTGGAGGCGACGGCGGACGAAATCGAGCTGGCGGGCGCGCGCGTGCCGTTCGGGAACGACCTCGTCTTCGACCGGGGGGACGGCGCGGTCGTCGGCGTGGAGCTGTGCGAGGACATGTGGACGGCGAACCCGCCCTCGACGCGGCTCACCCTGCGCGGGGCCAACGTGGTCCTGAACCTGAGCGGGTCGAACGAGCTGGTGGGGAAGACCGAATACCGCCGTTCGCTCGTCCTCGGGCAGTCCGCCCGCTGCCTCGCGGCCTACGTCTACGCGGGCGCTGGGGTGGGCGAGTCGACGACGGACCTCGTCTTCGGTGGACACGCCCTCGTCGCCGAGAACGGCGCGCTGCTCGCGGAGGGGCGGCGCTTCATGCGCACGCCGCAGCTGACGGTGGCGGACGTGGACGTCGGCTTCCTCGACTTCGAGCGCTCCGCCAATTTCGCGTTCCGTAACGCCGCCCGCACCGTGGGGGAGGTCCGGCGGGTCCGGGTGGACGCCGGGCGGGGCGTGGACGGAGCGGAGGGGGCCCTGCGGCGCCCCGTCGAACCGCATCCGTTCGTGCCGAATGCGCAGGCCGACCGGGACGCGCGCTGCGAGGAGATCCTGGCCATCCAGTCCACGGGGCTCGCGACGCGCCTGGAGGCGATCCGGTGCCGGGACGTCGTGATCGGCCTCTCGGGCGGACTCGACAGCGCGCTCGCGCTCCTCGTCTGCGTGGAGGCGTTCGACCGGCTGGGGCTGGACCGCGCGGGCATCCACGCCTTCACGCTGCCGGGATTCGGCACGACGGCGCGCACGAAGGGGAATGCCGAACGGCTCTGCGCGGGGCTGGGCGTGCCGCTGGAGACGATCGACATCACGCCGATGGCGCGGCAGCACCTGAAGGACCTGGGGCGCGACGAGGCGGTTCACGACATCACCTACGAGAACACGCAGGCGCGCGGGCGCACCTACCTGCTGATGGACAAGGCCAACCAGCTGGGGGGGCTCGTGATCGGGACGGGCGACCTCTCCGAGCTTGCGCTCGGGTGGTGTACCTACAACGGCGACCACATGAGCATGTACGGCGTCAACGGCGGCGTCCCGAAGACGCTCGTGCGGTACATCGTGGACTGGTATGCGGGCGCGCGCCTCGCGGAGACGGAGGGCGGCACCGCCGCGCCGGATCCCGTCCGGGCCGCCCAGGCGCTCCGCGACATCCTTGCGACGCCGGTCTCCCCCGAACTGCTCCCGGCGAACGCGGACGGCTCCATCGCGCAGGTGACGGAGGACAAGGTGGGGCCCTACGAGCTGCACGACTTCTTCCTCTACCACTTCCTGCGGCGGGGGGCGGGGAAGGAGAAGATCCGCCGCCTGGCGGAGGCGGCGTTCGCGGGCGTCTGGGACGCGGCGACGGTCGGCAAGTGGCTCGACACGTTCTTCCGGCGCTTCTACGCGCAGCAGTTCAAGCGCAGCTGCCTGCCGGACGGCCCGAAGGTCGGCAGCCTCAATCTCTCCCCGCGTGGGGATTGGCGCATGCCAAGCGACGTGGCCTTTTTTGAGGGCTAAGCCGCCGTTATGCGGCTTTACATCGCACACGGATGTGTGCGCCCAGCCGGAGAAGGCCTTCGCGGATGTCAGCCGCCTTGCCCCCCCCCTGTCCTGCGGGTTAACGCCAGAGGCGCGGGCGCATTCTCAGCCCCACCCTTGCTCGGATTTTTTAGGGGGAATTAGGGGCTCGCCAAAAATCGGGACAAGGGCGTCCCCAATGCTTTTTTTTGACGGGCGTGGGCCGTGTCGCCCGCGCTTCGCACGGGAATGTAGATCTTGACGGGCAAGGTATGGGAATGTAAATCTTGATAGGCAAGTGGTGGGCAAGAACTGGGAATGTGTCCGCTTCTGCTTCATCGCCGCGCCTGATGCTGCCAAAACAGACTTGGGAAGGGCCGCAATTCATTGCTGCCGAACCCGTCACGCCGCGCGTCGCGACGGCTTTCAGGCAAGATACGGCTTTCAAGCGAGATTATTACGCAGTGAAATCTCATTTCGTCCCGCCGGCCCCTCTGCTAGACTGTGTGGCGGCTAAGGAGGGGAAAGGCATGGCGGCGAAATCGGAAACGGCGTTGCGGGGGACGGCGGCACGGCGGCCCGCGTCCACGTGTCGTCCCCGATGTCGTCCCCGTGGGCGCGGCGCGCCGGGGACGTCGCGCCCTACCATGGGCGCCATGGTGCGTGTGCATGGGTGCGTGGACATGGTGTGCATGGTGCATGATGGTGGGGGACGGCGGCACGGCGGCCCGCGTGCCTGTGTCGTCCCCGATGTCGCCCCCGTGTGCGCGGCGCGCCGGGGACGTCGCGCCCTACCATGGGCGCCATGGTGCGTGT
>CAKUCX010000056.1 GCA_934643865.1 uncultured Kiritimatiellota bacterium
CCTTGAGATAGGTCAGGCGTTGTTGGGCACGGCAAGTGAGGAGAACCTCACGTTTGCCATCGTGGTGCATACCGCCCCCGTCGGGAACGCAGCCGCGTCCGCCGCCACGTAGAGCGCAAGAGCGCCCCACGCGCCGCCGCAGCCGAGGACGCACCCCGCCGCCGCCGCGAGGAGCGCCTCCGCCGCGACGAGCCCCGCGACGCCGCCGCGCGTGAGGCCCGCCGTGCGCAGGAGCGCGAGCGTCCGTCGGTTCGCCTCCACCGAGAGAAGAAGCGCGTTGACGAGCAGCGAAAGCGCCGTCAGGACGGCCGCGGCGAGCATGAGCGGGCGCGCGTAGCCCATGCGCCGCTCCCCGTCGCCCGTGAACGCCGCGACGACGCCCGGCGCGTCGGCCGTCTGCAGGCCGGGCGGCGACGGGGAGGGCGGCCGCCGCCAAAGGGCGAGCGTGCCGTGTTCCTCGTCCCTGAAGACGCCGAAGGCCGCCCGGTTCGCGAAGACGTTTGGCCAGTCGCGCGGCAGCTGCGCGTCCGCGAGGTAGCCGACGAGCGTCGCCGTCATCGTCCCCTTTCGCCCGACGAACGTGAGCGCCGTCCCCACGGGCGGCGGCTCGCCGCGCCCGAAGCGGCGCAGGGCACGGCGCGTGCAGACGATCTCGCAGGCCGCCGCCCCGCCGTCGACCCAGCGGCCCTCCACGAGCGGCGCGCGTTCATAGGGGCTCTCCGCCGGTGCGGCGGCGACGACCGCCCGCATCGGCGGCCCCTGCAGGACGCGCCCGCCGGGGCGGTAGTCGATTGTGCAGAAGACGAGATCCAGCGCGAGGTCGGCCGCCGCCTCCGGCGGACGGCCCTTCGGCGCGCGGGGGCCGCCGCGAAGCTCCGGCGCGCGCCACGCCGCCCACGGGGCCGTCGCCCGCCTCGCGCGGGCGGGCGCCTGCGCCGCGTTCGTCGCCGAAAGGGAGAACGTGAACGCGCACGCGCCGCACGCGGCGGCGATGCCGAGGACCGCGCACGCGGCGCGCGCCTTTCCCCGCACGACGCCGCGCAGCAGGAGCTGCAGCGTCAGTGTCATTGGTAGGTCTCCAGGTAGCGGCGGGCCACGAGGGCGGGGTCGTGCCGTGTCTCAAGCGAGGCGGCGACCGCGCCGTCCTTCAGGAAGTGGACGCGCGTCGCGGCGGCCGCCACGACGGGGTCGTGCGTGACGAGGAGAATCGCGCTGCGCTCGTCGGCGTTGAGCGCGCGGAGGAGCGCGCAGAGACCCTTCGCGGCGACGACGTCGAGGTTGCCTGTCGGCTCGTCCGCGAGGATGACGTCGGGCTCCGCGAAGAGCGCGCGGGCAATGGCGACGCGCTGGCGCTCGCCGCCGGAGAGCGCCGCAGGGCGGCGCGCGGCCTTGTCCGCGAGGCCGAGCTTCGCGAGGAGGGCACCGAGGCGCGCGCGGTCCGGCGCGGCGTGGTCGAGCCGCACGGGCAGGGCGACGTTCTCGGCGACCGTGAGCGTCTCCAGGAGGTTGAAGCTCTGGAAGACGACGCCCACGTGGCGGCGGCGGAACTTCGCCGCCGCGCGGTCGGAGAGGGCCGTCACCTCCGTTCCGCCGACGGCGATCGTCCCCGCGCGGCACGCGAGCAGCCCCGCCGCGAGATGGAGAAACGTCGACTTGCCGCTGCCGCTCGGCCCCATGAGGACTTCGAACGCGCCGGGGGCGAGCGTGAGCGAGAAGTTCTTCAGGACGTGTACGCGCGCCGCCCCCTTGCCGTAGGCGTGGCAGACGCCCGCCGCCTTCAAAGCATCCATGTCGCATCCTTTCTGAAAACAGCCATCTGCTGATTCAACGCGCGGACGCCTCGGACGGTTCACTCGGCGCGCCGTCCGGGAAAAGCCGGGCGAGGATCTGCTCGGCGGGCGTGTAGGCCTTCTTCTTCGCGTTGCAGTCCCTGCAGCACGGCACGCAGTTGCCGCGCGTCGACCTGCCGCCGCGCGCGACGGGCACGACGTGGTCGAGCGTGAGATTCTCGGCCCCTACGCGCCGCCCGCAGGCGTGGCAGACGCCTTTCGCGATCTGCGCGCGCCACCAGTCCGTCTTGCGCAACGCGCGCGCTTTCTCGCGCTCCCGCTTCACATGCGCGGGGTCAGGATGCAGATCAAGCCAGTCTTCCATGCGGGAAGTATAGCACATGCCGCCGCCCCTTGACACCACGGAAGGAAAAAGGTAAAATAATTGGCGCTTTTCCGAGCTGGATGTTCTGTACGGCGTCCGCCCGGACGGCAGAGAGTGAGCAAGCAAGATGAAGATCAAGACGAAGGCGGCCCCCAAAACCGTCACCGCGAAGAAAACCTGCGTGTGCAAGGCGGCCGCGAAGAAGGCCGCCGAGAAGAGCGTGACGTTCACCGTCCGCGCCGACCCCGGCAAGTCCGTGTATCTCGCGGGCTGCTTCAACCAGTGGAACCCCACGGGCAAGAAGATGCTGGACAAGAAGAACGAGGGCGTCTACACGGCTTCGCTCAAGCTGGCCCCCGGCCGCTACGAGTACAAGTTCGTGATCGACGGCGTCTGGTGCGCCGACCCCGAGAACCTCGACTTCGTGCAGAACGACCACGGCACGCTCAACAGCGTGATCGTCGTCGCCTAGCGGAGGCCCCGCGCCTCACGATTCGCGCCAGAAGGCGAGCCAGGCCGCGACGAATGCGTCGCGGCTTTCTTCGTTTCCGAGGACGGCGCGCGTCGCCGCGCGCATCGACCGCGTCTCCACGAGCGCCTTCATGTAGTCGGCGCGAAGCGAGGCGTAGGGCTGGAAGCGCAGGTTGGGCGCGCCGACTTCGAGGAAGTAGGCGATGGACCAGGCAAGGGCGTACTTGGCGGCGATCTCGTCCTGCGTCCCCGCGTAGAACGCGCGGTAGTCCATCTCCAGCACGTCCGGCAGGATCTCCGCGAGGTCCGTCGCGTACGCGCGCACGTAGGCGGCCGCCCGCTCGTCCCGCTCGAAGGCGATTTCGCCGTCGCGGTCGAAGCGCGCGTGTTCGAAGAGCTGGGCGTGCCCCTCGTTGAACCACGGCGCGCTCGTGATCATCGCCCCCGCGTAGGCGAGGTACTGGTGGAAGGCTTCGTGCCAGACGGTGCGCAGCAGCTTCTCCGTCCCCGCCTCGGGAAGGTGGAGGACGAGCTCGCGGCGAAGCGGGCTCCACACGGCCGCCGTCCACTTCTGCTCCACGCCCACGTAGGCCAGATACGCCTCGCGCGTGCGGAAGACGCGCACGACGGCGAGCGCGTTCGTGCCAACGAGCGGCGAGGGCGCGCAGGCCGCATACGCCGCGCGGAAGCGCGGGAGGCCGTTCGTGAGGGCCGGGATGAAGCGTGCGCGCGCCGCGCCGTCCAGATTGTCCAGCACCGTCACGTCGGCGGTGTCGACGCTCGCCCATTCGTCGTAGTTCGCCACCTGGGCGTGCACGTCCGCCCGCAGCAGATCGTCCTCCGCCGCCTCCGCGCCGGGCGGCGCGGGCGGCGGCGCAAGGGCGCGGCGCGCGGCGGCGGAGGGGATCGCGATGCGGTCGAGGAAGTCTTCGTCGAAGCGCGCGCGCACGCCGTCCATGTCTTCGCCGGGCGCGGCGACGAGGACGGCGAGATGCCAGGGCCCGAGACGTCTCTCCGCCGCGTCGACGGGACGGAAGGCGTACGCGAGCGCGTGGTCGTTCGTGACGGAATAGGCGGTCAGATGCGCAATCGCGCGCCGCTGGGCGCGGCGCGGCCGGACGGCCGCCCCCAGCTCGACGGGCGAGACGGCCTGGGCGGCTTCGTCGCGGTGGGCGGGATTCTTCGGATCGAACGGCCGGCGGGCCTGTTCCGCGCGAAACGCGCGCCGCGTGCGCGTCGTCCCCGGCACGTCGTCCGGCGGGCGCGTATCGAGCCGCGCGAGGTAGAGCCGGTTCCCCGCCGCGTCGCGCCAGCGGCCGCGTAGCGTGGACATCGTCCAGAGGTCGAACGTGTCGAAGCGGTCCTCCAGGAAGGAGGCGCCGTCCCGCGTCACGAGGTACGCCTCGGCGCACGGCAGGTCGAGCGGTTCGCCGGCCGCGCCCGCAAGGCACGGCAGCGAAAGACCGAGGTCCGGACGCCAGACCGGCTCGGTAAAGCGAAGCGCCGCCTCACCTGCGAGGCAAAGCGCGCACACGGCAATGAAGGCACTGAAGCGCATAGGTTAGACAACTCCCCAGCAGGACGACCTGCCAACTCATGTAGATCCAGGCGAGCAGGATCGGCACGGCCGCGAACGACCCGTACAGCGCGCTGGAGCGCGCGATGCCGACGCCGGCCGACGTACACGCCCGCACGACGCCGCTGAAGAGCGCGGCCGTCAGGACGCCGCCTTCCAGGGCGGCGCGCGTCTGCACCGCCCTGTTCGGCACCACCTTCAGAACGAAGGCGAAGGACGCCGAGGAGAAGGCGAACGAGACGAAGAAGCCGAACGTGCGCGACGTGACGAGCGCGACGAATGCGTCGCCGACCCATTTCGTGTAGGACGTCGCCCCAAGCGTCGCATCGAGGACGATTCTCACGCCCCGCAGGACGGGAAGCGACAGCGCGAACGCGACGAGAAGCGGCAGCACAAGCGAGATGAAGAGGTAGAGGAGGCAGCGCCGCCCAGCCGAGCGCGCCCTCGATACGCCCCAGATGGCGTTCATCGACGTCTCGACCTGGCTGAACGTCGAAACGACCGTCCACAGCAGCATCCCGAGGCCCAGCCAGCCGAGCGTCCCGACGTCGAACGTGTCGATGCGGTCGAAGAGGTCGTTCGAGGCGGCGCGCGCCTGGCGCGCGAGCGCCCGCTTCGCCTCCGCGCCTTCGTCGAGCTGCACGAGCATCGTGTCGAGGCGCGCGTTGATCTCCGCGCGCGCGAACGCGCCCGCGCCGCACGCCTTCGCGAAAACCATGAGGAGGCAGAGGACGGGCACGAAGGCGAGCACCGTGAAATAGGCGAGGCCGGCGGCGTGCAGGCCGCAGGGATGGCGCATGTAGCTGGCGCGCGCCGTCAGGCAGAAGCGCAGGAGAAGGACGCCCGTGCGGCGCAGGACGCCGAGCGAGGCGGGATCGGCGCGCCACACGCCTTCGCGGACGAATGCGGCGGCGGCGCGCAGCCTCCCCGCGCGCCCAGAGGCCGCATTCTGTCCTTTCCATGTCGTCTCGCGCGTCTCCATCGATTCGCTCCGGGGGAAATTATACCACAACCCCCTCTCCGAAACGTGGTACAATGGAGACGCCATTTTCAAGGAGTGCCATGGGGACTTTCAACGACCTTTCGCAGCTGAAGCACGTGAAGACCGCCACGCCCAAGCCGCCGCCGGCTGAAGAGCCGGAGGACCGCGCGCTTGCCGGTGCCGTCTCGTCCTCCGACTATTTCTCGTCCCTGCTTGGCGGCGGCGAGGGGAAGGCCCGGCCTTCGGCGCAGGCCCCGCGCCGCGCGACCGTCGTCACGCCGGCGACCGTCGCCCGCGTGCGCGCGGAGCAGGCCGAGGACGCGCGCACGGCGGAACGCGCCGCCTTCCAGGCGCGCGAGGCGGCGCTTCTTGAGGAACTCGACGCCCAAAAGGCCGCCTGCGAGTCGCTGGCCGTCGACCTTGCCCGCCTGCGCACGGCGCGTGACGAGGGCAAGGGGAAGGTCGAGGCGCTTGAAGAGGCGAACCGCCGTCTCGAAGCCGACCTGGCGGCCGCACGCGCGAAGCCGCCGGAGATCCGCCCCGATTCCGAGGCCCTGGCGGAACGGGAGCGCGAGATCGAACGCCTCAAAGCCCAGCTGCTCGAAGCCCAGCGCGACACGTGCCTGCACGATCCCCTTTTGGACGCGCCCGAGCCGTTTGCCGAGAAGTTCCCCGGCGAGGTGCGCGAACACGTCGTCGAGGCGCTGGTCGCCGCCAACGAAGCCGCCGAGGCCGGCGGCCGCGACCGGCGCGCGCGCATCCTCGAAGCGGTGCTCGGCGCGAATCCGCCCACGGGCGAGCTGGAGCGCCGCCGCGAGGCCGTGAAGAAGATCGTCAAGTCCGCCGGCGAGCATCTGGACGGCGCGGCGCTCGCCGCCCTTGAAAAGCTCGGCTTCCGCTACGTGAGCGGCAACAAGCACCATAAGCTCGAATGGGCCGGCATCCGCTTCCCGCTTGCGAAGACGCCGAGCGACCGCCGCGCCTGCCTGAACTCGGCGGCGGAAATCGCGAACCGCGTCTTCTAGGCGCGTCGGCGCTCCCCGCCCGGACGCCGGAGCCCGGGAATGTGTGCTATACTGTCCATCCCTCTCGCTTGCGGCATACCCTGCCTTTGGAGACCGTCGTGAAAAGAATCGCTTTCTATGTCAACCACGACAAGCCGGGCGTTGAGGCCGTTCGAGGCCGCCTCGCGTCGCTGGCGCATGACCTCGGGTTCGTCGTTTCGGACGACGCGCCCGAGGCCGTCGTCGTGCTTGGCGGCGACGGCACGATGCTCTCGGCCGTCCACCGCTTCCCCGGCGTGCCGCTCTTGGGCCTGAACCTCGGTTCGCTCGGCTACTTGTCGGGCGTCGAGGCGCCGCGCTTCGAGGACGCGATCCGCGCGTTGCGGGACGGACGCTACGCGATTTCCGCGCGCACGGCGCTTGCGGTGCGCGGGCGGACGGCCCTGAACGAGGTCGTCGTCTCGCGCGGCGTCTCGGGGCATGCGGCCGTCCTGGAACTCGCCATCGACGGCCGGCCCGCGACGTCGTTCTTCGCGGACGGCCTCGTGATCGCCACGCCGACGGGCTCGACGGCCTACTCCCTTGCCGCCGGCGGGCCGATCCTCATGCCGGACTCCCGCTCGCTCGTCATTACGCCGATCTGCCCGCACGCCCTGACCGCGCGCCCGCTCGTCATCTGCGACTCCGCCCGCCTGTCGGTGCGCCTCCGCGCGCGCCCCGGGGCGGGGACGCTGGAGGTCTTCGCCGACGGGGCCTCGCTGGGGCCTCTGGCGGAAGGGACGGGCCTCTGTGTCGAAAAGGCGTCCGCTGGCGTGCCGCTCGTCGAACTCGTGGGCTACGACCCCTACGAAGTCCTGAACCGCAAGCTTGGCTGGTCGGGAAGTGCTATCAGGTGATGCCATGACGGAACTCGAAGAGCGCATCGGCTATATGTTCAAGAACCCCGCCTTGCTGGCGCGGGCCCTCGCGACGCCCGCCGTGCGGATGATCAAGCCGGATGCGAAGGACAACCAGCGCCTGGAGTTCCTCGGCGATGCCGTGATCGGGCTTCTCTCCGCCGAGGTTGTCTTCAGGCGCCACCCGGACGAGCAGGAGGGCATCCTGACGGTGCGCCGCACGCGCCTCGTCTCAGGCGCCGCCCTCGCCGGCGCCGCCGAGAAGCTGGAGCTGCGCAAGTGGCTGAAGCGCAACATCGGCGCGCACGAGATCCCGCCCCGCGCGAAGCTGCTCGCGGACGCGCTGGAGGCCGTCATGGGGGCCGTGTGGCTCGACGGCGGCCTTGAAGCCGCGCGCGCCGTCTTCCGCCGCCTGCCGCTGCCGTTCGACGCGGCGTTCAACGAATGGGACGTGAACCCGAAGGGGTATTTGCAGGTCAAGGCCCAGGCCTACAGCCACCAGCGGCCCGTCTACGAACTCGTCGAGGTGAAGGGGTCTGCGCACGAGCCGATCGTCACGATGCGCGTGACGGTCGTGGGCATGGGCTCGGCCGAGGCGACGGCGGTCTCGAAGACCGCCGCCGAAGTGGCGGCGGCGGCCGCGCTTCTGGAGAAGCTGAAGCGGAAGGCGCGATGACGATCGACCGGGCCGAGACGCTGCGCTACCTGCGCATGGGCGGCGTGGAGCCGGATGCGCCTCTCGCGCGGCGGCTGGCGCGCGTGGAGGACGCGGTGCGCGCCGCGTGCCGCCCGGCGGCCTACTGGCGGCTGGAGACGGTCACGCCCGGCCCGGCGGCGGGCGACCTCGTCCTCGGGCCGCTGCACGTCCGCTCCCGCGACCTCGCGCGCGTCCTCGCGGGCTGCCGCCACGCCTTTCTCTTCTGCGCGACGCTGGGCGCGGACGTCGACGCCCTCCTGCGCCGCTATTCCCAGACGAGCGGGGCGGACGCGCTGATGGCGCAGGCGGCGGCGACGGCGGCCATCGAGGCATGGTGCGACGCCTGCGAGAGGCGGCTCGTCGCCGAGCCGGCCGTGGCGGGCGAGCGGCTGCGGATGCGCTTCTCGCCGGGGTACGGCGACCTTCCGCTGGAGGCGCAGCGGCCGCTTCTCCAGGCCCTCGACAGCGCGCGGCGCGCGGGCATCGTCCTCACGGAGACGTGCCTGATGGTCCCGTCGAAGTCGGTGAGCGCCGTCATCGGCGCGGGCCCCGAAGAGGCCGTTCCGCGCCCGGCCGGCTGCCGGGCCTGCGCCAAGGTGGACTGCGAGTGCCGAACATGCTGAACCTGAACCGACTTCTCGCCGAACGGCGCCTCCTCATGCTCGACGGCGGCATGGGCACCGAGCTGCAGGCCCGAGGCCTCCAGGCGGGGGAGGTTCCCGAAGAGTGGAACCTGCGCCGCCCGGACGACGTGCGCGCCGTCCACGCCGCCTACTGCGCGGCGGGGGCGGACATCGTGATGGCGAACACCTTCGGCGCGAATCCGGCCAAGTACCACGGCGCGGCGCCGCTGGCGGAGGTGGTGGCGGCGGGCGTGCGGCTCGCGCGTGCGGCGGCGGACGCCGCCGGCGGGCGCCCGCGGTACGTGGCGCTCGACATGGGGCCGACCGGCCGTCTTCTGAAGCCCGCCGGGGACTGCGCGTTCGACGACGCCTACGCTTCCTTCGCCGAGCAGATCCGCCTCGGCGCGGCGGCGGGCGCGGACCTTGTCGTGATCGAGACGATGAGCGACGTGTACGAACTCAAGGCCGCCGTCCTCGCGGCCAAGGAGAACTGCGATCTGCCCGTGATCGCGACGGTGGCGCTCGGCGCGGACGGCAAGCTGCTGACGGGGGCGGACCCGGAGGTCGTCGCGGCGGTGCTGGAGGGCCTGCACGTCGATGCGCTCGGTTTCAACTGCGGGCTGGGTCCGGACCTGCTGCTGCCGTTCGTGAAGCGCCTTGTCGCGGCGACGAACCTGCCGGTCGTCGTGAAGCCGAACGCGGGCCTCCCGAAGGTCGTGGACGGCGAGACGGTCTTCCTCGTGGGGCCGGAGGCGTTCGCGCGGGATGTCGCGGACCTCGTGAAGGCCGGCGCGACGGTCGTGGGCGGCTGCTGCGGCACGACGCCGGCGCATCTCGCGGCGGTGCGGCGGGCGGTGGACGCCCTCGCCGCCGGCGGCGAGCTGCCCGCCCCCCGCCCCCCCGTCGCGAAAACGGTCGTCACCTCCTATGCGCGGGCGGTCGAACTGCCCCTCGACGACTCCCTCGTCATCGGCGAGCGGATCAACCCCACGGGCAAGAAGAAGCTGAAGGAAGCCTACCGGACGGGCGACGTGGGCTACGTCCTCCGCGAGGCGATCGCCCAGGCCGAGGCGGGGGCGCACATCCTCGACGTGAACGCGGGCGTGCCCGGCCTTGACGAGCCGGCCGTCCTCGACGCGACGGTGCAGGCGATCCAGGGCGTGACCGACGTGCCGCTGCAGATCGACACGTCCGACGCCGAGGCCCTCGCCCGCGCCCTCCGCCACTACAACGGCAAGGCGCTCGTCAACTCGGTCAACGGCAAGGACGAGGTGATGGACGCCGTCTTCCCGCTCGTCGCGAAGTACGGCGGCGTGGTGGTCGCGCTCACGCTCGACGAGGCGGGCATCCCGCCGACGGCGGCGGGGCGGCTTGCCGTCGCCGAGAAGATCCTCGCGCGCGGCGCACGCCACGGTTTACGTCCGTGCGACTTCGTCATCGACGTCCTCTGCCTCGCGGTGAGCGCGGACCGGGCGAGCGTGCCGGTGATCCTGGAATCCCTGCGCCTCGTGCGGGAACGCCTGGGATGCCGCACGGTGCTGGGCGTCTCCAACGTCTCGTTCGGACTCCCCGCGCGACCGTTCCTCAACGGGACGTTCTACGCGCTCGCGCTGCAGGCGGGGCTCACGACGGCCATCGTGAACCCGCTCTCGAAGGAGATGATGACGGCCTACCACGCCTGGCGTGCGCTGACGGGGCGCGACGCGCAGTGCATGGACTGGATCGCCGCCGTGGAGACAGGCCGTGTGGGCGCCACCGCCCCCGCGCCGTCCGCCCCGGCGGCGGAGGCGCCCGGCGCCGAAACGGCCGCGGCCTCCCCGCTGACGGCGGCCATCACGCACGGGTTGAAGGGGGATGCCGCGACGATCGCGGGCGGTCTGCTCGCCACGGGCCGGACGCCGGTGGAGGTGATCGACGGCGAGATCGTGCCGGCGCTGGAGATCGTCGGCCGCGGCTTCGAGCGCGGCAAGGTCTTCCTGCCGCAGCTCCTCATGGCCGCCGAGGCGGCGCGCGCCGCGTTCGAGGTGATCCGCCGGGAACTCGCGAAGAGCGGCACGCCGAGTGTGCTGCGCGGGCCCATCGTGATCGCGACGGTGAAGGGCGACATCCACGACATCGGGAAGAACATCGTGCGCGCGCTGCTGGAGAACTATGGCTTCAAGGTCGTGGACCTGGGGCGCGACGTGCCGCCGGAGAAGATCGTGGAGACGGCGGTGCGGCTCGACTGCCGCCTCGTGGGACTCTCGGCGCTGATGACGACGACGGTCGGCTTCATGGAGGAGACGATCCGCCAGCTGAAGGCGGCGAAGCCCGACTGCCGGACGGTGGTGGGCGGGGCCGTGCTGACGGCGGACTATGCGGCGCAGATCGGTGCGACGTACTATGCGAAAGACGCCATGGCGACGGTGCGCGTCGCGGAGGAGGTGTTCGGATGAGGATCACGGGCGGCGCGTGGCGCGGGCGGACGCTGAAGGCGCCCGCAGGGGACGCCGTGCGCCCGACGCAGGACCGCGTGCGCGAGGCGCTCTTCTCGATGCTGCAGGGCGAACTTGCCGGCGCGGCGTTCCTCGACCTCTTCGCGGGTTCCGGCGCGGTCGGCCTGGAGGCGCTGTCGCGCGGTGCCGCCCGGACGACGTTCGTGGAGCTTGCGCCGCGCCACCTTGCCTGCCTCCAGGCGAACGTGGCGACGCTTGGCGCCGCGCCGCGCTGCCAGGTCGTGCGCGCCGACGTCTATGCGTGGCTCGCGGGTCGGCAGGGTGACCTCTTCGACATCGCCTACGCCGATCCGCCCTATGCGCTCGGTGCGGAGCGGGGCTATGCGCAGATGCTCGGCGAGCTGGCGGCGCGCGGCATCGTGAAGCCGGGCGGACTTTTCCTCGCCGAGATGACGGCTCAGCAGCGCCCCGACGCGTCCCCGCCGTGGGAACTCGTGCGCGACCGCGTCTACGGCCAGACGCGCCTTGCCGTCTACCGCCGCCCCGGCGCGGCGTAGGGGTGTGGCGTCTCCATCGCCTTGCGGGCACCGAGGCCGTGCGGCGCGGCTTCAGGGATATGTGGGGGTTCATCGATTCGGCCCGGTCATGGTGGATCCATGCCCGGGCCGGCGGGCGTGCGGACGAATCGGTTTTATAAATCAGGCGAGGTGTCTGATAGATGAAAAAGGTGCTACGGGGGGATACGGGGAGGGACGTCGTTACCAGTCGGCGATGCGGTCAGACGTGCCGCGCCCGGACGTCAGGGCATCCAACATCGCCGTGAACTTGGGACGGCGCTTGTATTCCGTTCGGAGTTCGGCGACGCGGGCCTTCCAATCATCCCCCTTGCCAAGCCGGACCATCACGGGGCGCATCCTCTCCAGCGCCTTGCAGATGGTCTGGTAGCAGGACTCGTGCGCGGACGCCACGTTCGCGCGAATCTGCCGATCCCAGATCTTCAGCGCCTCCTCCGGCAGCTCTTTCGCGACGGCATCCGCCACGCGCCAGCCGAAGTCACCGCATGAATAGCCGAAGCCGCCCGCCGCACCTCTCGCCTCCCGGCGCAGCTGCTCGTAAAGCGCCCAGGCATCCTTGCCACGCTTCTCCTCCAGCGCGATCTCCAGAAGCGCGGGAAGGTTCGGCTTCGCACCCTTCGGCGGCGGCACGCCAGTCTGTGGCAACGGCCAGCGCGCCTTCGCCTCGACCGAGGCGCGTCCCGTCTCCAGGAACGACAGGACGAACGCCCGCACGCGCGGCCAGCACCGCGCCTTCCCGCAGGAGGCCTTGAGCGTCTTGTAGTCGCCGATGTAGGGGCGCGCAAGATAGGCGTCGAGATCGGATGCCGCGACCGCCTTCCAGTCCTTGTCGAGGACAAGCAGTTCGCGCAGCTTCGTCCGAATGGCGTTGACCCCATGCGTGTCCGATGATTTCGCGCGAGCGGCAAGCCCCCTTCGGCATTCGTTTTCAGCTTCAGCCCGACGGTTCAGGCGGCAGAGCAGATCTGCCAGCTCGACGCACGCGTCCGCATCGTCCGCCGCCGCCTTCTTCAGGCAGGCGACGGCCTCCTCGGCGCGTCCCGCACGCTCCAGCGCCTCGCAGAGGCGCGTGCGGTCTGCGCGGGACTTCCAGTCTGCATCGTCCTTCGCGGACGCCCGTTTCATCAGGTCGTCGGCGATGATGCCCCACGTCTTCCTGTTCGCCTTGAGCGACGTCCGGTAGGAGACCTCCATGCCGTCAAGCATGCAGGAGTCGTCGCCCGCGTGGAGGGCGTCCTCCCACTTGATCTTTTCGAGGACGTCCATGTCGCTGGACATCACCGCCTCCGCCACGATGTCCATGCACGCCGCGACCTGGTCGCCGATCTCGCCGTCCTCGTCGTTCGAGCGTTCCTCCTGGTCAAGCGCCTGGCGCTTCAGCAGGTCGCCCAGCTCCATCAGCGCGCGGACGTCGCCCGCGTCCCTGAGCCGGCCAAAGTATTCCCGCACAAGCGAATAGTCCGGAACCTCGTCGTGTCCGTAGCGGCGGTCCCAGTGGTCGTAGGAACCGTACGTGGCGTCCTCGATCGCCTGCCGCGCGCGGCGGACGAGATCCGCCGTCGAGGCGCGCGCCATCTCCAGCTTGTGCTTCAGGTAGGGCCGCACGTCGGGGCACGCCGACAGCAGCTCGTCCGCGAGCGCGCGCAATTCGGTCTCGTCCAGGGACGCCAGATGGTCGGCCACGATGTCCGTCCGCTTCCGTGCGTCCGCCGCACGTCCGCCAACGCTCCCTGCGGACGCAGACGCCGCCCTCGTGTCGCTTTGCGCTTCGGCATCTTCGTCCTCCCACTCGTCGTCGAGGTCGTCCTCGCAATCAAAATCGCCGTCAGGATCCACAAGCTCCTCCGCCGCGCGCTTCCAGCGGCGCGAAACGAGATCGGCTTCGGGGAAGTCGTCGCCCGCCTTCAGCCGCTTCGCCGCCGTGAGCGCAAGGGCGACGCAGTGCTTGCAGCGGACGCCGACGGGGCAGGTGCAGACGCCCTCCAGCCGGCCGGACGCATCGACCCGCAGCTTCGCGTAGTAGTCGTCCGAACCGTGGACCTCGGCGACGAGTCCGCCGTCCGGGAACAGGACAGGCGGCTCAACGCGCGACAGGTAGCCCCTGCCGCGCTCGACCGACCGCGCATCCGACCATTCGCGCAATTCGTCCCACGTCAGGGCCAGAAGGCGCTCCTTCAGTTTCGCTTCCATATCGCTCCTCAATTTTCCGCGAATTATACCAAATCCCCGCTCGGCGCGGCATCTTGCGCCCTGATATGCAGCGAGAGAATGGGCGCGACCCGACATGCGCTTCGAGATCGGGCTCTCGCCGCAATCCGCCTTGTACGCGGCACGACCGTGCCCATCTCGCCCGGAATGTAGAAGCATACGCCGACAAAGCGCACAAGGAATTCGTACACGCCGAAGAGCGTCCCGCTGCGAAAGTGGGTCGTGTGCGCACCGCGCCGCATCAGGTCAGGAACATCCACGTCATCGTCATTGCCGACGATGTACACGCCTCCGCCCACGGTGCGAAACGATGGGCACCGCCCCCCCCCCAGACGCGGGACAGGAAGTTGGTCGTCTCGGACGCGGCGAATGCCACCGTACTGGGCGCGCCGTCCGCAAGCACGACCTCCGTGCGGCCCGGCTCGAAGACAACCGTACACCCGCCCCCCACGCCCCGAGACTGCGCCCCCACCCTCGCATTTATATAAATGCGAGGGTGGGTTACTCAAGCGAAGACAAGAAAGCGGAAGCAAGCGAATTTCTCGGACGGGGCAATCCATAGGCGCCTGACTTTGCATCGCGAACGACGATTCCAGCCTTGGTCAGAATGTCCAGATGCCGGAGAAACGATGCTTCGCAGAACCCGACGCGGCGGAGGAGTTCGGAGTAGCGAATCGGCTGATGCCGACAGAGCGTCCGAACAATCTCCTCTCGACGCGGATTGGCATAACCCTTCACGAGCGGAAGCAGACGAGCCGTCCAATCCTTCGGAAGCGCCTTGCGTGAAAAGAGACGCCGAAAGGCCTCCTGAATGGCGATGGCAGCTGGAAGCGAACGGTCGGACTTGGTTCCGTAATAGACGAATGACGCCACGCGAACGACGCTGATCAGCCCACGGGCATTGAGCGCGCGCAGGTATGTGCTGGCCGTCGGGACGGGAAGTCCCGCCTCGCCGGCCAGTTCAACCACGCCCTTCTCGCCCTTCGCGTTTGCGACAAGGTACATCAGGTTCAGTCGGTCCGGGTTGGCCAAGGCCCGCGCCGTCCGCCAAAGCGTTGGTTTGAAAAGCGTTGGTTTGAGTTGATCCTTCTCCATGTCAGATATGATACCAAATTCCGCCTACCCTCGCATTTATATAAATGCGAGGGTGCTGCCGCCCGTGCATGCACAAGGTCGTTTGTCTCCGCGCCTGCGCACTCGCCCGACGGCACGTGCCGCCCTTCGAGCCGGGCCCGCCGCCCGATCGGCCTGGGTGCGGCCGCCTACGGCGCGGCGGGTCTAAAGGAAGGGGTCGGATCTAAAAGAAAGGGTTCTGATGGAATCCTTGGGGCAGTCGATCAGCGTTTGGGGGTAGCGGGGGTTCTCGGTGAAGATGACGCGCGAGCCCGGCTCGACGTGAAAAGTGGGGAACAGCAGGGAATGGCCGTTTGAATCCGTCGGGTAGTCGCGTTTCAGCAACGTGCGCGTGAAGTCGTTTGTCGGCAGAGTCCCGGACGTGACAAGCGTGGCGTTGGAGACGAGGTAGACATCGTGCCCCACGATGAGAGGGATCTTCAGCGCACCCGGTCCGGCAACGACAAAGGGGCGGCGGAAATAGCCAAAGGAGAGACGCGCCTCTCCCGGCTTACGATAGGGTTCCGGCCCCGGATTCGAGACGAGAGGACCCGGATACGTGTAATGTCCTTCTTTCGGCAGGGTTACCCACGTTCCATTAAGTTCTCGTTCCATGCCCTCCATCCGGATCACACATCGTTGGTCGGCATCTACGGGCAACGCTTCCCATTTCGGGCGGCAGTAGGCGAAGATGCCGGCGACGAGGGCGAGGCACGCGCCGACCGCCGTCAGAACGCGCGCGCACGAAAGCGCCCCCAGCACGGTCAGCGCGCGCCGGACGGTGGCGAGCGAGTGGCAGCGCAGCGTCGGCAGCGAGCTGGTCATGTCCAAGATGAGGATGCGCCAGGCAAACGGCGGACGCCCGTCGAAAAGCGCGGCGAAGAGCGCGCCGAGGGCGTGGATGTCAGCGGCGGGCGAGATGTCCTTCCCCTGCATCTGCTCGGGCGCGGCGAAGCCGGGCGTGCCCAGTACGCGGCCGATGCCGCCCGCAAGCGTCGGATTGCCGCGTCCGAGGCCGTGGATGAAACCGGAGAGCGCACCGTCCGAGAGGTGGGCGATGCCGAGGTCGGCGAGGACGTAGCGTCCGTCGGGCGCGACCAGCACGTTGTCCGGCTTGAGGTCGCGGTGGACGATGCCGTGCGCGTGGAGGCAGGCGAGGGCGCGGCAGAGGTCCCGCCCCAACGCGGCGATGGAACGAGGAGACAGACTTTCCGGCAGCGGTCGCAGCAGTTCCATCGTGAAGTAGGGTTCGCCGCGAAACGTTCCGGACGCAAATGCGCGCATGAGGTTGGGATGACGGAACGCGCCCAGCAGGCGGGCCTCGGCGCGGAAGCGCTCGCGCGCCTGTCCGGGCTCGACGACGGCGCGCGGACGGAAGAGCTTGAGCGCGAGGTCCTGCCCCGCCGCCTCGTCGTGGACGCGCCAGACGTCGCCCGTCGCGCCGCGCCCGATCAGGGCGACCGCAACGAGGCCGCCGATGCGCTCGCCGGGGCGGAGGGCCGACGCGGCGACATCCGCCGAGACGTCGGCGGCGTCGGACGAGGCGAGATAGCGCCGGATATCGTCGGCGTTCATCGCGGCGCGGCCTCGTCCTCGGCCTCAAGGGCGCGCACCTCGGCGGCGAGGCGTTCCGTCAGGCGGTTCTTGATCTGGTAGAGTGCGTTCACGGAGAGGCCGAGATCGGCGGCGACGCGCGCGGCCGGCTCGCCCAGGATGGCGTAGCGGCGAAAGGCGATCTTGGAGGACGAGCGGACGGACGGGTCGGCGAGGACGCGGCGGAGGGCCATCGCGCAGAGTTCGCGCCGCCAGTCGGCGTCGGACATTTCGAGCGTGAAGCTCGGCTCGACGGCGGCGGACGGCCCGACGGCGGGGTCGGCGGCGAACGCCGCGTGGCGGTTCTGCGCGCGCGTCCTCCGACGCAGGAGGTCGTAGGCCTTGTTCTGCGCGATTTTGAGGACGAACGAGTGGAATGCGCCCTTCCCCGCGCGGTCATGGCGGTAGGCGGGCATGATGGCGACGAGCGCGACCAGCGTCTCGTGGATGACGTCCTCGACGTCCGAAGGCGAAAGCGGCGTGTTGTCGAGCAGCGTGTTCTCGATGTACGGCGCGTAGTCGCGGTAGAACCGCGCCCAGCGTGTCTCGTCGTTCGCGGCAAGTCCCGCGATCAATGTCTCTGTTGTCTGCAGCATGGTGATGAGTGCGGCAATTATATCATTTCTCAGAATTGAAAAGGGGAATGGCACCAACGCGACGGCACGCTGTGCGGCTTTCGCATATGGCAGAGCAAAGGCAGAGCAAACCTTCATCCGCTTGAATCCGCATTTTGCTATAATGTTCGGCGCGCACGCTGCAATTTGAGATTAAAAAGGGAAGCATTCAATGGAAAAGGCATCGCCCTTGACTCCTGCCCCGGATATGAATATCCAATCGCGAATCCTGACGATTCGCGGCGTCCAGGTCATGCTTGATAGCGATCTTGCCTTGCTGTACGGAGTGACGACGAAGCGCCTAAATGAGCAGGTCAAACGCAATGTCGCCCGTTTTCCCGCTCGATTCATGTTTCGCCTCTCACATGAGGACATTGAGAGTTTGAGGTCGCAATTTGCGACCTCAAAGGAATTGGGCGCGTTCGCAGACACGCCTTTGAGGTCGCAATTTGCGACCTCAAAACGAGGCGGAGTTCGGTACTTGCCGTACGCTTTTACCGAACACGGCGTTACGATGTTAGCGTCCGTATTGAACTCCAAAACGGCCGTTGCGGCATCGGTTCGCATTATTGACACCTTCGTTGCCATGCGCCGCACCTTGGCTTCACTTGCCCCGCTCCTGACACGCATTGAAGCCACAGAACGTCGCCAGATTGTCGACCAGTCGAAAAACGACGCAAACCAAGCCCACAACGAAGAACGCTTCAAGCTCATCTTCGACGCGATGAACGACAAGAAGTTCCCGCAGCAGAAGGTCTTTTTCGACGGGGAGTTCTTCGATGCGTTCGTACAGATGAAGAAATTCATCCGCCAGGCAAAGAAGGAACTCGTGGTCATCGACCCCTACTTTGACGATTCCTGCATGCCGCTTATTGCGCAAAGACGTCCAGGTGTTGTGGTGACGATTGTGCGGTCGTCGAAGAAAGCGGCGAACAGTCTTCACGCGGTAGATGTCGCACAGTTCAACAAGCAACATGCGAACGCGCTCACGGTCAAGCTGACGGACAAGTTCCATGATCGTTATCTCATTATCGACAATACGGCGTTGATCCATGTGGGGGCGTCGCTCAATTGCCTCGGCAAGCGATGTTTCGCGTTCTCGACATTGGATGCGGCATTCATCCCAGACATCATGGCACGGGTGCCGTAATTCAGCCGCACCCGTTGCGGCATAGTCGCTATCTTAATTTCCCGCGTAAGAATCCGCAGTGGCGGACGAGTTGGTGTTGTGGCGAGGTCGGAGACGATTTTGCCGCGAAGGGAAGCGCAGGGCGCGGCGTGAAGCAGGCCATTCCGCACGGAATGGCGGATTATGGTATACTTCATGCCGTCAGGCGGGGAGAAATCCGTCTGCCGTTGCGTCCAACGCATCGATGGCATAAGTGAAACCTGAGAAATTTTACTGAAGATGTCACGGTTCGGAGGGTGCGTCCCCATGGGGGCGCATTTCCTTTCGCGGTATCTTCAGGGCTTCTCAGGGCCTCACTTAAAACCGCGACGGGAAGTGCGCCCTCTCCATTTCCCGAAGCGAAACAAGGCGAGGGGGCAGCAAAGAGAACGGGAATGGACAGACCGTCCGCAGCGTGGATGCTCTAGGGGGACGGCTTGGGTTCAATGGGCATGACAACAATTTTCGCCGCGAGGCCGTCGTTTCGAGAAACGTGAACGTCCCGAACCTCGATTCGAGCCTAATCGCCGCGTGGCCAACACGGAACGAGGACAAGCCCGATCCTTGCGAAGTGAGTCAAAACGAGGGCAAGCAGGAGAACCAGATGAAAAAACTCATGTTCGTATTGGGCTTACCAATACTCATCGCAGGATGCGCGTCGCCGCTTCGGATCCAGACGACGGATTTGAGCGGCGGAGTTCGGGAAATCGAGGTGAAGAACCTCAGCGGCGAGGTGATCGAGGTCAGCGACGGCTTCAGGAAAAAGCTCGACGAGCGGAAGGCGGCGCTGGAGGGAGAAATAAAGAACGTTCTTGAGGGCAAGGTCAAGAGCGGTGATTTCAAGAAGGACTATTCCATACCAGTGGAGGGAATCGTCGAAAAAGGCGGAAAGGAGCCGCTGACCGAAGAGGAGATGGGCGTCTTTCGCGCGGTCGGCGAGACGTTGACACGTGAGTATGTGAAGCAAATCATCTACCCCGCCTGGGCAAAGAAAATCATCACTCCCAACGTATCTTCAGCCAAGGCAAGACTCGCGGACGGCGACTACGCGCAGGCCCGTGAAATCATGTGGGACGCGGAGAAAACCGGCGTCGCGGAGGTGGATGAGCTTGTCCGCAAGCTGGGCAACAGGTTCCTGAACAGGGAAGTGAACCCCGCCCAGTGGATTTTGCTGGAGAAAGAGCTCAAGACCGCCTTTGATGCGGCGATGGCGGCAAAGGACTATGCGGGCGCAAGAAAGTCAATCGGCGACGCCAAGGGGATCCGCACGTTCTCCCAAAAGCTCGAGGCCGCACCGTCGCCGATGGCGGACGAGACGGAAGACACCCTGAAGGTCGCCGATGGCGGCATTTCGGGATTGCTGGGGACGGTGGCCGTGAACACCCGCCTTGAGGCATTCAAGGAAAAACTCCTGGCCGAGGTCGCGGCGGCGGAGAAGGCGGAACTTGACGCCAAGATGCAGGCGATGCTCGACGAGCTGGGCAAGAAGGTGGCGTCGCTGGTCGAAGAGGAGAAGTTCGGCGAGGCGCGCGACGCGGTCGCCGCCGTCGCTCAGGTGAAAGACGGCGAATGGAACGAGAAGGTTAACGCGGCCAAGAAGAAGCTGCTGGATGATGTCGCAAAGGCCGAGAAGGCCGCGCGTGACGCAAAGACGCAGCGACTCCTGGACGAATTCACGGCCAAGGTCATCGCTCTCGTCGAGGAGGGGAAGTTCGGCGAAGCGCGCGACGCCATTCGCGACATCGCATTGGTGGACAATGACGAATGGGACGCCAAGATCTACGCCGTCCGCATCGGCCTGATGAACTCGGTCGTCAATCCGCGCCAGCTCAAGCACCTGAAGGCCGAGGCCGCAAAGACCATTGACGGCCTTGTCGCCGAGAAGAAATACGCCGAAGCCGCGAAGTTCATCGACGACTATCCATACGTACACGACACGTTTGACCAGATAAAGGCGTCGTTTGGCAGAATCGAGAAGGCGATGAAGGCGCTGAAGCTCGAAGACGGGCAGGCTGCCGAATACGTCGCCTCGCGCCTGGCGACCGTCCGCGAGATGCTGGAGAAGCGGCTTGGGAAATATGACGGCAACGAGGACTACTCGGAACTTGAACGCGCGCTGAGCGAACTTGAGAAGGGGTATGTCGGGCAGCATTACGACGACACGGCGGCGACGGGCGTAACCAACGCCATCAAGGGCGAAATCGTCGCGATGGTCGATGCGAAATATGCCCCGCTCACGACTTGGGAAATGAACGAGGCGCTGCGGAGGTTCCTTGAGGCGAAACGGCCCCAAATGCCCGCCGACGACCAGGGGGAGGGACTTCCCGCTCCGACATTGGGCGTGATCGCCGATGAGGTCGACTACGATTCGCAGATCGCGATGGCGGAGGCGGCGATCGCCGAACCGTCGGCCGTCTACGGGCTTGCGGCCGTACTCGGCGACTACGCCCGGATCATGCGCCGCTGCAAGGCCGGGAACGCCGTCACCCCCGAAGAGGCGAACACCATGCTCGTCGCCTCCGTCTTCCTCAACCAGCCGGAGATGTTCAAGCTCGCCTTGACGCTCAAGGCCGACGTCAACACGGCGGCGCGGCGTGACCCGCTCGCGCGCGCGCCGATCCTGCTTGCGGCACAGCTCGGGCGGACAGAGTTCGTCAAGCTCGTCCGGGACGCGAACGGCAAGCCTGACGTGATCGACGCGAACGGCAACACGCTTCTGCACTATGCAACGGAGCGCGGCAATCTTGCGCTTGCCAGGGCCGTTGTCCCCGCCGTCAAGATCGACGCGGCCAACAAGGCCGGCGAGACGGCGCTGTTCATGGCCGTGCGGCGCAATCAGCTTGCGGCCGTAAAAGCCATTCTCCGGCTTGCCGGCGACGCGGCTGAACAGAAGAAGTACGTGGCGATCGCAAACGCCGACGGCCAGAATGCCTTTGACGTCGCATGTGTGTCGAATGCGCACATGCTGCTCGACACGCTCGCCGCCGCCGGCGCCGAATACGACGAACGGCATCTCGCCGCGGCGCTTGGCGCGGATTGCATCGGCGTGGCTCAGTGGCTCGTTGAAAAGGGCCTGGACGTCAATGCCGACATCGTGCAGCGTCTAGCGGCCAGTGTCAAGCCGCCATCCGCCACCTACGCCTACCTTGTGGCTGAAGGCTTGAAGGTCGAGGCGGAAGAGGCACCGTCCAAGGACACGAAGCCTTCGGAGAAAGCGGCCGAATAATCGATTCGTCCGTACTCTATCCGGTTCGGACATGGACCGCCATGCCCGAACCGCCCTTCTTCTTCCAGAAAGGTTTCGCGTATGAACACGAAAGGGCTTTTTCTTCCCGCCTGTGCGGCTTTTGCGCTCATCGCTGCTGCGACGACGTATTGTGATGCGCCTGGTAGCCGACAATGGTCGGTTGACGCGAATCGAACCGGGAAGACGGTCTATCGTGACGGGCAAGGCCGGATAACCGGGTCTTATGAAACGGACAGGTTCGGGAAGACGACTTATCGGGACGGACAAGGACGGGTACAAGGTTCTGTGACTTGCGACCCACGTGGAAAGATAACATACCGGGACGCCTCCGGGCGGTTGCAGGGGACGATGACGACGGATCGCGCCGGCACGACTACCTGGCGTGATTCGCTCGGGAGGGTTCAGGGATCGCACTCTACGGACAGGAACGGCAAGACGACGTTTAGAGACGGCTCCGGGCGTGTCCAGATGACCGAGCAGACCGACCGCCATGGGAAGACGACGTACCGCGACCATCTGGGACGGGTTCAAGGTTCGGTCCAGGTGGATCGGAACGGCAAGACCACCTGGCGCGACACGCGCGGCCGCGTGCAGGGTACGGCCACGACAGACCGTTCGGGCAAGACAACCTACCGCGATGCGAAGGGACGCATAAGAGGTTATAGAAAGTGAGGACAACGCTTTGCACGAATGACAAAACATTTTTCTCTGACCACGTAGTCGGACAGATGTTGCATAATACAAGGGAAGTTGCAATATGAAAGGATGGACGATAAAATGAAAAAGACAACGTGGACATTGCGCGGCGCGGCTTGCGCAGGAATGTGCCTGATTCTTGCCGGCTGCGCGACGCCGAACAGAGACTCCGGCACGGAGGATCGCGACCGCTACATCGACTTCTGCCGCGAGCTGGCGACGTCGCCTGTGCCGGAACGGGAAGACCCCGACGACTTCATGTCGAAGCCGGACTGGATGGTGCATCCGTGTTCGACGGCCGACCAAGAGTTCAGGAAGGAATACAACGTGGTGTATGCCGATCGGCAGTACCTCAGCTTCCGTTGTTCGGAATACGCCTATACGGGCGGGGCACACGGCAATACGCAGATCACGGTCGGGACGATCGACCGCAAGACGGGCAAGATCCTGACGCTTGCCGATGTCCCGGCATTTGCGGATCGTCATGCGCTGAAGAGGCGGCTACAGGATGCCGTCGTCATGAAAATCGGCAAGGACGCCTTGCAGGGCGATGTCAGACCGCACGACAACTTCTACCTGTCCAAGGACGGCTGGCACTTCGTCTTCAACGCATACGAAGTCGCCTGCTACGCCGTCGGCGACGTTGAGGTGGTCATTTCGAAGTAAAGCGAAACTGGAGGCACGCAACCGTCCGTGCCCCGTTCCGCCTCCTTCGCCGTGCCACCCCACAGCGTCCCGCGCCGAGCCGTGTCGCCAAGCCACATCGCCGCGCACGCATCCCCGCCACGAGGCGCCGAGCCGCCGCAAGATGAGATTTCACCGCGTAATAAATCTTGGAACCCGTCGCGCCGCGCGGCGTGACAGGTTCGACACGTGCGGCCTTCCCCGGGTCTGTCTCGGCGGCCCGGGCGCGGCGAGAAACAGAAGCGGACACGTTCCCGGTTCTTGCCCATCGCTTGCCTGTCAAGATCTACATCCCCTTGCGACGCGTGGGGGGGGGGGGGGGGGGG
>CAKUCX010000057.1 GCA_934643865.1 uncultured Kiritimatiellota bacterium
GACAGGCAAGTTACGGCTTCAGACAAGATTATTACGCGGTGAAATCTCATTACGTCCCGACCATGCCGAACCCGTCACGCCACGCGCCGCGACGGATTTCAGGCAAGATACGGCCTTCAGGCAAGATTATTACGCGGTAAAATCTCATTACATCCCGATCATTGTGCCTCGGCTTGACCTGCCGAATCGCAATCTCGGCATCTTCAAGATTATTGCCTTCAAGATTATTACGCGGTGGAATCTCATCTCACGGCGGCGCGGCGGCTCGTGGAGGGGTGCGGGAACACGTGCGCGGCGCTCTTCCGGGCCGTCGACGCCGCGCTCGCAAGGGAGGCCGCGCGCGTTGGGGAAGAGGGCGGGGGACGGCATCCGATGGCGGGAACGGGACATGTAAAGCCCGGACGCGCAGGCGCGCGTCCTTCCCCTAGGCGCGCCAACTTTGAGAAACAATTTCCGTGTCTCCGCGTCTCCGCGCGCTCCGTGTTGACCGGCCGGAGGGCGCGGGTCCCTCGCGCGCCGGGCCCGTTTGGACGCCGCGCGTCGGGGGCGGAGGAGCCTTGCGCCCCGTCTCGGAATTGTGCGGGGAACGCGACTTTTGCGCGAGTTGGGTTCTGTGTGGAGAACGTCCAAGGCGCTTTCCGCAGGGGCCGAAAAGATTTTTCGCCCAGCATTTATTGGGGTCGGACGGGAAATCGGGATAAGCTGTCCCGAAAAAATCGGGATAAGGGTGCCGTTCCGGTGCCATCGGCGTTCCGCCCGTTTTGTGGTATAATCACGTTCAACCCTCATTCACAGGAGCCAAGCATGAACCGTATCATCCTCAATGAAACGTCGTACCACGGTGCGGGCGCCGTGACGGCCATCGTCACCGAACTCGCGAACCGCGGACTGAAGCGCCCCATCGTCTTCTCCGATCCGGACCTCCTCAAGTTCGGCGTCACGAAGAAGGTGACGGACCTCCTCGACAAGGCGAAGGTACCGTACGCGCTCTACAGCGACATCAAGCCGAACCCCACGATCGAGAACGTGAAGAACGGCGTGAAGGCGTTCAGGAAGGCGAAGGCCGACTGCATCATCGCGATCGGCGGCGGCTCCTCGATGGACACGGCCAAGGGCGTGGGCATCATCGCCGCCAACCCGGCGTTCGCGGACGTGCGCTCCCTGGAGGGCCTCTCCCCCACGACGAAGCCGTCGAAGCCGATCTTCGCCGTCCCCACGACGGCCGGCACGGCCGCCGAGGTGACGATCAACTACGTCATCACCGACGTCGAGAAGAAGCGCAAGTTCGTCTGCGTCGACCCGCACGACATCCCCGTCGTCGCGTTCGTCGACCCCGACATGATGGCGACGATGCCCAAGGGCCTCACGGCGTTCACGGGCATGGACGCGCTCACGCATGCGATCGAGGGCTACATCACGAAGGGCGCCTGCCCGATGACGGACATGCTGCACCTGGAGGCGATCCGCCTCATCTCCCGCCACCTGCGCGACGCTGTGGCGAACAAGCCGAGCGGCCGCGCGGGCATGGCCCTCGGCCAGTACATCGCCGGCATGGGCTTCTCGAACGTCGGCCTCGGCGTGGACCACTCGATGGCGCACGGCCTCTCCGCGCTCTACGACATGCCGCACGGCAAGGCGTGCGCGATCCTGCTGCCGACGGTCATGAAGTTCAACGCCCCTGCGACGGGCGCGCGCTACCGCGCCATCGCCGCCGCGATGGGCGTGGCGGGCGTCGAGAAGATGACGCTCGCCCAGGCGCGCAAGGCGGCCGTTGCGGCGGTCGAGAAGCTTGCGAAGGACGTGGGCATCCCGCCGGACCTCAAGGGCGTCCTCAAGAAGGAGGACGTGCCGTTCCTCGCCGAGTCGGCCTACGCCGACGCCTGCCGCCCGGGCAACCCGCGCGACTGCGACGTGAAGGCCATCGCGAAGCTCTACACGTCGCTCCTGTAGGGCGCGGCTAGCGCAGGGTCAGGATCGTGCCGGCGCGGATGAGCCACAGGGCTTTTCCGCGCCGGCTGATTGTTGCGCCCCCCACGCCGTCCATGCGCCACGCCGGCACGCCGAGCAGGTCGCCCGTCCAGTCCAGCACCTTGGCCTCGCCCTTCGGGAGCGGCCGGGGCGTGAAGCGGATCGTGCCGAGCGCGGCGTCGCCCGCCACGGTGAAGAGCGGGAAGTCGGCCGCGTTCCCGCCGGACCACGTGCGCGTCCAGTCCACCGTGCCCGCCATCTCCAGCGCGCCCAGCGCAAGGGTCGCCGCCGCGTGTTCGAGGCGCGTGCCGTCCGCCATCGCAAGCGCGGTCGCCGCGTCCGTGACGGGCGTCGCGGGCGTGCCGGCGAGCCAGTCGGGCGGCGTGGCGGCGCCGTCGCCCTTGCCGAGCCACTTCGCGCGCAGGTAGGCGAAGAGGTCGGCCTCCTCGTCGTCCGTGAGCGGTTGGGTCGTCACGATGAACTCGCCGATGTCGCCGAACCAGCAGCGGTTCCCGCTGTTGCCCTTGCCGTACCACTGGGGCCGCCCGCCCTCGCGGATGCGGGAGCCGAGGTGGTAAAGGTTTCAAACTCATCCTTCCTGCCCCGCAGACGGCGAACACGCGACGCGCGTCAAATCCGCCTGAGCGCGTAGGCGCGCGTGCCGAGGCCCATGCGCGCGCCCTCGGCGACGGCGTCCTGCCAGCGCGTGGCGGGGTGCATCGTCGCGAAGAGGTCGCCGTGCGTGTCGCGCCCCGCGAGGCAGCCGTTCGGCATGAGCGGCGCGGCGTTGCAGAGGTCCGCGCACGCCTGGTCGAGCGCGACGGGATCCAGGGAGGCGGCCATGCCGAGGTCGGGGATGAGCGGCGCATCGTTCATCGGGTGGCAGTCGCAGTGCGGCGACACGTCGCAGATGAACGAGACGTGGAACGCCTGGCGCCCCCGCACGACGGCGGCCGCGTACTCGGCGATCTTGCCGTGCATCGCCGTGCAGGGCTCGCCGAGGTCGCCCTGGATCGCGTCGCGGTTGCAGGCACCGATGCAGCGGCCGCAGCCCACGCAGCGCGCCGGGTCGATGCGCGCGCGGCGGTCCGGCCCGAGCGCGCAGGCACCGTGCGCGCACTCGCGCGTGCAGCGGCCGCACCCGACGCAGCGGGCGGCGTCCACCTGCGGGTGGACGGACGAGTGCATCGCCTTCTTGCCCGCGCGCGACCCGCAACCCATGCCGAGGTTCTTGAGCGCGCCGCCGATGCCGGTCATCTCGTGGCACTTGAAGTGGCTGAGCGAGATGATGACGTCTGCATCGACGAGCGCGCGGCCGATGAAGGCCTCCTTCACGTACTTGCCGTCCGGCAGCGGCACGGCCACGTCGTCCGTGCCGCGCAGGCCGTCCGCGATGAGGATCGGGCAGCCCACGGAGAACGGCGAGAAGCCGTTCTCCCAGGCGAGCTCCAGGTGTTCGAGCGCGTCCTTCCGGCGGCCCACGTAGAGCGTGTTCGCGTCCGTGAGGAACGGCCGGCCGCCCTGCGCCTTCACGACGTCGACGAGCGTCTTCGCCCAGTTCGGGCGCAGATAGGCCAGGCAACCGCCTTCGCCGAAGTGCGTCTTGACCGCGACGAACTTTCCCGCGAGGTCGAGCTCGGCGAGCCCCGCCGTCTTCAGGAGACGCGCGAACTTCCGCTGGAGGTTCTCTGCGTCGCTGCAGCGGAAATCGGCAAAGTGGACATTCGAGGCATGCATGGTCCCGGCAGTATACCAAAAAACGGGGATGCCTCGCATCGGCGCACGGGGCGGCCACAACCCCACGGAATGTGCTACACTTCGGGAAATGAAGCATCTTGCCATCATCCAGTCGCTCAAGGCGGACATCGCCGCGCGGGCGTTTCCAGGCGGAAAGCTCCCCAGCGAGGCGGCGCTCTGCGCGCGCTTCTCCGCCGCGCGCGAGACCGTGCGCCGCGCCCTGCGCGAACTCGTCCGGCAGGACCTCGTCGCGACGCGCAACGGCGTCGGCACGTTCCTGACGCGGCGCGGCGCGCGCACGAGCGGTCTTCTCGGCCTTCTCATCCCGAACTTTGCCGAAGCCGTCTATTTCGCCCGTCTCAAGGGCGAACTCGAACGCATGGCGCGTCGCGTCGGCTACGGCCTCGTCTTCGAGATGATCGAAGCCGGCACCCTCAGGGACGAGACGTCCGCCGTCCGGCGCAAGGCGCGCGAGCTCGCCGTCCGGCGCGTCGAAGGCGTCATCTTCCGCCCGCTCTCCAACCTGCGCGCGGAGAAGGCCAACTGCGAGGTCGTGCGCATCTTCCGCAACGCGGAGATTCCCGTCGTCCTCGTCGATTCCGACATCGCCGAGCTCTGTAGCCGCAGCGACTGCGATCTCGTCGCCGTCAACAACATCAACGCCGGCCGCCGCATCGCCGCGCACCTGCTCGCGCGCGGGCGCACGCGCCTCGCCTATTTCATGCCGTCGCGCGGGATCGGCCCCAACGCGAACTGGCGTAACCGCCTCTTCGGCGTCGCCGGGGAGATCGCCCTCCGGGGCTTTTCCACCGGCGTCCGAACCCTGACGTTCGAGCCGGAGAACCTCGGCGCCCTCCGCAAGGCGCTTACGGACGCCGACCGCCCGGACGCATTCATCTGCGGCAACGACGAGACGGCCATGCGCCTGCTCGACGCCCTTCAGCGCCTCGGCATGCGCATCCCCGAAGACGTTGCGGTCGTCGGCTTCGACGACATGCCGTTTGCGGAAACGGCCTGCCCGCCGCTCACGACCGTCCGCCAGCCGACGAACGAAATCGCCCGGACGGCGCTCCGCGCGCTTCTCGCCCGCATCCGCTACCCGGGCGCGGAGCCGCGCGAAATCAACGTCTCGGCGAAGCTCGTCGCCCGCCGCTCCACGTAGGCCGGCGCGGGGCCGGCGAAGCCTCCTACAGGAGCGACGTGTAGAGCTTCGCGATGGCCTTCACGTCGCAGTCGCGCGGGTTGCCCGGGCGGCAGGCGTCGGCGACGGGGAAGAAGTCGGACGTGCGCGAATTCCTGTTCCCCAAGAGGCGGGTTGGACGGTTGAATTGCGCGGAGCGTCAGGCGCAGCGGTAGCGGAGCCCCTTTGCCAACCCTCGGAGTTTCTACACCCCGCTGTTCAGTGAGGCATTACAGGACGCCGTCGCCTGAAGCCGCAGAAGTGTGCGGTTATGGTATACTACACGGAAAGCAGCAACGTTTAAAGCGAAACAGAAAGGAACGAACGAGAATGAACGTGAATCTCAGCAGAAGAGGATTCCTGGGCGTCTCCGCCGGCTTCGCGCTGGCGGGCCATGCGGCGAAGGGTCCCCGGCGCGTCGGGCAGCTCGGCCACAAGATCCGCCTCGCGGTCGTGGGCGTGATGGGCAAGGGCTATTCGGACTGGATGCCGATGGTGAAGAGCGGCCTCGCCGAGGTCGTCGCGATGTGCGACGCGGACGCGAACATGCGCACGAACGCGGCGGCGGCGATCGCCAACGAGCGCCAGAAGGGCAAGCTGCCGGCGGGCTTCGACTTCGATCCGATGAAGGTGCCGTTCTACACCGACTACCGCGAGCTGCTCGACAACTGCGTGCGGCTCGGCGTCGAGGCGATGACCGTCTCCACGCCGGACCACGTCCACGCGCCCGTCGCGATCCAGGCGATGAAGCTCGGCATCCACGTCTACGTGCAGAAGCCGCTCGTGCGCACGCTCTGGGAACTCGACTACTTCAACCGCACCGCCCGCGAGATGGGCGTCGTCACGCAGATGGGCAACCAGGGCTCCTCGCTCGACGCGATGCGCCGCTGCACGGAGGTCGTCCAGAGCGGCATCCTCGGCGACGTGACGGAGGTCCACGTGTGGACGAACCGCGCCGTGTGGCCGCAGGGCAAGGGCGTCGCCGACTACGTGAAGGCCCATCCGAAGGGCGATGCGGTGCGCAAGGGTCTCAACTGGGACGCCTGGCTCGCCACGGCGAAGGCGCGCCCCTTCCTTGACCAGTACCCGGCGGACGCGAAGGTCTACGACCCCTGGAAGCTCGGCAAGAACGTCTACCACACCTTCACGTGGCGCGGCTTCTTCGACTTCGGCTGCGGCGCGTTCGGCGACATGGCGTGCCACACGATGAACATGCCGTTCCGCGGGCTGGAGCTCGCCGACGTCTCCGACGCGGAGTGCGTCAGGATCGAGGAGAAGAACGACACGGCCTATCCGTCGAAGTCGATCGTGAAGCTCACCTACCGCGCGCGCGACTCGAAGGTCCGACCCGGCGTCCGCCTCCCAGCCGTCACGCTCTACTGGTACGACGGCTACGACATGGACAAGCCCGGCAAGAGCGCGCTCAAGCCGCCGGCCGAGAAGATGGAGAAGGTCATCAAGACCTTCGGCGCGATTCCGGACACGGGCTGCTACATCATCGGCTCGAAGGGCGCGGTGCTCATGCAGGACGACTACGGCGGGACGTGCGCGCTCGCGCTCAACGACGAGGAGAAGTTCGTCGACGTGTTCAAGCATGAGGCCGCCAAGGCCGTTGCGCGCAGGATTCCGTTCCGCTCGGAGGCCTCGGCCGCCCTCGGCAAGTCCTCGGTGCAGATGTCCGGCTTCGGCACAGGCCAGTACATCGAGTTCCTCGACGCGATCAACGGCACGGGGAGCGTCTACGACCAGACGCACTCGCGCTGTTTCTCCGACGTCGAATACTCCATCCCGCAGATGGAGGGCATCCTCGTGGGCTGCATCGCGCAGCGCGTGCCGGGCAAGCTCGGCTGGTGCGCGAAGAAGCAGCGCTTCGACAACGAGGCCGCGAACGCGCTCGTCAAGCCCTACCTCCGCGCGGGCTTCGCGTTTTGAGGAAAGCCATGCGTCGTCGTCCCGCATCGTGCGCAGGGAGAGCCCGTGTTCCAGGCGTCTGATCTGGACAGGCGCCGCATGGGCTGAAAACGGGGCGGCCGAAGCGGCGAAGCGGCCGGATGCGCTTTTCTGGCTTGATTCCGCCGCCCGTTTTCGGTACATTATCCGCGTCTCGACAAAAAGGAAGAAGGAGAAGACATCATGGCTTGGGGCCCCTGGCAAATCATTCTCGTCGTCGCGCTCGTCGTCCTGCTCTTCGGCAGCAAGAAGTTGCCCGAGCTTGCGCGTTCGCTCGGCAAGGCGAAGGGCGAGTTCAAGAAAGGCACCGAGGAGGGCGAGCGCCTTCTGCGGGAAGAGGACGACGCGAAGAAGGAGAAGGCCGACGAGAAGAAGGCGGATGCCTGATTCGCGCCCGTCGTGAACGACGTTCTGCGAGAACGGCTCAAGGCCGTTCCGAACCGCCCCGGCTGCTACCTGATGAGGGACCGCCGGGGCGTCATCGTCTACGTCGGCAAGGCGAAGAACCTGCGCCGGCGCGTCCTCTCCTACTTCCGTCCCGGCGCGAAGCACGCGCCGAAGGTCCGCTCGATGGTGAACACGGTCGCGGACCTGGAGTTCATGACGGTGCGGAACGACGCCGAGGCGCTGCTCACCGAGGCGAACCTCATCAAGAAGTACAAGCCGCACTTCAACATCCTCATGCGGGACGACAAGCGCTACCTCGCGCTGCGGGCGGACCCCGACGAGCCGTTCCCCGCCTTCCGCACGTGCCGGATCGTGCGGGACGACGGCGCCCTCTACGTGGGGCCGTTCCCCTCCGCGCCCGTCGTGCGGGCGGCGAAGGACTTCGTGGAGAAGCGCTTCGGCCTGCGCGGCTGCACGGCGCTTGCGCCGGACGAGGAGGCGCACCGCCACTGCCACGCCGACGTCGTGCGCTTCTGCTCCGCGCCCTGCGAGGGGCGCATCTCCGTGGCGGACTACCGGGCGCGCTTCGAGGAGGCCTGCGCGTTTCTGCACGGGGAGCGTCCGGAGATCATCGCCGAACTGGTGGCGGAGATGAAGGCCGCCGCCGCGCGGGAGGACTTCACGAAGGCCGCGCGCCTGCGCGACACGATCGGCGCGCTCCGGGAGATGACGAAGAACCACTTCGTGCGCAAGAGCCCCGAGATGCGCCGCGAGGACGCGCGGCAGGGCCTCGCCGAGCTCGCGGCGGCGCTCGGCCTTGCCGCGCCGCCGCACGTGATCGAGTGCGTGGACATCTCGAACCTCTTCGGCACGCACAACGTGGCGTCGCTCGTGGTGGCGGTGGACGGGGTGCCGGACGGACGCTACTACCGCCACTTTCGGATCGAGTCCTTCGAGGGGGCGGACGACCCGCGCGCGATGGGCGAGGTCGTGCTGCGCCGCTACGGCCCCGGCTCCACGCTCACCGCGAAGTCCCCGAAGGCCGACCTCTACATCTGCGACGGCGGCGTCACGCAGCTCAGGGCCGCGCGGGCGCGCTTCGCGGAGATCGGCCTTGCGGACATGCCGACCGTCGGGCTCGCGAAGCAGCAGGAGGTCCTCGTCACGGACGACGCGCGCGGCGACGTGTTCCTGCCGCGCGACTCGGAGGCGCTGATGGTGATCACGCGCCTCCGCGACGAGGCGCACCGCTTTGCGATCACCTACCACCGCAGCCTGCGAGAGCGGACGATCCGCGAGTCGGCGCTCGACGAGGTGCCGGGGATCGGCCCGGCGAAGAAGGTTGCGCTGCTGCGGCATTTCCATTCGGTGTACGGCATTGCGCGGGCGGACGAGGCGGAGATCGCCGCCGTCGCAGGGGTCGGGGCGGAGATCGCCGGCGCGGTCAAGCGCGCCGCGGAGTCCGCCGCCGGCGAGCGGAGAAAGGGGTGAGGCACATGGTTCGTTCTCTTGCGGTCTTCTACCTGCACCGGGCGCACCGGCTGGACGCGCGGCGCCTGCCGGTCGTCGAGTACGGGCTTGCGGACGCCTTCCGCGACTTCTGCCGCGAGACGTTCGACACGGTGGCGCCGCTCGACTACCCGCCGCTGAAGCTCGTGGTCGCCGGCACGGCGGGGGCGCTCGCGAAGGCGCTCTTCACGAGCGGCGGCCCCCGGGGCGTGCTGACCGAGGCGGGGCGCGCGTGCTGCCTCTTCCTGATCGACGACGAGATGCTGGAGGCGTCCGTGGACGGCCTCACCCTGCGCAATTGGCTCAAGCTCTTCTTCCCCGCGATTCCGAAGGTCGTCCTCACGCGCCCCGGCCACGCGGAGGTGGCGCTGCCGGCGCGGCGCTGGACGAAGAAGGCGGCGCAGGTCTTCGAGGCGCCCGCGCGGCACCACGAGCGCCTCGTCCACCTCTTCAAGAGCTTCTGGATGCCGCGCTTCTCCACGGCGCTGCGGCAGTACGTGAAGGTGAAGGCCGGCACGAACTGGCACACGCCGGGCCACAACGGCGGGCGCGCCTTTGCGGACTCCCCCTTCCTGCATGGCTTCCACCAGGCGTTCGGCGGCACGCTCTTCCGCACAGACCTCTCGGTGTCGGTGGAGTCGCTGGGGGACCTGTCGAGCCCCGAGGGGCACACGCCGCTCTCCGAGGCGCAGAAGCTCACGAGCGAGATCTTCGGCACGGCGCAGAGCCGCTACGTGACGAACGGCACGTCCACCTCGAACAAGGCGATGCTCATGACGCTGCTGCGTCCGGGCGAGACGGCGCTCATCGACCGCAACTGCCACAAGAGCGTCCACCACGCGGTTGTCACGTCCGGCGCCGTGCCGCGCTACCTGCCCGCGCGCTGGAACGCCCGCCTCGGCGTGTGGGGTCCCGTCGCCCTTGAGGACATCCGCCGAGCCCTTGAGGCGGACGCCCCGGCCGCGCGGAAGCCGCGCCTCCTCGTGCTCACCACCTGCACCTACGAGGGCGTGCTCTACCCCGTCTGGGAGATCGCGCGCCTGTGCGAGCGCGCGGGCGTGCTCTTCTACGCGGACGAGGCGTGGGCGGCGTACCTCAACTTCCACCCGTTCTACACGTTCGGGCGCGGCAAGGGGGACGCGGTGCGCTACAATGCGGTGAACGAGACGTGCGGGGCGCACTTCGCCGTGCAGTCCACGCACAAGACGCTCGCGGCGTTCTCGCAGGCGTCGATGGTCCACGTCTCCACGCGCTTCAAGCAGCTGCTGGAGGAGGACGCCTCGCCGCCGTTCCGCTGGCTGCGGCGGCGCTTCGCGCTCCACGGGCACGGCAGCTACGAGAAGTTCTCGCACGACCTCCACGAGATCCTGCGCTACTGGCACTCCACCTCGCCGCACTACCCGTTCCTCGCGGCGCTCGACGTGGCGGGCGTGCAGATGCGCCTGGAGGGGATGAAGCTCATCGACGAACGCATCCGCTGGGCGTCCGCGTTCCGCAAGCGCGTGGCGGACGAGTGCGGCAAGCCGGAGGGCGCGTGCTTCGCGGGGCTGGAGGAGATCGCGGGCGCGGGCGTGGACTGGCGCGCGGCGGGGTACATGAAGGATCCGCTCAAGATCGTCCTCATGCTGCGCTCCGCCAAGGCCTGCGCCGCCTTCCGCAAGGCGCTCCTCAAGGCCCACATCCAGTGGGAGAAGGCGAGCGCCACGACGATCCTCTTCCTCGTCACGGCGGGGACGGTGGAGGAGCATTTCGAGTACCTCTTCCGCGTTTGCCGTCAGTACCGGGGTCTCATCGGGCGGCCCGCGCCGCCGAGGGGGGCGAAGGACGACGGGGCGGGGCGGGGCGTGCTGGAGGCCGTCTCGGGCCAGGCCGTCGCCCTGCCGCACGACGCGGCCCTGTGCGACGGCGAACTCGTGCCGATCGAGGCGAGCGAGGGGCGCATCGCCTCGCAGTTCCTCGTGCCCTACCCGCCGGGAATCCCCGTGTTCATTCCGGGGCTGCGCATCTCGAAGGCGATGATCCGCCTCGTCCTCGACGTGATCGCCTCCGACGGGCCCGGCGCCGTCCACGGCCTCTTCTGCCGGGGTGGCCACGCGCCGTATCTCGTGGAGGTGCTGAACAAGGACGAGGAGGGGCGCGTGCGGCGGCTGGAGGAGACGTAAGTGTTAAGTGCCGCCCAGCCTTCCCGATCAATTTCAATTCCGAATGCCGCAACGAGATGCTGACCGAAGCGACAGACGACCCTGCCGCCGACATTGTTTTGGGCGGGCCGCCCTGTCCGCCGTTCAGCCGTCGCGGCATTCGCGAAATGGAGGAGCCGGAAAATGGTCTATGTCCAGAAATACGCCTCGCCGCTGGGCGGCATCCTGCTGGCGGCGGACGAGATCGGGCTGACGGGCCTGTGGTTCGAAGGCGGGAGGCATTTCGCCGAGCGTCTCCCCGCGACGCGCGAGGAGAGGGGAAATCCGTCTCTTGCCGCCGCCGCGCGCTGGCTGGATGTCTACTTCGCCGGGAAGGCACCCGCCTTCACGCCGCCGCTGCATCCCGTCGGCTCGGCGTTCCGCATGGCGGTCTGGAAGCTCCTTCTGGCGATTCCCTACGGGCAAACCGTCTCCTACGGCGAGATTGCCAGGCGTCTGGCGGCGCGAAGCGGGCGTGCGAAGACGTCCGCCCGGGCCGTCGGCGGCGCCGTGGGGCGCAACGGGATCTCCCTCGTCATTCCATGCCATCGGGTCGTGGGGGCGAACGGCAGCCTGACCGGGTATGCCGGCGGCATTGAAAGGAAAGCCGCCCTGCTGAAGCTGGAGCGCGTCGGCATGAACCTCTCCGCGCAGAAGGGTTGTACGTGGCTTTGAGCGCGGGCGTGCCGAATTTACGGCAGACCTCTGTTCGCCGTGAGCTCGATCCGATAGCCGAAGACCGCCGACCGGTCGACGGCCGCGGCGGACAGGCTCGAAGATTGCAATCGCCGCCAATGAATCCGACACAGCCCGGCGGGGAGGCGGCACCGAGCGGAAAGCGACGCGGCGGGATATCTCGCAAGGCGGCTTTGGTATACTATGCGCCGTCAACACGGAACAGGAGGCAAGAGCCATGAAAAGAAAGATCGTCGAGATCGACGCGGCGAAGTGCAACGGGTGCGGGCTGTGCGCGAACGCCTGCCACGAGGGCGCAATCGCCATCGTGGACGGCAAGGCGCGGCTCGTCAAGGACGACTACTGCGACGGCATGGGCGACTGCCTCCCGGAATGCCCGACGGGCGCGATAAGGATTGTCGAGCGCGAGGCGGCGGCATATGACGAGGAGGCCGTTCGGGAGCGGAAGACGGCGAAGATGCAGTCAGAGATGACGTCCGGCGGAATGGCGCTCGCGGGCAGGCCGCCGCCGCCCGGCGGATGCCCCGGCAAGGCGATGCGCCAGTTCAACCGTGCCACATCGTCATCGGGAGGGCGGCTGTCCCCAGCCGCCGAGACGGCGCGTGAGGATACGCGCCCTCCCAGCCAGCTCGCCCAGTGGCCGTGCCAGATACGGCTCGTCCCGGCGACCGCGCCGTTCTTCAAGGGCGCGAAGCTGCTCGTCGCCGCCGACTGCACGGCCTACGCATACGCCGCGTTCCACCGCGACTTCATGCGCGGCAAGGTGACAATTGTCGGATGCCCCAAGCTCGATCCTGTGGACTATTCGGAGAAGCTGACGGAGATCATCCGCGAGAACGACATCACGTCCGTGACCATCGTCCGCATGGAGGTCCCGTGCTGCGGAGGCCTTGAACTGGCCGCGAAAAAGGCGTTGCAGGCTTCTGGCAAATTCATTCCGTGGCAGGTCGTGACGATCTCGCTCGACGGGCGGATCATCGATTAGTTCGTGAATCCATCCGCCATGAAGGAACGCAAAGGAGAGGTTTCTCGATAGCGGCGGAGAATGCGCCGGTCGACGACTGCCCGGCATGGCGAAGGAGGATCGTTTTATCCGCCGTCGCCAAGGCTTTGGCGGACTCGTCTGTCTATGGGTTTGCCCCTTTCAGTTTACGATTTGAGATCGGTTTGTCATGACGCTGGCGAAACAGGATTGAAGATCGTCAGGTTGGGATAAAGGGTCTTGAAGTCTGCCTCGTTGCGGGTGATGAGGCCGCCTTCCTGCATGGCGTAGGCGCCGATGAGAACGTCCGCAATTGGCCGCTTTGCAACCTTTCCAAATCGTTTGCGTAACACATGTTCATACCATGCCTTGTGTGCAGCAAGAACCGCCTCCTTGTTTCCCGCGAAATCGCACTCTATCCCCAAGCCGGAAAGAACCATGTCTTGCCTCGCGACATCTCCAAGAAACGACGGTGCCAGTTCTACATATGTTATAGGCGCTACGACAAGGCCTTCGGCCCGCTTCATGTCGATGGCATCGGCGGATTTCGCCGAGAACACGCCGTCACCGCTAAGCACGTCGATAATCACGCATGTGTCAACAACCCACTTGCTCATTCTTCCCCCTCGCGGAGTTCTTTCATGATTTCGGCGGTGGTGGTGCGGCCATTGTAATTTCCACGGCAGTAGCCGATATAGTCATGCGCAGACTTCATTTGACGCGGTCTCTTTGCAGAAGGACCATTGCCAACTTTGACGAGAATGACTCGATAGATGCCGCTATCCGGTACGGAAAGCTGAAAATGTCCGCCGTCAACCGATACGCTTTCGTACCAGACACCGTCTGCAGAACCGACATCAACGATGGTCTGCATCCAATCTTTCTTCTCCATCGGTCTCGGCATACCTGTTCTCCTTTGGTGGTTATTGTACCAAATTTCGTTCTTCTCTGGTCGGCAAACGCCAAAGTCAATACTGGCGAGACAAGATGATGCGGGAGGGACGCGCTTCGCCGCGTCCGAGTTTTGCAGCAATCTCAGTATGATATAATATCCGCCACCTATGAACCCGCTTCCCGTTCCCAGGCGCCTGACGGACTTCTCGGCCGATGCGGTCGCGTTGGCACCGCGCCTGCTCGGGAAGTTCCTCTGCCGCCGCCTGGCGGACGGGACGGTTCTGCGGCGGCGCATCACGGAGACGGAGGCCTACTTCGGCGAGGAGGACACGGCCTGCCATGCGCACAAGGGACGGACGCCCCGGACGGACGTCCTGTACGCGGCGGGCGGCTGCGCCTACGTCTACCTGTGCTACGGCATGCACGAGCTGTTCAACGTGGTGACGGGCCCCGAGGGCCATCCCGAAGCCGTGCTCATTCGCGGCGTGGAGGGCGCGAAAGGCCCCGGCCGGCTGACGAAGCTCCTGCACATCACGCGCGCGCTCAACCGCGAGCGGCTGGCGACCTCCGCGCGTCTCTGGCTGGAGGACGACGGCTTTGCGCCGAAGTACGTGCGCACGCCGCGCATCGGCATCGCCTACGCCTCGGCGCGAGACCGCCTCCGCAAATGGCGCTTCGTCTCCAAGGACGCGGATGAAGCCCCTTAGTCGCCGAAGATGAAAGAGGGCTCACACGATTGCATCTTGCGGGGCAGCAGTCCCCATTGACTTTCTGGGGCAGGGGTGCTACACTTTTTTCGTCTTTTGCTGAGGTGTATTGTGCCCTGAAACGGAGAAGAGAGGCGAAATGACGATGAAGAGCGTGGCAAATCGCATCAAATGCGACGACGCAAAGGCAACATCCGCAGCCTTTGTGCGAATGCTTTCCTGTCGTCCGTGTCCGAGCGGCAGCAGCCTCTGCCCGCCGCATGAAAGAAGGGGCGGGTTTTGACATGGCAAAGTATCTTGACCCCAAGGCTGATGTCACCTTCAAGAAGGTCTTTGGCGAGCACAAGAATCTCGTCATCAGCCTTCTCAATGCCTTGCTTCCCCTTGACGATGGCAAGCAGGTGGAGTCGATCGAGTATCTGCCGCCGGAGATGGTGCCGGACAACCCGGACAAGAAAAACAGCATCGTTGACGTACGCTGCGAAGAGACCGGCGGCCGCACGTTCATCGTCGAGATGCAGCTGAACTGGACAACGGCCTTCAAGGAGCGCGTCCTCTTCAACGCCGCAAAGGCGTATGTGCGGCAGATCGACAGGAGCGAGGAATACAAACTCCTCCAACCGGTCTATTCGCTCAATCTTGTCAACACGACATTCGAGCCCGATACGGACAACTGCTACCATTACTACTCGATGGTCCATCATCTCGACACAAAGAAGAAGATAGACGGCCTTCATCTGGTGTTCGTGGAATTGCCCAAGTTCAAGCCGCAGTCCTTCGCCGAGAAGAAGATGGCGGTGCTGTGGCTCAAGTTCCTCACCGAGATAGACGAAAAGACGCGCACGGCGCCGCAGGAGCTCTTGGACAATCCCGAAGTTTCCAAGGCGCTGGAGATCGTCGAGGAGTCCGCTTACAGCGACGCGGAGATGGCGGCATACGAAGGGTACTGGGACGCAGTGCGCCGCGAGGCAACATTTGTCGGAGAGCTTGACGACGCGAGAGCGGAGCTTGCCGAGGAGCGGAAGAAGCTTGACGCGGCAAAGGCCGAACGCGACGCGGCAAAGGCGGAACTTGAAAAACTGCGGCAAGACAAGCTCAACACCGCCCGCAAAATGAAAGACAAGGGCTTTGCCGTAGCGGACATCGCCGACCTCACCGGCCTCACCGCCGACGAAATCGCTCGGCTCTCGCCTCCGCTCGGCTTGGAGAGCGCACCGCGCTCTCCAAGCTAACGCGGCGGTTACGCGCTGTGACAGCACTCTCAAATCGCGAAACTGAAATGAAAGGACGAGCCCATTTCAAGCCCGATTCCGGCTCTTGTGATGGTGATGCGGCAAGGTGCCATGCGCCGGGAACGTGTGCCGGATGACGTACGGCTTCGAGTTGCCGTCGGGATGGACAGGCAACCCGAAGCCGTTCCTACGAGTTCTTTCGTCACCATTTCACGGGCTCGTTGAGAATCGAGCCGTCGGACGGATCATCGATTCGTGAAGGAGACGCCATGAACGAACGCAAGGGAGTGCTTTTCTCGATAGCGGCGGAGAATGCGCCGGTCGACGGCTGCACGGTCTCGAAGGCCGTTGCCGAAGTCGCTGGGCGGCGAATCTCCCATTTCGCCCTCGCGGCAGGAACGGACATCAGTCCCGAAACATATGACTACCATAAACTGTGGATAGTCATGGATGGCGGGGGAGAGGTTTTAGGCGAAAAGAACACGAAGGTCGCAAAGGGAGATGCTTTCGTCACGCCTGTCGGCCAGCCGGTGGGCGTCAAGACCGAGGCGGGCATCGTCTATACGGAAATCGAAACAGGAAAGGAACACAAAATGAAGGTGAATCCGGGCGAGGCATTCGCTCTCAAGGATGTTCTTCCCTATGCGGAGGGGCGCATCGTCAACAAGGACATCATCAATGAGCCGAAGTTGAAGTTCGTATTGATGAGTTTCGCCGCCGGCACGGGTTTGAGCGAACACGCCGCGCCGGGCGAGGCGCTGATCTTCGCGCTCGACGGCGAGGGCGTAATCGGCTATGAGGGCAAGGAACACACCATCAAGGCGGGGGAGAACTTCGCGTTCGCCAAGAACGGCGCACATTGGGTCCGCGCCGAAAAGCCGTTCAAGATGGCGTTGCTGCTGACATTGGATTGACGAGCGAAAGGAGAACCAAGATGAGAGCGTATGTAGATCATGAACTGTGCATAGGCTGCGGCCTTTGCACCAGCATCGCGCCTGACGTGTTCGTAATGAACGCGGACGGCAAGGCGGAGGCCGTCTCGGACACGACCGATGCAAACGGCGAGTCGGTAAAGCAGGCTATCGAGGGATGCCCCGTGGCCGCAATAAGGGAAACGGAATAACGCGCAGAATTTCATCACTTCAAACGGGAGAATTTGAAAATGAACGAACAGAAGATGTTTTGCTGGCAATGCCAGGAGACTGCAGGAAATAAGGGCTGCACGGTATGCGGCGTGTGCGGCAAGACGGCTGACGTCGCTGCGTTGCAGGATGAACTGGTCTATGAGACGAAGCGTCTCTCGCAAGTCACGACAGCGTTGCGTAAGGATGGCAAGCCGGTCGACAAGGATATCAACCACCTCGTGACGGTCAATCTCTTCATCACCATCACGAACGCGAATTTCGACGCCGATGCAATCAAGGCCGCGATAGCCAAGACGAAGACAATGCGGGGCAAATTAGCCACAAAGGACACAAAGAGCACAAAGGATATGGTCGGCGTTCTCGCGACCACCGACGAGGATATCCGCTCTTTGCGCGAGTTGATTACCTACGGTCTTAAGGGGCTTGCCGCCTACTCAAAACACGCGAATGCGCTCATGCAGGATGACGAGGATGTCGATGCGTTCATCCAACGCGCGTTGGCGGCGACGCTTGACGATTCGCTTTCGGTAAACGATCTCATCGCTCTTGCCCTTGAAACCGGCAAGTTCGGCGTCGCGGGCATGGCGCTCCTCGACAAGGCAAACACATCCGCCTACGGCAACCCAGAGATCACGGAGGTCGATATCGGCGTTCGCGCGAACCCCGGCATTTTGATTTCAGGCCACGATCTGCGAGACCTTGAGATGCTGCTTGAGCAGACGGCTGGGGCGGGCATCGATGTCTATACACATTCTGAGATGCTTCCGTCCCACTACTATCCGGCCTTCAAGAAGTATCCGCACTTCGCAGGCAACTACGGGAACGCGTGGTGGAAGCAGAAGGAGGAGTTCGAGAAGTTCAACGGCCCGATCCTGATGACGACGAACTGCGTCGTGCCGCCTGCCGCATCCTACAAGGACAGGCTTTGGACGACCGGCGCGGCGGGATTCCCAGGATGCCGCCATATCGACGGAGAATACGGCGAGCAAAAGGACTTCTCCGCGCTCATCGAGCAGGCGAAGAAATGTCCGCCGCCGACGGGAATCGAATCCGGCAAGATCGTGGGCGGGTTCGCGCACGAACAGGTGTTCGCGCTTGCCGGGAAAGTCGTCGAGGCCGTGAAGTCGGGTGCGATCAGGAAGTTCGTGGTGATGGCGGGCTGCGATGGACGCCACAAGTCCCGCGACTACTATGCCGAGTTCGCCAAGGCATTGCCGAAGGATGTGGTGATTCTCACGGCGGGATGCGCAAAGTACAAGTACAACAAGCTGGATCTGGGCGACATCGGCGGCATTCCGCGCGTCCTCGATGCTGGACAGTGCAACGACTCGTATTCGCTAGCGCTCATCGCACTGAGGCTCAAGGAGGTTTTCGGCCTTGACGACATCAACAAGCTGCCGCTCGCCTTCAACATCGCATGGTACGAGCAGAAGGCCGTCATCGTCCTGCTGGCGCTCCTTTACCTTGGCGTGAAGAACATCCATCTTGGCCCTACCCTCCCGGCGTTCCTCTCTTCGAACGTCGCCAAGGTGCTCGTCGAGAACTTCGGCATCGCCGGCATCGGATCGGTGGACGACGACATGAAACTCCTCGTTGGCTGAAAGGAGCTGAAATGATGACACATGAAAGACAGGAATACGCCGCGCAGCTGAAGCGCGAGATGAACTGCTGCCAGGCGGTCGTGCGAGCCTTCGCCGATACGCTGGACATGCCGGTGGACAAACTCATGCAGCTTTCCGCTGGATTCGGCTCCGGCATGGGGACGATGGAGGGAACCTGCGGTGCGCTTGCTGGGGCGATCGTGGTCGCGGGACTCCGTACTGGCGGGAATGGCACTATGTCGTTGTCGCGCAAGATACTGCCGCGCTTTAAGGAACTCTGCGGCGCGACGATCTGCCGCGACCTCAAGGGCATCGGAACAGGCAAGATCCTGTGCAGTTGCGAGAACTGCGTCCGCAACGCTGTCCTCGCGGCGGAAGAGGCGTTGGAGACAAAATAACAAGGAGCATTGCACTATGAAGAAGATTGCGTTTTTCGACACCAAGCCGTACGACAAGGAGTCGTTCGAGCGGCAAAACAACGGACGGTACGACATCCGCTACTTTGAGACGCGGCTGACCGCTGCGGCGTTGCCGCTCGCCGACGGATGCGATGCGGCGTGCGCGTTCGTGAATGCCGAAATCGACCGTGCCGTGGTCGAAGGGCTTGTGAAGCGCGGCATCAAGGTTCTCGCCATGCGGTGCGCGGGCTACAACAACGTCGATTTCAAGGCGGCATACGAGGCCGGTCTTACGGTCGTGCGCGTTCCCGCCTATTCCCCATACGCCGTCGCGGAACACGCCGCCGCGCTCTTGATGACGCTGACGCGCCACATCCACAAGGCGGCGGCGCGAACGCGCGACTTCAACTTCTCGCTTGTCGGGTTGACGGGATTCGACCTTCACGGCAAGACGGCGGGCATTGTCGGAACGGGCAAGATTGGGCGTATCTTCGCCGACATCTGCAAGGGATTCGGGATGAAGGTTCTCGCCTACGACGCATTCCCGAATCCTGCGACGGGACTTGAATATGTCACGCTCGACAGGCTTCTTGCAGAGTCGGATGTCGTGTCGCTCCACTGTCCGCTTCTCCCCGACACGAAGCACCTCATCAACGCCGACACGCTCGCAAAGGCAAAGCGCGGCTTCACGCTCATCAACACTTCTCGCGGCGGTCTTGTTGATTCAAAGGCATTGTTGGCGGCGCTGCGCGATGGCACGGTCGGGGCGGCAGGCTTGGATGTGTACGAAGAGGAAAGCGAATGGTTCTACGAAGATCGTTCGGACGTGACGCGGCAGAACAAGACGCTGTCGCTCCTCGTCTCGCTACCAAACGTGATCGTCACCTCGCATCAGGCGTTCCTGACGCATGAAGCACTTGCCAACATCGCTACGACCACGCTCAAGAACCTTGACGCCTATTTCGCGGGCGCACCGCTTGAAAACGAGATCTGCTATCGCTGCCTCGGTTCAGGTGGAGCGAAAAAGGCCGACTGCCCACAGCGCGCCAATGGCCGTTGCCATAGTGTCACCTGACCGTCATCAGGCGTCTATGGGGTCTGACCCCATTGCAGGAAACTGTTGATAACTACCTATTCCGAGGACTTGATGGCGATTCTCTTCTCGCGGTTGATTGCGTTCGTCGAATGCTGCGTAGCCGTTCCGGCCAATCGGATCGGCTCGAAGACGATGACGCTGGAGCAGGGGATCCACTACCTCTCTCGCGAGGAGAAGGTGCGTCACATCACGGGCAGACCGTGAAAAGTCGTCAAGCGGCTGATTTTTCCCGAAAAAGAAGCGCAAACTTGAACGCACGAAACCGAGCGGCAGCTCCCCGGACTTGGAGCGGAGCCTGTTTCAGGGAAGTGGATGAATCATTCCAGAAAGGGACGAGTCCATTTCAGGCCCGATTCCGGCTCTTGTGATGGTGATGCGGCAAGATGCCGGGAACGTGTGCCGGATGACGTACGGCTTCGAGTTGCCGTCGGGATGGACAGGCAACCCGAAGCCGTTCCTACGAGTTCTTTCGTCACCACTTCACGGGCTCGTTGAGAATCGAGCCGTCGGACGGATTGACGCTGCCGGGTTTCGCGGCCCTATACTGGACGCAGAGCATCACGAGCGGCTGGTCTCCCGTATTGCGGACGGCCCGCTTGCCTGCGGGGGCGACACGGACGACCGAGCCCTCCTTCACCGGGATGTTCACGCCATCGACCTGGTATTCGCCCTTGCCCGAAAGGAAGAAGTACAGCTCCTCGTGGTCCTTGTGGACATGGTAGAAGCCGCCCTCGGTTCCGGGCGCGAAGACCTGGTACGAAAAGTCCGCGCCGCCGGCCTTGACCGCCGAACCGCCGAAAACCTTGCCCGGAATCTTCACCCCCGGACCAAGTTCCAGCACATAGTCCTTGAGCTCTGCGAGCGGGCCGAGATCGATGGCCGTCGCGTTGGCGATTTCCGCCGTTGTCTTGATTTCCTTCATCTTGTTTTTCCTTTCTGTTTTTCCTGGTTTGCAAGCACCTTCTCCAACAACCTTTCAAGCGTCTCCGCCTCGTCAGGCGCGAGTCCATCATAGAACGTCGCGAGATAACGCCGCGAAATCGCCTTGAACGCGGCACGGAGGGCCTCGCCGGACTCCGACAGCCGCACGATCACGCGGCGGGTGTCGGCCGCCGACCTCTCGCGGACGACCAGGCCCTGGGCCGACAGCTTGTCGACCAGGACCGTCATCGTCGGGCGCGTCCGGTGGGCGAACTCGGCGATCTCGTGCATCGCCGCCTCGCCCTTCTGGAACAGGAGCGCCAGAACGTCCCCGTGCGACGGCGCCAGGCCTGCGAGACCCGCCCGCGCAAGCTCTCTGGCCAGCCACCGGTGCGACCGCTCGTTCAACCGTGATATCAACATGCCGATGTTGTGTTTCATGGCGCGCATTATATCATTAGATGTCTAATCGTGTCAATGGCCGTCGTTCGTCGAGGCAAAGGTCATAATGGCGCCTCTTTCTTTCATTGTCTCTACATAAATACCCTATTACTCAAAATTTCGCGATGATTGTCCGAAAGGCGATTTCGGATTTGCGCGGATTCTGCGAGGAAAAGCGCAGAGGGAACGCAAAGAGCGCGAAGGGGCTTTGCGGACTTTGCGTCAGAATTCTTTGCGGCCTTTGCGTTGAAAACATTGGCGGGCTTGATGTATGCGAGAGGAATTTCCGCTTTGGCCATGAGAGGCTTTCAGACCTGCGGACGAGACGTGAGTGCAGTTGATGGGCGTAGGCTACTTCAAGTCCACGGCCACCTTGAAGAATCGGTATGTGGATGCATTGCCGTTTACTTCAAGCCAGACGGAGTCGGAGAGGTTGACCTTTCCGAAAATTGTGTACTTGCGGGAGGCGTATGTTTGCGTGTTCCACCCGATGGTGGGCGTTCC
>CAKUCX010000058.1 GCA_934643865.1 uncultured Kiritimatiellota bacterium
GTGCCGGCCGGGCTCGCCGGCGGCCACCATGGCGGCGCCGAAGCCGAACGCGTCAGAGAAGAGCGTCAGGCGGGGGAACTCGCGCGCGAGCGGCATCTCCCGCTCGGTGCGCACCTCAAGGGTCAGCGGCGCGTCGAAGTCGAGGAGGCGCGGCCGGCGGTGCGTGAAGAGGGCCGTCGCCTCCACCGGCGCCCCCAGCGCGGCGAGCGCGCCCACGGCGTGCTGCAGCTGGAGAAGGCCCGCGCGGTGGATCGAGTCCGCCGCGAGCGCGGCATGCTCCTCGCCGCGCAGGACGTCGCCCACAACGCCCGTCAGCGCGCCGCGCGGCCCCGCTTCGAGGAAGACGCGGAAGCCGTCCGCGTGCATGCGGCGGATCGTCTCGCCGAAGCGCACGGGCATGACCCACTGGTCCGCCGCGGCGTCACGCGCCCGGCGCGTCCTCTGCGGCAGCGGCGCCGCGCTGCCGCATGAATAGACGGGGATCTGCGGCGGCGCGTCGACCCAATGGCCCGCGAGCTTGCGGAAGAGCGGGAGAATCTTCCCGCACCAGGGCGTGTTGAAGGGACGGTCCGCCTGGAGGCGCCGCCCGCGCACGCCCGCCGCCGCGAGCGCGCGCTGCACCGTCTCCACCGCCTCGGGCGCGATCGCGAGCGTCCACTGCTTCGGCGAGAACACGAACGCCCGCTGCACGGCCTCCGGCGAGAACGCCGCGAGGATCCGCTCGGCCTCCTCGGGATGCGGCGCGAGCATCGTCACGAGCGCGCACTTCGGCAGGCCCGCGTGCGCGACGGCGGTGTTCACCACCTTGTAGGTCGCGCGCAGGAACTCGCACCGCCGCCGGCGGTCGAACTTCTTCCCGAAGACGCCGGCGGCGGCGAGCGCGTTCAGGTCGCCGCCCGCGAAGCCCGTCGCCCCGTCCGGGCGCAGGCCCAGCGCCTCCAGGATGCGCGTCATCGCCGCGTTCGCCGAATAGGTCGAGACGACGGCCTCCGCGTACCCGCCCGCCGTGAAGACGTCCGCGTCGTGCCGGTAGTAGGGCGCGGGCGGGAAGACGAAGTCCGCCGGCTGGAAAAGGCCCTGCCCCGCGAGCGCCGCCTCCAGCTCGTCAAACGGCAGGCGGCAGTCGCGGAAGCGCACCGCGAGGTCGCGCAGCATGTCCGGGTAGAAGGACGCCGCGCCGGGGAAGACGAACGCAAGCCGCCCGCCCGTCTCGCCGCCCAGCAGATGCCGGCGGAAGTAGTAGGTGCCGCTCTTGTCGCGCACGCGCGCCGCGCCGCCCCGGATGCGGCCCGCCGCAGAGAGGAGGCGCCCGCGCAGGTCGTCGGCCGAATGGGCGACGACCGCGAGGACGGCCGCGCGCGCCTGCGGGAACGCCTTCGCGCACGTGTAGGCGACGTCGCGCAGGGGGACGCCCGGCGCCTGGTCGAGGAACCGCACCAGGCGGTCCGCCGCCGCCGCCAGGGCCGCGTCGTCCGCCGCGCCCAACAGGACGAGCTCGCTGCCGAACGCCTCGCTGAGGTCGGCGTTCACGCCCGGTCCTCCATCGTCGGCTCCTCCTCCAGGACGAGCGCCGCGCGCCGGTCGCTGAAGTCGCCCATCAGCACGAGCGCCCGGCGCGGCGAGCGCGGATCGCCCGTGATCCACGGGCGCACCTCGTTAAGGACGTAGACGGAGGAGCCGAGGTTCGCCAGCGACTCGATCGGGCGCTCCGTCGGCATCTGCGGCGGCAGCACCTTCCGCCGCAGCGCGAGCGCCGTCTTCAGGATCGCCGCCGCCGCCGCCGCCCGGAAGCAGTGGCCGACGTTCCCCTTCACGGAGCCGAGGCCGACGAGCGGCCCGCCCGGCCGGTGCTCGCCCCAGCTGCGCTGCACCGCCTGGACCTCGGCCGCGTCGAGGTCCGGCACGCCGCAGCCGTCCCCCTCGATGAGCTGGATGGAGGCGAGCGGCGTCTCCGCGCGCGCCACCGCCTCCGCCAGCATCTCGTCCATCGGCGCCGAGCCGCACGCGACCGCGCGCACGAGCGCGTAGATGCGGTCGTGCGCCCGCAGGGCGTCCGCCTCGCGCTTGAGGACGAAGAACGCCCCGCCCTCGCCGGGGATCGTCCCCCGCACGTCCCGGTCGAACGGCGCGAAGTCGGCCGCGTCCGAAAAGGGGATCTCGCCCGAAAGCCCCTCCAGGAGCGCCCGGCTCAGGGGCGGCGCGAGCGCACCGGCGAGCGCGATGTCCGCGCGCCCGCTACGCAGGTCATCCATCGCCGCGCGCAGGGCCGCGATGCCCGAGAGCGCCCCGGCGTCGAGCGTCGTCGCCCCGCCCGAGAACGAGCATTCGCGCGCGATCCAGTCGGCGATGCGGTGGCCTGCGCCGGAGAGGAAGCTCGCCGCGTCGGGCGCGGGCAGAGACTCCACGAGCTTCGCGCGCACCTCGTTCAGCGACGCCTCGGGCGCCGTGCGGAAGGAGCGCCGGAGGATGTCCATCGTCTGGTCCACGAAGAACGTGTGCTGCAGCCAGTTCATCGTGGACGTGCTGAACGGCGGCGCGTAGCCGAAGCGCACCGTGCCGCGCGCCGGCTCGGGCGCGTGCGGCCGGAGGCCCGCGTCCGCGAGCGCGTCGAAGGCGAGCTGCACGGCGAAGTAGAGGTCTTGGTTCTCGCCCGCGTTGATCTGGCGCGGGAAGGTGATGTCGCGCGGCACGCACGCATAGAGGTTCCCGAGGAGGCCGCCGTGCGTCGGGTAAGTCCGGCCGGGGAAGAGGTTCCGCGCGCCCGGCGCGAGCGCGAGGTCGGCGCCGAACGGCACGAGCGCGCTCTCCCGGTGCATGACGAGACGCCAGAAGGCGCCCGGATCGGGCGCCCCCGCGAATCGGCACGACACGCCGACGATGGCGATCGGACAGGCTTCCACGCCGCCCATTATAGCACATCCGCCGAGGCGGAGCCGCGCCGCCCTACTCGGCGTCGACCTTCTCGAACTCCGCGACGATCTCGCGCGCCGGTGCCTTCGTGACGAGCGAGACGGCGACCGTCACGACGAGCGCGAGCAGGAAGCCCGGCGCGAGTTCGTAGAGGTTGAAGATCGGATGCGCCGCCGCGTACTTCGCCGCGAGGACGAACTTCCAGACGAAGCACGTCGCCGCGCCCACGACCATGCCGCTCACGGCGCCGGCGAGGTTGACGCGCCGCCAGAAGAGGGCGAGGAGAATGAGCGGGCCGAAGGACGCGCCGAAGCCCGCCCACGCGAAGCTCACCATCTTCATGACGACCTTGAAGAAGTCCGACTCCGTGTTCATGGCGAGCGCCGCCGCCACGATCGCCACCGCCGCCACGGCGAGGCGCGAGACGAGGACGAGCTCCTTGTTCGAGGCCCTCTTCTTCACGCGCCCATAGAGGTCGTTCGTGAAGGACGACGCCGAGACGAGCAGCTGCGAGTCGGCCGTCGACATGATGGCCGCCATGATCGCCGAGAGGAGGACGCCCGCGAAGACGCGCGCGAGGACGCCCGTGTTGAAGAGGCCGTTGATCATCACCATGAAGCACTTCTCGGGGTCGTTGCCGACGTCCGCGAGCGTGAGGCCGCGCTGCTTCAGGTAGAGGTGGAAGACGAGGCCGAGCACCGTCGCCGCGCCGAGGGAGATGAAGACCCACGTCATCGCGATGCGGCGCGAGCCCTTCACCTCGGCGGGGTTGTCGATGGACATGAACCGCACGAGGATGTGCGGCATGCCGAAGTAGCCGAGCCCCCAGGCGAGGCAGCTGGCGAGGCCGATGAAGCCGCACGCCTTGCCCGTCGAGGCGGACGTGAAGAGGTTCAGGAGGTTGCCGTTGATCGCGTTGAGCTGGTCCACCGTCGCGGCGAAGCCGCCCGCGTTGCAGACGACGACGGCCGGCACGACGACGATCGCGACGAACATGAGCAGGCCCTGCACGAAGTCCGTCCAGCAGACGGCCATGTAGCCGCCGAGGAGCGTGTAGCCCACGACGACGAGCGCGCCGATCCAGAGCGAAGTCGTGTAGGCGATCGGGAACATCGTCGAGAAGAGCTTCGCGGCCGAGACGAAGCCGGAGGCCGTGTAGAAGGTGAAGAAGACGAGGATGATGAGCGCCGCGACGACGCGCGAGACGCCCGTCGTGTCGCGGAAGCGGTTCGCGATGAAGTCGGGGATCGTAATCGAGTCGCCGCAGACCTGCGAATAGCGCCGCAGGCGGCGCGCGACGATCTTCCAGTTGAGGTACGTGCCGATCGCGAGGCCGATGCCGATCCACGCCTCGGAGAAGCCGCCGAGGAAGATCGCGCCGGGCAGGCCCATCAGCAGCCAGCCGCTCATGTCGCTCGCCTGGGCGGAGAGCGCGACGACCCATTTGTTCATCTTGCGCCCGCCGAGGAAGTAGTCCCCCATACTCTCCTGCCGGTTGGAGAAGAGGAAGCCGATGCCGAGCATCAGGACGAGATAGACGACGAACGAGCCGAGCACGCACCAGTCGATGCCCCCGGAGACGAGTTGTGCAAACATGTGACGACCTTACCTTGTATGGTTGAAAAGGCAGTTAGTTTACGACATGGACGCGAAAACGTCAAGGAAGAGGCGCACCGGGCCCAAACCGCCGCACGAGGCGGCGGGCCGCCTCGGCGAACGGGATGCCGGGCGTCGTCACGCCCAGCGCCTCCAGCGCGGAGCGGTCGAGGTGGCAGTCCTTCGGGCGCGGCTCGCTGCCGTTCGCGGGCGCGCCGCTCCCCTTCAGGAGGGCCGCGTCGACGCCGAGGAGCGCCGCCGCCGCGCGGCCCATGTCGAGCTTCGTCATCGCCTCGGCGCCGCTCCAGTGGAACGTCCCCGCGAGACGGCGGCGCACGATCTGCGCGAGGATGTCGGCGACGTCCGCGACGTGCGTCGGGTAGCGCGTCGCCCAGTCGTCGAGGACGAGCGGCGCCGTGCGCCGTTCCGCGCCCGGGCGGACGAAGGCAAGCACCTGCTCGATGACCGTCGTCACGGAGGACTCCTGAAGCGTCTCGACGTCGCCGTAGAGGACCGGCACGCGCAGGATCGCGCTCTGCGCAGCGGCCACCGCGCGCACGGCGCGCTCGCCGTCGAGTTTCGAGGCGCCGTAGGCGTTGATCGCATGCGTCGGCGAGGCGGGCGTGTAGGGCGGCGTCGTGCCGTCGAAGACGTAGTCGGAAGAGATGTAGACGAGGAAGCGGCCCGGGGCGGCGGCCGTCCACCGCGCGAGCGCGTCCGTCGCGTCGACGTTGAGCCGGCGGGCGGAGGCGACGTCGGCGGCGAATGCGTCGGGCTTGCGGATCGCCGCCGTGTGGACGATGACGTCGGGGCGCACGGCCTCAAGGACGCGGCGGCGCGCCGCCGCGTCCGCGAGATCCAGCGGCACGAGCCCCGCGCCCGTGCGCGTGTGGCACAGGCCCGTCACTTCAACATCCGCCTCGGCGGCGAACCGCCCCCGCACCGCGCGGCCCAGCATCCCGGTCGCGCCTGTCACAAGCATCTTCATGGGCGCATTATACCACACGCGCCGCGCCGCCGCTAGCGGCGCACGACGTCGGCGCAGACGAGCGTGTAGTTGTCGCCGGCGCCGGCGCGGCGCACGCCCGCCTCGATGCGGGCGACGGCGGCGCGGGGCGAAGACGCCCCCTTCAGGAACGCCGCGAGGTCTGCGTCCGAAAGCATGTCGTGGACGCCGTCCGAACAGATCAAGAGGCGGTCGCCGCGCTGGAGGTCCACCGTCTTCCACTCCGGGCGGGCGCGCAGCTCCGTCCCCACCGCGCGCGTGAGGACGTGCGTGAGCGGGTTGCTCCGCGCCTGGAGGGCCTTCGCCTGGTCGAGGCGCGCGACGGCCATCGCCGCGCCCAGTTCGCTGCCCACGGTGTGGTCGCGCGTGAGCGCGTCGAGCCGCCCGTGCCGAAAGCGGTAGATGCGCGTGTCGCCGACGTGGAAGATCCGCGCCCGCGCGCCCTCCTCCGGCGCGTGGAGGAGGGCGGCGACCGTCGTGCCCATGGCGCGGAAGCCCTGCCGCCGCGCATGGGCGCGAATGCGACCGTTCACCGACTGGAGGGCTTCGCCGAGGCGCGTCTCGCGCGCCGCGAGCGGCTGCCCCTCCGTGTCCGCCCACACCGCAGCAAGCGCGTCGCACGTCCACCGGCTCGCGAGCGCGCCGCCCTCGCCGCCGCCCATCCCGTCCGCCACGCAGAGGAAGCCCGCTTCGGCGGCGCAGACGAACGCATCCTGATTCTCGGCGCGGACAAGGCCCCGGTCCGTCGCCGTCGCGGCGTCGAACCCGAGCGGCCGCGACCGCCCCGTCAAACGCGCCCACACGTCTGGCAGCACGTTCCTCACGCCGGTTCGCCCTCCCGCACGACGACCGAGGCGAGCGACCCCTCGCCGAGGCGCGTCGTCAGGCGGTCACCCGCCTTCACTTCCGCCGCCGCGCGCACGACCCGCCCCGCCGCGTCCGTCGTGATCGAATACCCCCGCTTCAGGACCTGGTAGGGGTTGAGCAGGCCGAGCTTCGCGTCGAGCCGCCGCGTCTCCGCGTCCGCGCGCTGCACGGCGCCGCGCATCGCCGGCGCAAGCCCCAGCGCCGCGCGCTGTACGCGCCGTTCGAGCCGCGCCACCGGGCCCTTCAGCGCGGGCGCGAGGCGCGCCGCCAGGCCCTCCAGCCGCCGCGCCGCGCGCGCGAGCGCCTGCTCCGGCGCGCGGCCGAGGCGGTGGGCGAGGTCGTCCACCTGCTGCAGGCGGTTCTCGACGCGATGGCGCAGCGCGCGGCCGAGGCGGTCCGCGAGCGCGGCGCACGCGCCTTCGAGCTTCGCCTTCTCGGGCACGGCCCGGGCCATGCCGATGGAGGGCGTCCCGGCGCGGCAGTCCGCCACGAGGTCGCAGAGCGTGAAGTCGCTCTCGTGCCCAACGGCGGAGATGACGGGGATGGACGAATTCGCCACGGCGTACACGACGGGCGCCTCGTTGAACGCCCAGAGGTCCTCCATCGAGCCGCCGCCGCGCCCGACGACGAGGACGTCGGGGACGAACCCGCCGTCGGGCCGCGCGCGGAGGCTGTTGAAGTACACGATGGCGTTCGCGATCTCCCGCGCGGCGCCGTCGCCCTGCACCTTCACGGGGTAGAGGCGCACGCGCGCGCCCGCGTGGAGAAGCACCGCCTCGGGGATCCGCGCCCAGGGGCCGCCGTCCGGCGGCGGCGCGCCGCAGTCCGCGCGCCACGGGCGGCCGGGCAGGTAGTCGGGGAAGCGGCTCCAGAGGACGTCGCACATGTCGTGGATGACCGCGCCCGCCGCCGACGTGACGAGACCGATGCCGCGCGGCAGGAACGGGAGGGGGCGCCGCCGATCGGGACGGTCGAGCCGGTCGAGGCCCTCCGCGCGGAGCGTCGCCTTGAGCTTGTTGTACGCCTCCATCCGCGCGCCGAGTTCGTCCCGCCGGAGGCGCAGGCGGAGGACCTTGAAGGCGTACTGGCCGCGGGAGGCGTTCAGGTCCAGCTCGCCCATGACCTGGACCTTGAGGCCGTTGACCGTGGCCTCGCCCTGCGCGAGCGCCTTCTTGAAGTCCTCGTCGCACGTGCGCAGGTTGAACGCAAAGAGGACGCAGCTGATCGCCGCGTCCTTGTCCTTGAGCGTGAAGTAGCGGTGGCCCGAGGCGTAGACCCTGTTGCCCGAGACCTCGCCCTCGATCCACACGCCCGCGAGCTTCGCGTTGTTCGCGAGGAGATTCCGCCTGATGGACGCCGTCAGCTGCGTGACACTGTAGATGCGTTCGGCCATGCCCGCGTCACGTCGTGTAGTCCGCATTGATGTGGACGTAGTCGAGCGAGAGGTCGCAGGTGTAGATCGACGCGGCGAACGTGCCGAGGTGGAGGTCCACCGTCACGACGAGCGCGGGCCCCTGCATCTCCTTCTCCAGCTTCGCGAGCTGCGCGGCGTCGGCCACCTCGCCCCTCCGGTAGGCCCACGTCTTCCCGTAGAACACCTCCGCCGCGCGGTCGTCGACCTGCGCGCCGGAATACCCCGCCGCCGCGAGGACGCGTCCCCAGTTGGGGTCCTTGCCGAACCAGGAGGTCTTCGCGAGCGGGCTCTTCGCGATCGCGCGCGCCGCGCGGTCGGCGTCCCTCTGCGTCTTCGCGTTCACGACGCGCACCTCCACGTACTTCGTCGCCCCCTCGCCGTCCGCCGCCATCTGCTTCGCGAGCGCCACGCCGACGGCGGTGAGCGCCGCGACGAACGCCTCGAAGTCGTCGCCCGGCCTGTCGATCGGCGCGTTCCCCGCCGCGCCGGAGGCGAGCAGGAAGACGCTGTCGTTCGTCGACTCGTCGCCGTCCACGACGACGTGGTTGAAGCTCACGGCGACGGCGCGGCGCAGGGCGCGGCGCAGGAGGGCGGGCGCAATCGCCGCGTCCGTCGTGATGAACCCGAGCATCGTCGCCATGTTCGGCTCGATCATGCCGGAGCCCTTGCACATGCCGCCCACCGTGACGGTCCGGCCGCCGATGGTCGTCTGCACGGCGGCCTGCTTCGGCTTCGTGTCCGTCGTCATCACGGCCTTCTCGGCGGCAAGGCCCGCCGCCTCGCTGCGCGCGAGCTGCGCGGCGGCGGCCTTCATGCCGGCGAGCAGACGATCCATCGGCAGGCGCCGCCCGATGACGCCCGTGGAGGCGACCAGCACATGGCGCGGGTCGATCCCCAGCTCGCCCGCCGTCGCGAGCGCCGCGAGCTCGGCGTCCCGGTAGCCCGCCTCGCCCGTGCAGGCGTTCGCGCAGCCGCTGTTCGCGAGGATCGCCTGGACGCGCCCGCCCTTCACGACCATGCGGTCGTAGACGACCGGCGCCGCCGCGACGGCGTTCGTCGTGAACACGGCCGCCGCCACGCACGGCGCGTCCGCCACCACGAGCGCCACGTCGTTGCGGCCCTCGTACTTGATGCGCGCGGGCACGCCTGCGGCCCTGAAGCCCTTTGCGGCGCAGACGCCGCCCCTGATTCTCCGAATGCCCATGCGGAAAAGTATACCACATCCCGATGTGGGAGGTTTTAGGTTCTAGGTTTTAGGTTTTAGGTTTTAGGTTTTAGCGGGAGGGACGCGCTCCCGCGCGTCCGGACGGACTTGTACGCGAAAAACGCGTGCCGCGCCTCCTGCGCCTAGCGGAGGATGAGGTACATGCCGACCTGGCGGACACGCAGGATGCCCGGGCCCGTGAAATGCGCGCCCAGCTTCGCGTGGCCGGCCCCGTAGTCGCCCCCCGGCATCGGCACGCCGTCCACCACGAACGACTCCGCCTTCTGGAGGCCCGTCAGGTCGAGCTTCCAGTCCGCGCCCTCCGCCCGGATGCGCACGTCGTCGCGGAACGTCCCGGCCGAACCGACCTTCAGCGTGCCCGTCCCCCGCACCGTCACGTTCGTGCCGTTGAGCCACGTCGCGCCCGCGTTGAACTCAAGCCGCCCGCCCGACACCGCCACGTCGCCGAACGACTCGTAGGCCCGCGCAAGCATCCGGTGGACGCCCGCGCCGCTCTTCGCGAGCGTGACCCAGCCCGTGAACTGCGCGCCGCAGTTCGTGACGGCCTCATGCCCGTCCGGGACGCCGGGCGTCACCTCCAGCGTCGCGGGCCAGTCGCCGCGCACCGTGCCCCACAGCATTCCGCCCGTCGCCACGAATTCCACGTTTTTCCCCGAGCAGAGCCACTTCATCCGCTGGTGCGTCGCCCCCAGCTCCAGCGTCCCGTCCTTGTCGGAGGTGAAGAGAAAGCCCGTGTCCGTGAACACGTTGTCGACCTGGAACGCCAGCGTCGCGGCGCTGGGCTCGACGAAGTGCCGGACGGAGCATCCCGCGCTCCAGAATTCGACGCGCGTCGTCGAACCGAAATTGAACGTGCGGTTGGTCGATTTCACGACCACGGGGCCCCTTACCTCGTAGCGCGTCTGCGTGCAGTCGCCGTCCGTCGGCAGAAGCCCCAGCCCACCGGTCTCGACCGTGATCCCCTTCTCGAAGACGTAGGTGCAGCCCGTGTCCGCGCGGAATGCCGTGGACGGCACGCAGGAGACAAGCGCCTTGAACGTGTTCACCGTGTTGGTCGCGCCGACCAGCCACCGGTCGCAGCCAAGGCCGATCTGCCCCCGCCCCTCGACCGTCACGGGCTTGTGGATCGTCGCGCCCTCCAGGCGCGTGTTGCCGGTCAGGGCAAAGCGGCCTCCGTCGACCGGCATCGTCTTGTCGTCGCGCAGGCGGCAGAAATTGAACGTGAGCGGGGACGTGTCGCCGGGGCAGCCGACGTCGCCGCGCAGGACGAGCCAACCGCCGCCGCGCGTATGCGAGATCGGACCCGAGATCCGCGCGTTTTCGAGGACGAGCGCGCCGCCCGCGTCGTCGTAGTCGTACACGAGGTCGCTCAGCTTCGTCCCCACCATCTCCAGTCCCCCGGCGGCGGAACCGGCGAGCCCGCCCGTCAGCTTGAGCGTGACGTTCGTCGGCAGCGTCAGCGTCTGGCCCGTGACCAGCTCCAGCGGGGCCGTCACCGCGTAGGTGCGCCGTTCGCCGGCGGGCGCCGCCGCGAGGTCGAGGTTCCCGAAGAGGTTCACCGTCCCCGCCGAACCGTCGGCGGCCGCGAGCGTGAAGTCGCCCGGCGCGTCGAACGCCATGCCGGAGAAGGAGTAGACGTCCGCCAGCTCCGCGCGCGCGCCGCCGGTCGCGAAGACGGGCCGCGTGCCGAGAAGCGAGAAGTCCACCGGCCGCGCCCAGTTCGCCGCCTCCGCCGCCGCGTCCGTCGCGCCCGCCCCCGTCCAGGCGACGTCCGTGACGGCATTGCCCGCCCGCCAGAGGACGGTGACCGTCCCCGCCGCCAGCCAGTCCGCCTCCGCCGCCGTGTAAGTGCCGCTCGGCACCGCCGCGCCTCCAACCGTCAACGTGTAGACCACAAACGGCGTCGCCGCGTTGACGGAGACGGTCGCCCCCGCCGCCAGCGCCAGGTTGAGCCCCAGCGCACGGGGCGGCGTCGCGCCCGTCGCCGTGAACGCGCCCGTCACCGTCACGGCGCCGTCCAGCGCCGTACCCGCCGCCACCGTCACGTTCGTGAAGGCGCACGCCTCCGAGAAGGTCACGCGGCCCGCCTTGACGTCCAGCGCCTCGCCCGTTGCCGCCCGCACGGTCAGCCGCCCCGCGCCCACCTTCTCGACCGCGACGCGCGCGGTACACTTCGCGTTCAGCGTGCCGTCCACGTCGTCCGCCCCCAGCACGAGCGTCCCCGTCGCCGTCGCGTGCGTGTTCGTGACGACGCCGCGCCGCCACGCCTCCGTGCCCGTGCTCGTGACGCCGTTCACGTACTGGCGCGTCCCGCAGAGGTCGAGGCAGCAGAACGGGACGACCGTCCCGCTCGCGGCGGCGGCCTCCGTGATGCCCGAATTGTACCCCAGCGAGAGGATGCCGGTCGCCGGGCCGTGCGGCAGGAGGTCGTCGCTCGTCGTCCGCAGCCAGACGTTTTCGTTGAAGAGGAGGTTGCCCGTATGCTCCCAGACCACGTGGTCGTCCGTGTCGAGGTCCCACGAATTGTGATTGGCGCCGGGGGCGCCTTGGGGATAGTAGCCCGACTGGGAGAGGTAGACGTGCCGGCCGACGATCCGCACCGTGCCGCCCTTGCGGCCCGTGAAGCTCGCCTGCTGGAACTGCGACTTCAGACGAATGTCGGCCCCGCCCACGCCCTCCAGGACGAGCGTCGCGCCGGACACGGGCGAAAGCGGCGCGCCGTTCGCCGTCGCGTTGTTCCGCAGGAGCGTGCCGCCCCGGAAGAGGATGCGCGCGGGGTAGAGCGTGGACTTGTTCTGGATCCGGGAGATGTCCGCCACCACGCCCGCGGGGATTTCAAGGAAGTCGATCATGCCCGTCTCCGGGTCGGGCGCGACGGACGTTTCGATGTCGAGGAAACGCGCCCAGAAGCCGCTGAACGCATTGTAGCCGAACTTCGGGTTCGTCTTCAGGACGATCCGCGCCGGCCCCGTCGAGCCCGGCGCGCCGTCCACGACGCCCATGCGCACGCGGTAGTAGGTGGGCTCCGTCTCCTTGCCCGTCCCGCGCGGATCGTCGATGCCCGTCTTTCCCCACTCGTTGTTCGCGTTCGCGCCGTCCATCGAGTTGCGGTAGGCCGTGAAGAAGCCGGAGTTGCCCTGCACGGTCAAGGTGACGGGGTTCGCCGTCGGCGCGAGGTTGACCCAGGCGGGGGAATACGCGCTTTCGCCTCTCAGCCGGAGGAACGTGCGGTCGTCGAGCGTGAGGTCGGCCGAGATGTTGACCGGCGCGCACTTCGCGATGATGTTCGTGACGCCGCGCAGCGTCGTCGGCGACGTGATGTCGCCGAAGTAGTCGTTCGTGACGACATCCGCCGAAGCCGCAAGGCCCGCGCACACAAGGCCGAGCAGTCCCGCCGCCCGGCTGACATTCTTTTCCGTCATGTCCGCATCCTTTCCTTATGGGCGATTCTGCCGCAGGCGCGCCTCCACGCCCGCCCGACGGGCGTCCTCCGGCAGGGTCGGCGGCCCGGGCCGACCGCTGTTTGGCGTCTACTGCCGCTCCGGCATCGGGATCGCCTCGCCCTTCAGCTGCCGCGAGAGGAACGGTTCCTCGTAGCAGCCGTAGAACGTGGCGTTGAGGTCGATCCACGTGGCGAGCATGCGCAGCTCCTCGGGCGTAAGCAGGTTCGCGTGCTTCCCGCGCGAGAGGTGTCCGAAGAGGCCGGAGCCGAGCGCGTTGCGCCCCGGCCCCTCGGGCGTCGTCTGCACATGGTTGTACTCGGGCCAGCACGGCACCATCTCGGCGGGCGTGCCGTCCAGCGCAACGCCCCGGCGGGGCTTGTACCACTGGAACTGCTTGCTACCCGGCTTGCGCCCCGTCGGCTCGTCCGTGAAGCACAGCGTCGCGTAGGACCGCGTGAACGGCGCCGAATACTGCCGCGCGCCCACCGTGACGACGTTCGTCGCGTTCGAGAAGCGCGGATCGGGCGTGCGCGTGAGCGCGATGCCCTTCGGCGGGTTCCGGTCGCCGTGGCAGCGGATGCACTTCGCGTCGAGGATGGGCTGCACGTTCTCCACGAAGCCCCACGGACGCCCGCCCTCCGGCGGCACGGCGAGTTCCTGCGCGGGCTTCTTCATCGCCGCCGAAAGCGGCGCGGCGGCGGCACCGGCCTCGCGCTTCGGCTCGTGGCAGCCGACGCACGAGACGCGCTCGCCCGGCATGAGCGAGGTCGTCGAGCGCATCGTGCGCCAGGCGCGGCCCTTTCCGTCAAGCACCTGGAAGAGGATCGCCTTCTCGGCGGGGACGAGGAAGCGGCACGAACCGTCCGCCTCCACCTGCGCGGTGCCGAGAACGGCGCGCGCGTTCTCGTGGCCGCCGCGCCCCGTGTTCGGGAGGTACTGGTCGGGGGCCGTGCGCGGGAAGATCTGGACGACGCGCACCTGGGCGAGGGCGCCCGGCTTGACGTCCTTGAGGCCGCGCCGCACGTCCGCAATGAACACCTCGCCCTTCTTCGCCGCGCGGAGAGCCGGGTCGAACTGCGACTCCAGCTTCGGCGGCACGGGGCGCGCGACGAGCGGCGTCGGGCACATCGCGTTGATCCGGCCGTCGCGGTAGAGCACTTCGCGCGTCCCGTCGGCGGCAAGCACGTAGAGGCCGAGCGAGGCGTCGGGCGCGGGGCGGCTCGGCTCGTAGTGCAGGTGGTCGCGGCTCCAGCTCACGAGGAAGAGGTCCTCCCCGTAGGGCCACGGCGAGTTGTACCAGTCGTTGTGCGCGGCGGGGTCGTCGTCGTCCGGCGCGCCCATGCGGATCTCGGGGTAGTGGCCGGGCGTGACGTGCGTCACGGCGTCCTCGCTGTTCTCGTCGATGGAGGGGTCGATGAGGATGAGCGGGCCGCCCGTCACGGCGTGGTGGGCGGAGGCGATGCAGGCGACCTTGCGCGAGCCGGGGACGGCACGGATCTGGAACGTGCAGTGCGGGTCGGGCGTCTCGTTGCCCCAGAGCGCCTTCGGGTTCGTGCCGTCCGGGCGCATGGCCCAGAGGTTCTGGTGGCGCACGGCGTCGCGGTCGATGTAGTCCCAGCGCGCGAACATGAGCTCGCCGTTGTTGGCCATCGCGGGGAACCACTCGGCGACGTCGTTCCACGAGAGCTGGCGGATCTCCGAGCCGTCCGGGCGCATACGGAACATCGTGTACGCCTGCCAGCGGTTCGAGTAGCCGAACCAGAAGCAGCGGCTCTGCGAGCGGCGGCGCGTGGACATGAAGGCGATGTCGCCGTCCGGCAGGAACTCCGGCATGAAGTCCTCGTAGACGCCCCGCGTGAGCTGCTTCAGACCCGAACCGTCCGGCGCGATCTCCCACAGGTGGTAGTAGTGGTCGTCGCCGCCCTCCTCGTTCACGCACATCGAGTAGGGGTTGAGCGGACCCTCCGTCTCCACGAACGCGAAGAGGATCCGGCGCGCATCATACGAGAGACGCGGCTCCAGGTAGCTGCCGGAGGGCATCCGCCCCGCGATCAGGTCGCGCGTCTTCATCGACCGTCCCGGCGCCTCCAGCGCGAACAGGCTTCCGCCCGGGCGCTGCCGCCAGCCGAAGTACTGCGCCACGCAGTGGTTCCACGTCGGGCTGCGGCGCGTGTTGAAGAGGATCCCCTTCGCGAGCGTCTCCTTCAGGCGCGGGTCGGCGAGGAGCTTCGCACGCCGCGCGACGCGCCCGCGCACGTAGGCATCCCAGCCGTCGAGGGGACAGCCCCACTTCGCGTCGTCCTGCACCCATTCGGAAAGGACCGTGAGGAAGAGTTCGGCGTCGGGCATCGGGTCGAGGCCCTGGGCGAGCGCGGCGCACCGCGTCTCCACGAGCCCCTTCAGCGTGGGGAACGCATCGAGCGCACGCGCCATCTTCTGCAGGCCCGCGAGCCACGTGCCGTCGAAGCGGAACGCGAACGCACGCGCGTCCGGCGTGGAACAGGCGACCGTCACGCCGTTCGTGCCGGGCACGCACGTCCACGGCGCCGCCGTGTCGTAGCCAAGCACGTAGCCGCCAAAGCCGTCCTCGGGGTTGCCGTCCACGACGACCGCGAACGGCAACAGCACCTCGGTGTCCGGCACGGCGTCCCGGAAGAAGCGCAGCGAACGCCCGAACGTGTAGAGGCGCGGCTCGGTGACCGGGGCCTTGGGAGGCGTGCGGCTTCCCGGCCCCCACAGGCCGCGCGGATCGCGGCCGAGGGGGGGCTTCGCCCGTTCGGGCTCGGCGGCCGCCCAGTCGAGGCGCAGCTGCGCCGCGCCCGTGAACGCAAGGCCGTCCACGCCGAGCGGGCGGGACGCCGCCTGGGGCGACACGCCGAGGCGCGCGAAGGCGAGCGCGGCCTTCTGTCCGCTCCACGGGCGCGGGATCGGGTCGGAGACGTGCGAGAGCTTCGGATCGACGTCCCTGGGCGGCAGGCGCGTCCACGCGCCCGGCACGTCCACGGGCACCGTCTCGGGACGCGCGAGCGCGAGCGACACCGCCGTCGCGTCGCAGATGTGCGAACCGCGCGCGTCGACGCGCACCTCCACCGCCGCGTCCGCGCCAAGCTTCACGGCGGCGAGGCGGACCGTCCGGCGGACCTGGTCCGTCCCGGCCCGGAGCGTGAACCGCGCCCGTTCCGCGCCGGCCACGAGAAGCGTCACGTCGACGCCGGCCGTCTTCGGGTTCCCGTCACCCGCCTTGAGGGCGGCACAGGTCACCGTGACGTCGTAGGGGCCCGCCTTGGCCGGGGCATGGCGCAGGACGGCCGCGGCCTGCGGCGCGGGATGCAGCACCCACGCGCCGACGGGTACCACCACGTCCAGCTTCCCCTGTTCGGAAACCTCCGCCTTCGTGACGTTGCGCAGCGCCATCGGGTAGGTCTCGCCCTTTAGGGCCGCGCCCACGAGCTTCCCGCCCGCGCGCGTGTAGGCGTCCAGCGGCGCGTACGTCCCCTTCGCGAACGACAGCGTCTCCCAGGTTCCGTCGGCGGCGACCGCCACCAGGGGCATCAGGCCGACCAGCATCCAACTCAGCTTGCTCATATCCATCATCATCCTTGGCTTACCGAATAAACAACATTGTACCATTTGGCACATAGGCGGGGAAGTCCGCACCCGTCACCTGAAGGCCGCACCAGAGGGCGGCTTCTCCCTCCGCCGCGCCCGTGAACGTGCCCGCCAGGGTGCCCTCCGCGTCCGCCGTCACCGCGAACTGCGCGTGTTCGCCGCCCGTGCGGAAGAACCACGTCCCCGTGGCCGCCTTCGCTTCGCCGCCGACGGTGAAGACGCCGGGCGCCGTGCCGTCCGCGCTGCGGCTGTAGAGTGTGAGGCCATACGACGCGCCGGGCGTCAGGCCCGTGAGCGTGAAGGCGACGGAGTCCGCCGCGCCGGACGCGGCGACGCCGTCCGCGAAGAGCGCATGCGACGGCTCGCCCGCCGCCGAAACGGCAAGCCCCTCCGTCCGCGCGAGCGTGAGGCAGACCGCCGTGCGGGTCGTCCCGTCCGAGCGGCGAAGCCCGCGTGCCCGCGCCTCCGTCGCGCCCGCGCGGGGCGTCCAGACGTTCCAGAACGTGTTCGTGAGCCAGCCGACGCGCCCGTCGCCCGCGTAGGGCGTTCCGTCCGCGTCGAAGTCGACGGACACGACGTCGAGCGGCTCGTAGTCGACGCGCTCCAGGGCGAAGCGGCACGAGGAGAGGTCGCAGCCATGGTTCCCGCCGGGGCCCGGCCCGAGCGCGAGCGAAAGGCGCTCGCCCGCGCGCAGCCACACGTCGTCCGCGTCCAGCGAGTCGACGGCCCCCTTTTCGACGGCGACGGCCGACACGGCATAGCGGTTCGAGGAGACCGTGACGACGCCGTCCACGCCGTCCGCCCAGTCGGCGTTCGGCTTGTCGCCGATGTGCCGCAGAAGGCCCGAGACGCGGTAGACGCCGTCCACCGGCGCCGTCCAGCCAAGGTGTACGTAGGACGCCCAGCCTGGATGGAAGACGAACTCGTCCGCGCCGGCAGAAAGCCCCGCACCGTCCGTGAAGAACGCCTTGGCCTTTGCGTTCATGTTCGCAAAGAGATAGGGGTAGGTTTTCTTGTCCTTGTCTGTCGTCCAGTCGGCGCTCACAACCCAGCCCCGCCAATCTGTCCGTTCGTCATATCCGTAGGCGAACGGCGTGACCGCCCCCAACGGTTCCGTGGACATACCGAATTCCCACGTCGCGCCCTGCGCGTCCGTGAACGTCGCCGCGTCCGGCGTCTCCGCGCGCTTGGCGGCAACGAGGGCCGCATTCGCGTCCATCTTGTAGCGCGTCCAGTCCGGCATTGCCCCCGCGCGCGTCTGGGCGACCGTGAACGTGAGCGCGCTCGCGTCGCCGGTGATGTTCCCATTCGCGTCAAGCCGCAGCTGGAGCGTCTCGCCCGCCACGCAGAACACGTTCGAGACGGCAAGGGTCGTCGCCGCCCAGTCCACCGCCTGCGTCGTCGAGAAGCAGACGACCGCGTTCGTGAACGTGACGAGCCAGGAGGGGACCCCGTGGGCCAGCGCCGCCCGGATGCCGGTGACGCCATCCCATGTCGGCTTGGGGAAGATGTGCCGCACGTTCGCCTCGACCGTGTAGAAGCCCGTCTCGTTCGGCGTGAAGGCAAGGACGTGCGGTTGCGTGTCGCCCGGATGGAAGTAGAGTTCGCCGGGCCTGACCATTCCCTGCTCAGGGCCGCCCACGGGCGTCGTCCCCGTATGGGCGAGCAAATAATAATACTGATCCATCCAGCTTCCCTGGAGGGCGGCGTTCGCCCCTGCCTTCACGCCGTACGCCATCATCCGCTGCGTGCCGTCGGCCTGCTCGACGTAGAACGCCCACGTCCCCTTCCCGCTCGCATCGGCGCGGGGATTGGCGTGGGCGTCGTCCGCCGCGAAGGCCGCCACGGCGTCCGTCGCCGCCGCCGTCCAGAGCGGCGTGGCCGCCTGAGCCACCACAAGTGCAGAAAGCACCGTGACAATGGCCAAGAGCTTCATTTTCACCCCCCCCCCCCCTTGACGGGCGGAGCCCCAACGTTCAGCGCGTGCGTGTTCATGGTTCCGTTCCTTTCGTGCTTTCATGCACCGGCAAGCAGACATCCGCCACAGGCGAATCTGCCGAAAGTCTAGCACATCGCACGCCGGGCGTCCAGCGCCGTCGTTGGGCCCGTCGCCCGCTCGCCCATAGCCACGGGGCGCGGGCGATCAGCGGGCGGCGAGGAACGCCTCGACCTCGGCGCGGTTCGGGCAGGCGGGCGGACGACCCGAGAGGCCGCGGCACTTGAGCGCCGAGACGGCGCTCGCGAACCGCATGGATTCGCGCAGGTCGTGCGTCTCGATCCAGCGGATCGCGAAGCCCGTGTGGTAGAGGTCGCCGCAGCCCGTCGTGTCGACGACCTTCTCGACGGGGAAGGCGGGCAGCTTCACGACGTGCGTGCCGTCGAAGGTCATCGAGCCGCGCACACCCATCGTCGCGCCCGCGACTGCGGGGTGGTAGGTGTCGTAGATCTTCCGCACGGCCGCCTCGGCGTCCGCAAGGCCCGTGAGCTTGAGCGCAAACTCCTCGCTGCAGACGAGCAGGTCGGCGTAGGGGAGCAGTTCGGGTACGCCGTCGCGGAGGGTGCCGGCGTCGAAGTTGACGACGACGCCCGCCTCCTTCGCGGCCTTCGCGCCCGCGAGGGCGCCCTTGGGATTGTGGCCGTCGATGTGGAAGATCTTCGCGCCGCGCACGAGGTCGAGGTCCACCTCGTCCGCCTGCAGTTCGGTGAGGCCCTCGCGCGTCCAGGCGCAGGAGCGGTTCCCGGTCTTCTCCTCGATCCAGAGGTAGGCGATCGCGCTGGAGGCGCCGGGGCGGATCTTCATCGCGGAGGTGTCGACGCCCTGGCGCTTGAAGTCCTCGAGGATCATGCGCCCGTCGGGGTCGTCGCCGACCGTGCCGATGTAGGCGGCGGAGAGGCCGAGGGCCGCCGCGCCGGCCGTCGAGTTCGCCGAGGGGCCGCCGCCGAGGATGGCGTGCTTGATCATCTGCACCTTGGTGTCCATGGGGATGAACGGCAGCACCGCGAGGTGGTCGTTCGAGCAGTAGCCCAGTCCAACGAAGTCGGCTTGCATGATGGGGATTCCTTTCCGGGGGTGGTGGGGGTCAGCTGTAGTAGGCGAAGCGCTTCTCGATGCGCTCCATCGTCCAGGCGACCACGTAGTTGAAGATGTAGTAGAAGACGCCCGCCGCGACGAGCGGGGCCATGGTCGTGTGCGCGCTCGAAAGCTGCTTCGCGAGCGTGAACATCTCCGTCACCGCGATCGTGAACGCGAGCGACGTGTCCTTCACGAGGGTGATGACCTCGTTGCCGACGGCGGGGATGACGCGCTTCACCATCTGCGGCAGGACGATGCGGAAGAACGCGCGCCCGCGCCCCAGGCCGAGCGCCTTCGCGGCCTCCCACTGCCCAACCTCGACGGAGAGGATGCCACCCCGGTAGATCTCCGCGAAATACGCCGCGTAGTTCAGCGCGAAGGCGAGGACCGTCGCGAGGAGGCGCGGGTAGTGCGCGAGCGAGAGGCCGAAGAGGTAGTAGGGCGCGAAGTAGACGAAGAGGATCTGGAGCATGAGCGGCGTGCCGCGCACGACGCTGATGTAGAGGCGGAAGGCCGTGGAGACGGGCCGCGCGGAGGACATGCGCCCCCACGCGACGACGAGCCCCAGCGGCAGGGCCAGCAGCAGGGTGAACGCGAAGATCTCCACCGAGACGAGAAGCCCCGAGAGGAGTTCCAGCACCATGCCCGCGAAGGTCATCCCTGCGCCCCGCCCCGTCCGCCTACTTCAGGATGAGGGCGTTCGGCTCGATGCCGTACTTCGCGGCGATCTTCGCCATCGTGCCGTCCTTCACCATCTCCTTGAGCGTGGCCTGCACGTCGTCGCGGAGCTGCGTGTTGCCCTTCTTGAAGCCGATGCCGTACGTCTCGGTCATGACGATCTCCTTGAGGAGCGTGAACTTGCCGGGCATGTCGGCCATCTTCTTCTTCGCCACGCCCACGTCGAGCGCCACGGCGTCCACCGCGCCCGAGTCGAGCTCCAGCATCGCGTTGTTGTAGTTCGGCACGACGACAAGCTTCTTGAACGTGGCGCCGAGCGCGGCGACGTCCTTCTTGTCGCCCTTGCCGGAGAGTTCCTTCTGGACGGGCGTGTCGGTCTGCACGCCCACGGTCTTCCCGGCGAGGTCCTTGAGCGTCTTGATCGGCGCGCCGGCCTTCACGAGCACGACCTGCGAGTTGTCCACGTAGGGCTCCGTCCAGGTATAGCCCGCCTCGCGGCCCTGCATGGTGAAGCCGTTCCAGATGCAGTTGATCGAGCCGGAGTTGAGCTCCATGTCCTTCGCGTCCCAGTTGAGCGGGTTCGCGACGAACGTCCAGCCGCGCCGCGCGCAGACCTCGCGCGCGAGGTCGAGGTCGAAGCCCTTGTACTCCGCGCCCTCCTTGTAGCCGTAGGGCGGGAAGTCGGCGTCGAAGCCGACCACGAACTTCGTCTTGCCGTCATCCGCCTGCTTTTCGCATCCCGTGAACACGCCCATCGCCGCCACGGCGGCGCACGCAACCAACGTCAGCTTCTTCATGAATCACTCCTTTGTTCGTAAAGTCATGGACGAGTATACCATATTTTGGCCCGCCTGCCGCCGGCCGCCGCCGCGTCCGGGGCCGTTCCGTTTTGTGGTACACTACGCGGCATGAGGATTCTACGTTGCCTCGCCGCGTGTGCGGCGCTTGCGCGGGCGGCCCCGCCGCCCGAGATGCCCGAGGCGTTCCGCGCCGACGCGGCGCAGGTCGCGGCGGCGGCGGCGCGCGCGACCGCCGCGCGCTTCCCCGACGCCGACAGCGTCGTCGTCGACGACCGCTTCCACACGCGCTACGAGGCCGACGGCACGGACGTCGCCTGGGAGGACGAGTGGGTCAAGGTCCTCACGGAGAAGGGCCGCCGCGCCCACGCGACCGTCTCGCTCGACTTCAGCGCGCGCTACGGCGACGCAGGCCTCCTCGCCGTCGAGATCGTCGGGACGAACGGCGTCGTGCGCCCCGTCGACGTCGCGCGCACGCTGAAGACGGCGACGGACAACGCCGCCCTCGCCGCGAACATCGTCGACCCCCTCGACCGCACGCTCTCCTGCGCCGTCCCCGGCCTCGCCGTGGGCGAGATCCGCCACGTCCGCCTCTGGCGCCGCACGCGGAAGCCCCGGATGCGGGGGGCGTGGGCCGACACGACGCTCCTGGAGCAGACGTCGCCGATCCTCTCCGCCGTCGTCACCGTCGACGCGCCCGCCGCGCGCCCCCTCGTCCACGCCGCCGTGCGCCAGCCCTGCGC
>CAKUCX010000059.1 GCA_934643865.1 uncultured Kiritimatiellota bacterium
GGCGGGCACTCCGCGAGGAGGCCGCGCGCGAAAAGGGGCACGCCGTCGTCGCCGACGGACGCGGCGACGGCCGTGCGGACGCGGCGCTGGAGCGACTGCGCGAAGGAGGCGTCGAGCCCGGCGGCCACCGCGCCCTCCTTCCACGCGGTCGCGACGGTGCCGCTCGACAGGATCGCGCCGGGGATGGAGCGGATGATCTCGAACGTGCCGCTCCCGCCCAGCACCTGCGCGTCCTTCGGCGCGCCGAGGCCGTCGAAGTCGTTCAGAGTCTTCTTCTTCGTGTAGCCGCGCAGCGTGCCGGCGGCCGTGCATTCGACGAGGAAGCCTTCCAGCGGGCCCGGGCAGTCAAGCCGGAACGTGACGGTCTCCGCCTCCTGCGCCGTCTCCGCGCCGAGGAGCGCGACGGCGGCGAGCGCCTCGGCGAGGTAGTGCGAGGCGGTGGGGCCGGAAAGGTGAGCGCGCGCAAGCTGCCCCGCCGCCGTCGTCGCGTCCGCGCACACGACGGCGATTTTCGTCGCGGGGTCCAGGATCTCGATCCGTTCGTCCTTCATGCCACAACGTCCTTGAGATTAAGTGGTTAAGTAGTTAAGTGGTTAAGTGGTTAAAACGAAACATGGTGATTTTTTTGCCGCAAAGAACACAAAGACCGCAAAGGCTTTGTGAATTTTGTGTTCTTTATGGCTCACACGATTTGATTGCCGAAGGATAACACCTTCATCTCCTAACGCCTTAACCTCTTTCCGACTAAAAACTTTTAACCACTTTCCGACTAAAAACTTAACTACTTAACTACTTAACCACTTAATCTCCGACAAAGCGGATCTCAATGTCCTCCAGCGCGCTCAGCACGCTCGCGGCGTTCGCGTCCTCCAGCGTGCGCGCGTCGTCCGCCGGCACGGCGATGACCGCGTCCGGATGCTCCAGGAACGCGAAGAAGCGCGCGCGCAGGGTCGCGATGCGCCGCACGTGGCGCTCCAGCGCCCAGAGGGCGAAGCGCCACTTGGGGAGGAAGCCGTAGCGCGGCGGCAGCGCGGGGTCGAAGCCCTCGAAGGCGTCGCGCTGCACGGTGAACGCCCATTCGAGCGCGCGCAGGCGGAACTCGAAACCGGCGAAGAAGCGCGCGCCGAGGTCCGCGCGCGCGCAGACGGGATGGCCTGCGGCGAAGTCCGCGAGGGCCTTCGCGTAGGAGGCGAGGTAGAAGGCGGCGATCGCGTCGAGGTTGCGGTCCGTGTGCGACACGTCGGGCCAGCCGAGCGAGCCGCGCACGGAGCAGAACGAGACGCCCTGCGGCAGGAGGCGCCCCGCCTTGATGTCGTAGCCGAAGCGGTAGATCTCCTTGCCCACGTCGTAGCGCGGCGTCCGGGTGGCGGGGTCGTACTTCTTCATCGCGAGATTCTGCGCGGCCGCGTCGCCCATCAGGAACGCGAGCGCGAGGACGACCTGCGGGTCCTCCCCCGCCTCCGCGCCGCCGAACTCGCCCGCGAGCTGGAACGCGCTCGCCGGGATGTCCGCGCGCGGCTCGCCCTCGCAGCGCGTGCGGATGAAGAAGTCGCCGTGCGTCTTCTCGTGCGGCCGCCGCCGCAGGAGGCGGTAGTCCGGGAGCGCGACGCCGAGGGACTTGAAGCCCTGCGCGCGCGCGATGACGTAGCTGCCGTAGCCCTGCCCCGTGCGCGCGAGGCGCTTCTCGACGAGGGACGCCGCGAGCGGGCGGCGGTTCGTCTTGTAGACGACTTCGCGCGTCGACCCCGCGCCGATCGGCAGGTCGAGCTCGTCGTCGACCGTCCGCAGCTCGTAGACGTTCGCGTACTCCACGAACTCGTCGCGGCTCACGAGCGCGCGCAGGTTCGCGAGCAGCACCTCGCTGCGCGCGTCGCAGAGCGGATCGAAGACGGGCCGCCCCCGCTCGAAGCGCGCGCCCGGCAGCGCCGTGCGGCGGTCGTCGAACGCAGGCGTCGCGCCCTCGCCCACCACGGAGTAGATTTCGCCCGTGAGGTACATGTAGAGCGTCTCGACGAACGCCTTCGACGCGTCGTCGGCGAGCTCGGGGCGCGTGAGGAGCGACTTGAAGAGCGCGTCGAGCTCGCCGGCGCGCGCGGCGGCGTCCGCCTCGGAGATGCGCCGCAGCTCGATCTTCTCCATCAGCAGCTCCAGCTCGGGGACGAGGCGCTCTCGCGCGACGCCGCGCCGCAGGCCGAAGAGTTCGACCTCGTGGTGGCCGTGGTACTTGTGCTGGCGCAGGAAGCTCGTCTCGTGCCCCTCGAAGACGCTCACGAGCTCGTGGAGGCCCGCGCGGAACGCGGGGAAGTCGCCCGTCGCCCGCTCGCAGAGCCGGTGGAACTCCGCGTAGGAGAGGAAGTGGACGCCGCGCGAGCCGTGGTAGTAGCGGATGTCGGTGGAGAGGCGCTTGCGGCTCGCGGCGAGGGCGGCGGACATCTCGCGCTCGGTCCACGCGAGCGGCTTCACGCGCCACTCCTGCCCGCGCCGCCGGAAGTGGTCGAGGGCCTGCTCGTTGCGCTCGGTCATCACGACGTCGCCGTTCGCGAAGCCGAGCGCCTGCGTGAGCCAGTCGTCCGCCGCCGCGAGGCGGCGGCAGGGGACGTCGCGCTGGGAGATCTCCAGGCGGCCGCCCACGACGTTCGCGCACAAGACGCCGTGCGTCATCGTCTCGCCGCGCCGCGCGGACGCGAGGCGGCAGAGATCCCAGAACTGCCCCTGCAGAAGCGGAAGGGCCGCGACGGAGTGGTTGCCCGTCGTGACGGTCATCACGTAGCCCGGCCCCCCGTTGTGGCGCAGGTCCCGCTTCGCGGCGATCAGCACCGAGGCGTGCGCGTCGAGATGCCGCCACACGCCCGTCTCGACGACGAACGTGTCCGCGCCGGCGTCGTAGGCGTGGAACAGGCGGCGGCGCCCCATCGCGCGCGTGACGACGGCGGCGGCACGGCGCGGCGCGCCCTCCAGAATCCGCCGAAGCCGCTGTTTCACCGACGCCTTCATGCCTCGTCGTCGTCGTGGTGATGGGGGTGGAAGTGGCCGAGGCGGATCTCCTCCTTCGCGATGAGATCCTCCACGAAGCCGCCGAGCGCGTCGAGGCCCGCCTCGTCCGCCGCCTCCAGCAGGTTCGCGAGCGCGCGCGGCACGTGGGCCTCGAAGCGGGGCTGCCCCACGGAGGCGAGCCGCCCGAAGGCGCCGAGCGCCTGCACGAGCCGCTGCACGGCGCCGTAGGCGAGCGTGTCCACGGGGTAGAGCGCCGCGAGCGCGCGGCGCTCCTTCTCGCCGAGGGGCGCGTAGGGGTCGTAAAGGAGCGCGGCGAGGTCGTAGGCGGCCGCGCCGAGGCGCATGCCCTGGAAGTCGATGAAGGTCGGCGCGCTGCCGTTGCGGTAGAGGACGTTGGAGCTCTGGCAGTCGCGGTGGACGAGCACGGGGCGCTGGCGCGCGAGGACGGCCGCCGCCGCCTCCAGGTCGGCGCGCACGGCATCCGGCAGCTTCTCGTAGCCGTAGCGCGCCTTCACGCAGAAGGTCTCGAAGAGGTCGCGCTCCCACTTGTAGAGGTCGGGCCCGAACGCGGGCTCAAGCGCGTCCGCCGCCTCGGCGAGCACGCGTTCGGTCCCCTTCTCGTGGAGCGCGCGCAGGGCCTTCACGACGGGCGCGTAGAGTTCGACGAGGCGCGCGCCCTTCTCCGCCGCGCGCGCCTCCAGCGACACGTCGCCGAGGTCTTCGAGGGCGAGCGCCTTCCGCTCCGGCAGGTCCGCGAGGACGCGCGGCACGGGCACGCCGGCGTCGGCGAGGAGGCGCGCGTGGTGCGCGTAGCGGGCGTTCTCGGGGCGCGCCGCGTCGTCGTAGACGACGGCGATCGCGCGGTCGTCGCCGTGGACAAGCCGCCAGAAGGCGCGGTCGCTGCCGCGCGCGCCGAGGAAGACGGCCGCGACGTCGACGGGCTTCCACCCCAGCGCCTCCGCAAGCGCCGCGAGGCGCGCGTCGCCGATCTGGTCGACGCCCACGAGCGCCGTGCGCTCGAACGCGCCGCCCACGAGGCCGCCCGTCACGACGCAGCCCGCGAGGTCCGCCGACGCCACGAGCTTCACGCCGGGGAAGATCACGTTCGGGTTCGCCTCGAAGCGGTCCGGGGCCAGCGCCGCGTGCGCCTCCAGATACGCCTCCAGCGTGCCGCAGTCCGCCCAGTAGGCGCCGTCGGGGTCCACGCCGCGGACGATCTTCCCGTCCGTCATCATCGCGGCCTCGTACGCTTCGACGATCGTCGAGAAGCCCTCCGGCTTCACGTAGTCGAGGATCTGCGGACCGAGCAGCGCGACCCCGCAGTAGGTGTAGGTGCCCGCGTCGCCCGCGACGTCGCTCGCCCAATTGCAGATGCGCCCCTCGAAGTCGGCCTCCACCGTGCGCGGGCCGAAGACCTCGCTCATCCAGCAGCCCGCGAAGTTCCCGCTCTTCGCGTAGGCGTCCACGAGCGGCTGCGGGTCGAGGCCCTCGACGACGATGTCGCCGTTCACGAGCCAGAACGGCTCCGTCCCGAGCATGTACCGCAGCGGGTTCAGGACGCCGCCCGTGCCCAGGATCTCGGGCTCCTCCGCCACCGTCACCTTCGCAGGGCCCCTGCGCCGCGCCGCGTAGGCGCGGATCTTCTCCGCCTGCCAGTGCGCGTTGACGGCGATCTCCTCCACGCCCCACGATTCCAGCAGGGAGAGGATGCGCTCCAGCAGCGGCACGCCCCACATCGGCAGCAGCGGCTTCGGCGCCACGAGCGTGAGCGGCCGCAGCCGCGTCCCCAGGCCGGCGGCCAGCACGACCGCCCTCTTGACGTCAGATGGCTTCATGGCCTCTTCCCCTCACGTGGGCCTCTCGATCTGGACTTCGGCGCTCGCAAGGCCGGGGACGGTCCCGAACTTGCGCACGGACACCGTCACGCGCTCGACGCGCGGGTCGGCGAGGCAGACGTCCGCCACGACCTCCGCCGCGCGCTCCAGCAGGCGGCAGCGGGCGTCTTCCAGCGCCTCGCGGATGCTCCCCACGAGCAGCGCGTAGTCCACCGTGTCGCCGAGGCGGTCCGACGCCGCCGCATCCTGCTGGTCGAAGGCGAGCGCGGCGCTCACGAGAATGCGCTGCTCACGCACGCGCTCCTCGGGCAAATCCCCGAGGATGCATTCGACCGCAATGTCGTTGAGCTTGAGAACGTCCGCCATGTCGCCTCCTCCACGTCGGCCCCCTAGCGCCACTGCATCCGCTGCCGGGGCGGGCGCACCTTCGGCTCTTCGAGGAGGAGCGCGTACCACCGCTCGCCGAGGGCCGTGTTGGAGAAATGGGCCACGCGGTTGTTCGCGAGCTGCTCGCGGTTCGCCTTGAGCGTCGCGTCGTCGCTCTTCTCCAGCGCGCGGTTGAGCGTCTTGAACGCGGCGTCGACGTCGCCGCGCTGGACGAGGATCCACGAATAGGCGGCGGCGAGGAGGACGTTCTGGTTGTAGCGCAGGCGGCGCACGCCCTTCTCGTAGACCTTCGCGATCTCGGCGGTGGGCCTCTTGAGCATGTACAGGCGGGCGATCTTCATCGCCGTCATCGTGGGGTCGACGAAGAGGACCTTCGGCATGAGCGCGTCGACCTTCTCGAAGTCCTTGACCATCCAGTGGAGCTGGAACTGCGCGGTGGCGATCTGGCGCTTCATGAGCGGCACCCACAGGTCGAAGCGGTGCAGGGGCTCCGTCGCCGCCAGCGCCGCCGCGACGATCGCCTTCTGGTCCTTCGCGAGCTCGGCCTGCGCCTCCTGAATGGAGCCGGGCGGACGCATCTGCCAACGCGCCGTCTTCGCCTGCATCCGCTTCTGCCCCGCCGCCATGACGTCCTGCACGCGCGCCATCGCGGCCTTCACCCGCCGCTGGATGAAGAACCCGGCGGCCATGTTCCCGACGCCGAAGGCCAGGACGCCGAAGAACGTACTCCAGCCGTAGCCGAGGACGTTGCCGAAAAAGAGGCCGAGCCCCACGCCGACGCCCAACAGGGCACTGAGGATCAGAGTCAACATAAGAGGTTTTAGGTTCTAGGTTTTAGGTTCTAGGTTCTAGGTTTTAGGTTTTAGCCAGGTTTTAGCCAGGTTTCAGCCAGTCGCGGGGAGGTCAGGCGTTTGGCTTGTCGAGAAGCGTCTTCTTCACGACGTGGGCGGCGCGGCGGGCGGAGTTCTGCAGCATGAACTGCACGCTCTCCCGCAGGCCGCGCGCCTCGTCGTTGAAGACGACGTCGATGTTCAGCTCGGAGAGGTCGTGGACGAGCCACTCGCTGCCCGCGAAGTTCTGCGGGCACGCCCGGTTGCGGTCAAGCCCGATGACGTGCATCCCGGCGGCGCGTCCGGCGACGACGCCGGCGGTGGAGTCCTCCACCACCACGCACTCGCTCGCGTCGACGTCGAGCCGCTCGGCGGCCTTGAGGAAGCCGTCGGGGGCCGGCTTGCCGCGCCCGTAGTCCTCGGCGCCGAGGACGAACTTCACGAGGCCCGCCACGCCGCAGAGATCCGCAGCCGCCTGCACGTCGTCATGGGGCGAGCCGGAGACGATCACGCAGGGCGCGATCTTCGCGGCCTTCTTCAGAAAGGCGACGCTGCCGGGCACGACCTGCCGCGCGGGGTCGGTCGCGAGGCGGGCGTAGTAGGCCCTGAGCGCCTTCGCGTCGTCAAGGGGCGAGGACGTTCCGAGCCCCGGGAACTGCGCGTGGACCGCCGCGTGGATGTCAAGCCAGCTGCGGCCGAAGACGACCGGCGCGAAGGCCTCCACCGTCGTCGTCTCGCCCCGGTCGGCCAGCCAGTCGACGATCGCGCGGGCCCACAGCAGCTCCGTGTCGACGAGCGTGCCGTCCAGGTCGAAGAGGAAGGCGGCGGGCCTCATGTCCCCTTCCCGCAGCACTTCTTGTATTTCTTCCCGCTGCCGCACGGGCAGGGGTCGTTCCGGCCGATCTTCGGCTCCTCGCGGCGGTAGGGCGCGTTGCCCTCGATCTCGCCGTCGATGAAGCGCCATTCGCCGTCGATCTTCTTGAAGGAGGCGCGCTCGCGGTGTTCGCACTGCTGGCCGTTCGCGGCGTAGTGCGCCACGAACGAGACCTCGCCCTCCTCGTCGTCCCTGCCGCCCTTCTCGACGGCGACGACGTCGAGGCCCTGCCACTGGGCGGACTTCGACCAGTCGCGCGTCATCTTCTCGTCGAATTCGGCACGCACCTCGGGCCCGGACGACGCGAAGAGGAACTTCACGTCGCCGACCGCGTACGCGCTGTAGCGCGCCCGCATCAGATCCACGGCCGTCTCGGCCTTGTGTTCACCGTTCAGGATGGGCCCGCAGCACTGACCGAAGGTCTTGCCGCTGGCGCACGGACAAAGTTCATCGTTTTCCATGGGGGAGATTCTACCAAAAACCAGAACGGCGGGGAAGCGGGTATGTGGCAGGCCCGGCAACGGGCGGGCCCGTCCTGCACACGGGCGCCCGCCTCTGCGCGGGCGCGCGATTTGCGATGCGCGCCTCTGCGCCTGCCTTGGCCTTGCAGGTTACGCGCCTGTGTTTCAAGTGGTTCAGCCGCTAAGCCGCTTCGCGTTCAGCGCGGCCGGCCGACGACGGCCCGGCCAGACTGAGCCGCTCAACCACTTAACGACTTAACCACTTAACCACTTAACTACTTAACCACTTAATCACTTAACCACTTAACTACTTAACCACTTAATCACTTAACCACTTAACTACTTAACCACTTAACTACTTAACCACTTAACTACTTAACTACTTAACCACTTAATCACTAGCAGCGGCCCTTGCTCCTGAGGAAGGCGAAGGACGGCGTGATCGCGTCGAGCGTATCGAAGTGGCGCTCGCACTCGACGACCCACCACTTGACGCCATCGGCGTCGGCGGCGACGGCGAGCTTGTCCCAGTCGACGCCCTTCGCGCAGACCTTGCCGTTCGCGTCGCGGCCGGGCTGGCCGAGGATGGCGTCGAACTGCTTGACGCCGGGGCCCATGCCGTTCTCCTTCGCGTGGAGCGTGGGCGAGCGGTGCGGGTACTTCCTGTACTGCTCGCACGGGTCGTGGCCGGCGCAGGTCGTCCAGCCGACGTCCTGCTCCATGCAGACGTTCTTGTGCGTGTTCGAGAAGAAGTAGTCCCAGTACGTCGTGCCGTCCTTCATCTTCAGCGTGAACTCGCCCGTGTGGTTGTGGAGGCCGATCTTGCAGCCGTACTTCGCGGCCTCCTCGGCGGCCGTGTTGTAGTAGTCGACGAGCATCTTGAGGAAGTCGTCGAGGTTCTCGCCCTTCTTCGGGAAGTTGCCGCCGCCGGGGCAGATGATCGTCGTGTTGCCATAGCCGAGGTTGAACTCGCACGTCCGCTTCACGTTGGCGGGGCTGAACGCATCGCGGCCGACGTGCGTGCCGCAGCCGACGAGGCCGTTGTCGTTCAGCATCTTCTTCAGCTCGGCGGCCGACTTGCCGTAGTAGCCCGCGAACTCGACGCCCTTGTAGCCGATCTTCGCGACCTCGGCGAGCGCCTTCTCAAGGCCCACCGTGGGGATGTACTTGTGGATGGAATAGAGCTGGACGGCGACCTGGCCCTTCTTGCAACCGGCCTGCGCGCAGCAGGCGCCGGCGCCGAAAGCCGACGCGGCACCCGCCGCGGCCAGCGAACCCAGGAAACCTCTTCTCGACAGATTCATGTTTGTTCTCCTTTTCGTGGTATTCATCTTTTCTTGTCTACAGCCCTTGGACGCCAACCTCTGTCCTGACGGCACACCTACGCAAGCTGGTCCATCGTCACGACGGGCAGGTCCTTCGCCGGTTCGACCATCGGCTTGAGCGCCGAGGCGTCGAACGCGAAGCCGTCCTTGCCGAGTTTCCACACGACGGGGGCCGTGTTGAGGATCGTCGCGCGGAAGCCCTGCATGGTCGCGCCCATGTTGCCGGTGTGGGACGAGTTGCAGCCCTCGTTCTCGATGACGAACGGGTACTTGAAGCCCTTCTTCATGAGCGTCTGCAGGAACTTCGTCCAGTCGCAGGAATCGCTGCCGCCGAAGCCCGGCAGGCGCGGCTCGTAGTTCATGCGCGCCCACTCGTTCGCGGCGATCGGCACGCCGGCCTTCGCGGCGAGGGCCTTGTCGACGACCTGTTCGGGATAGAGGCGGCCCCAGTGGATGGCGTCCGACGAGGTGGGGAAGTTGCGCGTGCCCTTGATGTGGACGCGGCGGAGGCGCCTGAAGTCCATCGCCTCGATGACGTCGCTCGGGTCGATGTGCTGCCAGATGTCGTGCGACGGGTCGTACGTCTCCTGCAGGGCGGAGGAATCGTCGAGGATCGCGTACATGAGCTTGCGCGCCGCAAGGCAGCCCGGCAGGTTGTTGTAGGCGTCGGGCGCCGTCGCCGGCTGCCAGCCCTCCATCGGGCAGTTCTCCACGCACACGGTCACGCCGAGGCTCTTCGCATAGTTGAGCATCGGCTGGAAGACCTTCTTGAACTTGTGGAGGTTCTTCTCGAACCCGCCGTCCGTGCGGCCGAGGATGTGGTCATAGCCCACGAACGTGCCGCAGACGACGTCGTTCGCGTCGCCGCCGAGGAGGGCCGCGATGCGGATGAGCTTGAGGATGTGGTTCTGGTTCGTGCGCTGCAGCGCCTCCGTCTTCGCGCCGATGAGGTTGTCGTAGGCGCCCACGGAGACACGCAGACCCTCCTCGTTGCAGCGGCGGACGACGCGCTTCGCGGCGGCGAGGTCGAACGTCTCGTAGTCGAGGTGCGTCGCAATGTGGTCCGCGCGGTCCGTGTCGCGGCGGAACACGCAGAGTTCGAGGCCCTGCGCGCCGACCGCCTTCGCGTAGGCGAGGACGTCCTCGAAGCTCTTACCCGCGAACGCGGAGGTCATGAGCCAAATCGGGTTGTTCATCGGCTTGGGGGAGCCCGGCCCGAACCCGGGCATCTCCGCGCCCCTGGCCGTGCGGCCACCCATCGCGGCCACGGCCGCTGCGGCCGCGCCGAACTTGAAGAAGTCACGTCTGTTCATGGTCTTTCCTTTCTCTCTAAAACGGAATCTCGGAAACAATCAAGTGGTTAAGTCGCTTCGCTTCAAGTCGTTAAGTTGACTGTTCAACCTTTTCCGGCATTTCGCCAATCCAAAAACTCAACCACTTAACCACTACTTAACTACTTTTTAACTACTTATACTTAACTACTTAACTACTTACTACTTAACTACTTCTTAACTACTTATACTTAACTACTTAACCACTTAACTACTTAATCACTTAATCTACCTGAGCTGTCCGAGGAAGCGCAGGTCGTTCTCGTAGAGCCAGCGGATGTCGGGAATGCCGTACTTGATCATCGCGATGCGTTCGACGCCGAAGCCGAAGGCGTAGCCCGAAACCGCCTCGGGATCCCAGCCGACGTGCCGGAAGACGCGCGGATCAACCATGCCCGCGCCGGCGACCTCGATCCAGCCCGACTGCTTGCAGACGTTGCAGCCCTTGCCTTTGCAGACGTGGCAGGAGAAGTCGACCTCCACGCTCGGTTCGGTGAACGGGAAGAAGTGGGGACGGAAGCGCACGGTGACGCTGTCGCCCATCATCTCCTTCGCGAAGTAGGCGAGCACGCTCTTGAGGTCCGCGAGCGAGACGGGCTTCGTGTCGCAGTAGAGCCCCTCGATCTGGTGGAAGTTCGCGGAGTGCGTCGCGTCCGTCGTGTCGCGGCGGTAGGTGCGGCCCGGACAGATGACGCGCACGGGCGGCTTGTTCGCGAGCATGGTGCGGATCTGCACGGGGGAGGTCTGCGTGCGGAGAAGCAGGTCCTCCGCCGTGCGGGCGTCGCCCTCGCCGCGGATCTCGGCCGAGTCGAGCCAGAAGGTGTCCGTGCGGTCGTTCGTGGGATGGTGGTCGGGCGTGTTGAGCGCCGTGAAGTTGTTGAAGCGCGTCTCGATGTCCGGACCGTCCGCCACGGTGAAGCCGAGCTTCCCGAAGATGCGCGCGGTGTCGGCGACCACGCGGCTGAGCGGATGCTCCACGCCCGGCGCGGGCCAGCGCCCCGGCAGCGTCGCGTCGACGTCCTCCGCCTTCGCGCCGCCCACGGCGGCGGCACCCTTCGCCGCAAGCGCGGCCTCCACCTCGGCGCGCCAGGCCTGCACGGCCTTGCCGAACGCCGGGCGCGCCTCCTTCGGAACGTCCTTCATGCCCTTGATGAGCGCGGGGATGGAGCCGTTGCGGCCCACGTACCTGATGCGCAGCTGTTCGACGGCGGCGGCGTCCGTGGCGGCGGCGATCTCCGCGAGCGACGCGGCCCTGCCCTGTTCGAGTTCTTCGAGTGTCATATCGTCTTCCTTCAAAAATTTCTGCTAGTATATCCATTCGGGCGCGCCATGGCAAGGGGACAATGCGGCGCGGCCAGGGCCCGCGCGCTCCGGCCTATCGGAGGATCAGCATCGTGCCGCCCTCGACGCGCGTGAGGAGGAGCGCCTTCCCGTCTGCGGACTTCTCGACGTGCCACGGACGCCGACGCGGATCGTCGACGGCCGGCACGTCGCCCAGCACGCCGCCCTCCGCCGCGCAGATCTCGACGGCCCGCCCGGCGACGGGCGAGAACGCCGCCGGCACCTTGATCACGGCGCCGGGCGCGAACGCAACCGAGGACGCCGTCGCGAGGACGTTCTCCGCCGACTCCACCAGCATGCTCGCCCCGATCGTCAGCGCCCCTGCGTTCGTCACCGCAGGCACGCCCGCGAGGTTCGGGATGGTCAAGGCGCTGTTGTTCATGTTGAACGTCGTCTCGGCGGCAAAGACCAGATTGGACAGCACCGGCAGTTCCGCCGCCGCGCACGCCGCGCCCAGCCCGTTCGTGCCCAGCGCGAGCGTGCCCCGCGCCACGGAGAGGCGGCCCGTCACGGCCGCGGACGTGGCAAGGACGAGGACGCCGTCCCCGACCTTCTCGATTGCCGCGATCACCGGACGCGGCACCTCGCCGCCGCCCGGCGCGCCGCCCGTGATCCAGCAGTCGCCCGCAACGTGCTTCAGCGCCGGCATGGCAAGCGGCGTGCCGTCCGCGAACCAGAGGTCGGCGTCGTCGAACTCGACCGGGATGCCCGCCCCGCAGGAGAAGACCGCCCCGTCGTGCAGCCAGAGCCCGTTGCGGAAGTAGTCGGAGAGCCTCTTGTTCTTCAACGCCTGATTGATCGACGCCGACGTCACGACGACCTTCCCCGCGAAGTCGTTCTCACGCGAGAAGAGGTGAAACGCCGTGTCGAGCGTCAGTGTCTTGCCCGCTCCGCCGTGGATGGGCCCCCGCACGGCGAACGGATACGGCCTGCTCGCCGTCACCCACAAGGACGTCTGAATCGCCTCGTTGTTGCCGAACGTGCTGTCGGCGTCAATGCGCACCGTGCCCGCCCAGTAGCTCGCGTTGGAGACGGAGGTGTCCGACGCGGGAACGGCCCCCCAGACGGTCTTCCCCGTCATCGGCAGCGTCCAGTCGCCATCCGTCTTCCCGATGTAGATGCGCTCGTAGCTGACCTCGTTGGCGGGGCCGCCCGACAAGGTGGACGGGCCGTCCAGCTGGAATTTCGGATAGGAGACGCCCGGCTCCGTGACGATCCGGATTCTCCCCTTCGAGCCGGCCACGCTGTTCGTCACCGTGCAGTTGCTGAAATACCCCATCTGCGCCCAGCTTCCCCCCTCGCTGCAGCAAAAGGAGAGGACGTGCCCCGCGACATCGATGAACGACGCCTTCGGGCTCGTCTTCTTGCCGCCGACGTTGCCCAGCCATTTCGCATCCGCCGTCAGCCGGTAGACATTGCCCGTGATCGTCACCTCCCGGTTGGACGCGCTGCGCATTGCGCCGCGTCCGTCCGGCCCCGCCCCGGCCAGCTCAATCGCGGCGCCGCAGATGCAATAATCCGGCGCGCCTTCCTGCACCGTCAGCGCGGCGCCGTCCAGGACGCGCACGCGGCCAAAGCGGCTCCGCCCGAGATCGGCCTGCGCATTGACGAGCAGCTGCCCCTCGGCGACGGTGAAATCGCCCACGTAGTCCGCGACCTGCGGGGCGTCCAACGCGCCCGCGCCGCGCTTGACGATGTTCGTCACGGCATGCTCCCGAACGAGCGGCGCATAGTCGAAGCCGTTCGTGACGGCTGCCGGGACCGTGACCGTGAGGAGGCGGCCTTGCACGTCGATGCGCGTGCCGTCCGTCTCCGTCTGCGACACTGCGGCGGGCAGCTCGCGCGGCGAGACCGTCAGCACGACCGCCGTCCACCCCGTCCGCGGCCCCGTCGTCACGGGACGCGTCGCACAAGCCGCCGTGCAGTCCGCCGGAACGGTGGCGGTGATGTGCGACAGATCCGGCAGCGCCCCGCCCGGCGCAACATGAAGCACCTCGTACACGCCGGGCGACACCGGGCCGCCCGCGAACGTCACCGCGCAGGCCGCGCCTTCGGCGAGGCGCATGCCGCCACAGAGCGCGAAGGCCGGCGTCGCGGCGTCAAGCGCCAGCGCGGGAACGGTGAGCGTGCCGCCGTTTCTGAGCTGCGGCTCGCCGGCAAGGGCGCCGACGGAGATGTTCTGCCCGTTCAGGTCGAGGACACCCTCTTCGCAGACAAGCCGGTCAATGACGGGGCCGGACGCGCCGACCACAAGCGTTCCGCTTGTCAGCGTGTAGACGCCGACCGACGCAGGGGTGTCCAGGACGTTCGTCGCGCCGCCGGAGAGGGTGATGGCGGCAATCGTCGAGCCGGCGGCGGCGCCGGCGACCGTCGAGATGCCCGACGTGATGCGCAGCGCGGGCAGCTGGCGCACCGTCTCGGCGTCCATCCAGAGATCGGAATCGGCGATCATCACCGTCTTGTCCGCAGCCGTCAGGAACGGCGCGCCCGTGCGGAAGCAGACCGCGCAGCGGTAGGTCGCGTCGCCGCCGCCTTTGAGTTCCAGGTCGCCGGCATACGCCGCCTCCGCGCCGGCAAAGGCCACCCACGCCCCCCTTTCAACGACCATTTTGGCAGATGCCTCGCCGGAGACGGGGCCGCCGAAGACGAAGCCGTAGCCCTTATCAGCGTTGTCCCGGTTGCCGATGGTCGCGGTTCCGCCGATGACGGCGGGCGCAAACCAGCCGAAGCGGCTCTCCGTCTGCGGATCGGCGCTGCGGCCACCCCGGACGTCGCCCTTGAGGTGGAGCGTCCAGTCGCCTTCGGCCTTCCCTTCCAGGTAGAGGCGCCCCGCGCCCGTCGCATCGAGCCGGTTCGCGCGGCCGCCCAGCCATTTTGAATCCCCGACGATGACCTTGAAGTCCTTTGCGACGAACCGGACCCCGCCGGGCGTGGCGGAACGATTGGTGACGACCGTGTCCTCCTCGAACACGCTCCACGTCCACGGCGACCCGCCGCACGCGAGCGCATGGCCGTTCACGTCAATCTCGCTCTTCCGAAGATGGTAACGCGCCGACGACGTCCAGAGCGCCGCGTCGGCGTCAAGCGTCAGGCGCATGCCGGAGAAGGTCGCGTAATGGCCGGACAGCAGATTGGCGATCGCCCCCTTCACGCCGTCCTGGCCCGTGCCCGCACCGGCGATGCGGATCGCGCGGTCGTTCAGCGCGGCCACCTTTTGGGCCGGCACGACCGCCGCGCCGGCTTCCACGACGACCGCCGGATGCTCCGCGTCGCCAAGGGCGGTTCCGAAGCTGTTCGCCGCCTGCCAGGCCAGCACGCCTGCGGCGACGCGCCACGTTCCCGCGTAATGCGGCGCGGCCGGCGCATCCAGCATGCCCGCGCCCGCCTTGACCACGTGCGCGACGCGAAGCTCCGGCTTGTCCAGGATGTTCGAGACGTAGTCGTAGCCGTTCGTCACGGCCGCCGGCACGGTCGCCGTCAGCACGCCGTCCGTCACGTCGAACGTCGATCCGTCGGGCGCCGTGTACACGACGGCGGCCGACGCCGAGAGCGCGCCGCACAGCGCGCCGGCAAGCCCCCGGCGGAAGCCGGATCCGCCAACGCGCCGCGCCCCTGCGGACGCCTGCGGCAATTCAGACTTTGACATGTCCAGCTCCTCCCTCATTCGATCGCGTTCAGACGAGACGGCACCGCGCCCCCGCGCCCGCAGCCCCATGCCGCAGGCGAAAAAGAGTATAGCAGAGCCGCCGCCCGCCGTAAACAGGGGCCTGCGGCACAAGCGTCTGCGCGTTCCGAATGAACGGGCGCGGCGGCGCGGCGCAGATGCACTTTGCCCTTGCGCGGGCAGGGGGTGTCATGATATGCTTTCCAAATCGACTTTGGAGATTTCAAACGAATCTGCGTAACAAAAAAGGAAACACGGAATGAACCTCAACAGAAGACACTTCCTCCTCGGCTCGGCCGCGTCGGCCGCGCTTGCGGGGTGCGCCTCCACCAAGATCGCCCCGCGCACGCTCGCGGCGGGCGAGAAGGCCAACGTCGCGGTGATCGGCCTCGGCATCCAGGGCCGCACGGCCCTGCTGCCGCAGTTCCTCGCGCAGTACGACCGCGGCGCCAAGGTCGTCGCGTGCTGCGACTGCGACAAGGACCGCCGCGAGGACGGCGCCAAGCGCGTGAACGACTACTACGCGAAGAAGAAGATCCCGAGCGCCTGCAAGGCCGTCGCCGACTTCCGCGACGTGCTGAAGGACCCGACGATCGACATGGTCTGCATCGCGACGCCCGACCACTGGCACGCCTACATGGCCGTCGAGGCGATGAAGGCCGGCAAGGACGTCTACTGCGAGAAGCCCCTCACGTTCTCCATCGACGAGGCCCGCAAGGTCATCGCCGCGCAGGAGAAGTACGGCCGCGTCTTCCAGACCGGCTCGATGCAGCGCAGCTGGCCCGTCTTCCGCACGGCGTGCATGATCGTCCGCAACGGCCTCATCGGCGACGTCAAGTACGTCGACGCGAACTATGGGCGCGGCGGCTCGAAGCTCGGCGGCCCGTCCCACCCGATCCGCTTCTTCGACGATCCGAAGAACGCCGCCACCGAGGGCGCGCCGAACCCGAACGTCGACTGGGACATGTGGCTCGGCCCGGCGAAGTGGCGCGCCTACTCCGACCAGCTCGCGCCGCGTGGCGTGAACAAGTTCTACCCGATGTTCTGGCGCTTCGACGACGACTTCGGCACGGGCTACAACGGCGACTGGGGCGCGCACCACCTCGACATCGCCCAGTGGGGCATGGACATGGACAAGAGCGGCCCCTACAAGATCATCCGTTCCGACGAGCCGCACTCGACCGACCTCTACCACGGCGGCCGCCGCCAGTTCGGCATGAAGATGCTCTTCAGGAAGCCGGACGGCTCCGACATCGAGCTCTACCACGGCCCGTTCGGCACGTGGGGTACGGTGTTCTACGGCACGAAGGGCGTCGTCGCCGTCAACCGCGGCAAGATCGCCGTCTGGGAAGGCACCCTCGTCAAGCCCACCGCCGAGATCCGCAAGGCGCTCGCCGACATGAAGCCCGTCGCGGGCCTCACCGTCGTCGCCGCCTCCGTGGGCAAGGACTACGGAACGGACTCCTCCGACAAGAAGGACGACCGCCTCGCCGCCACGCTCAAGAAGCTCTGCGAGAAGTACGACCTGGAACACGCCAAGGTCCAGCTCTACAAGAGCCCGAACCAGGTGCAGAACTTCGTCGAGTGCTACTTCAGCCGCAAGCCCACAATCTCGCCGGCCGAGGTCGGCGGACGCGGGTCGATCCTCTGCGGCCTCTGCAACATGAGCTACGTGTACGACACGGGCTTCGGCTGGGATCCCGTCAAGATGGACTTCCCGGCGGGCTGCTCCTGCCGCAAGATGGGCCTCTCGCTCAAGCGCGAGTTCTCGCGCAACGGCTGGGACGTCGTCGTCTGACGCGGGCTTCCCTGCCGGCTGTGCAGACGGGGTCGTTCCCTTTGGGGGACGATCCCGTTTGCTTGCCAGTCCAAAGCCTCCCTTCTTCCCTCCCCCCCCCCCCGGCCATGAAGCAGAAACTCCTCCTTTTCTCGCCCGCGCTCCTTTCCGCCCTTCTCCTGTGGGCCATCTTCCCGCCGATGGGGGAGGTCTGCGCGCTCGCGTTTGCGCTCGCGCCGCTCCTCGCGGTGGCGCGCCTCGCGGCGCCGGGCAAGTCCGCGCAGGCGTGGTTTCTGGGGGGCTTCCTCTTCTGGTTCGCGACGCTCGCGTGGATGCCCGCCATCGCGAAGAACAACGGGCCGCTCCCGCTTGTCCTCCTCGGCTGGGCCGGCCTCTCCGCCCTCTGCGCCGCCTACTTCGCGCTCTTCGGCTGGCTGAGCGCCCGCGCGTGGAGCGGCGTCGCGGCAGGGGGACGCGCCCCGCGCGCCGCCAAGGTCCTTCTGCTTCTCCTCGTCGAGCCCTTGCTCTGGGCGGGCCTCGAATGGGTGCGGAGCTGGCTCTTTACGGGATTCGCCTGGAACTTCCTTGGAACGGCCGTCGGCCAGCTTCCTTCGCTCGCGGCGCCGGCCCGCCTCGGAGGCGTCTACCTCGTGAGCGCGCTCGTCGTTCTCCTGAACGGGGTCTTCGCGACGCTCGCCTGCCGCCTTCTCGCGCAGATCTGCCCCAGGGGCGAGGCGGACGCCGCCCACGACGGGCCGCCGCAGGACGGCGGGCGGCTGGCGCCGTGGCGGCCGGCGTTTTCCGGCCGCATGGGCCAGATGTGCGAGACGGCGCTTCCCCTTGGCCTCATCTTGCTCGTCTTCGCCCTTTCCGGCCTCTCCCGCGCGCCTTCCGCCCAGCCCCCCGCGCACGCCCTTCGCGTCGCCCTCGTGCAGCGCAACGCGCCCTGCATCTTTTCCCGGCGCGACGGCGCGCAGGACCCCTACGAGGTCTTCGGCCGCCTCCTCGCGACGGCGTCGGCCGCGCGGCCCGATCTCGTCGTGTGGGCGGAGAGCGCGATGTCGGAGTTCGGGCATCTCGACAGCGACAACGCGCGGCATGCGGCGCTCGCCTTCGCGCGGCAGACGGGCGGGGCCTCCCTCCTCGCGGGCGGCGACTGGTGGCACGTGGAAGGCGGCGAACGGCGCGTCTGGAACGCGGCGGGGCTCTACACGCCCTCGGCGACGAACGTCGAGCTGCAGGTCTACGGCAAGCAGCACCTCGTGCCGTTCGGCGAGTACATCCCCTTCGACAAGTGGCTCACCCCGCTCCAGCGGCTCTCGCCCGTCGGCGTCTCCATCTGGCCCGGCGAGGCGAAGACCCTGCGCCTGCGGCTCAATCGCGCGGATGCGGCGCCGACGGTCGCCGTCGCGCCCCTCGTCTGCTACGAGGACACCGACCCCGTCCTGTCGCGGAGGGCGGCCCGCCTCGGCGCGCAGGTCATCATCCTCATCACGAACGACAGCTGGTTCTCGCATTCGCAGGAGCCGCTTCAACATGCCTGGCAGGCGGTCTTGCGCGCGATCGAGACGGGGCTCCCCGTCGTGCGCGTGGGCAATTCGGGCGTGACGGGCGTCATCTTCCCGTCGGGGCGCGCGCGCTGGCTCGAAGACGGCGACGGGCACGTTCTGGTGGACGCCGCAGGGACGATGATCGAGACCGTCCCCGTGGCGGCTTCGCCCGTCCTGACGCCCTATGCCCGTCTGGGCGACCTGCCCCTCGCGCTCCTCTTCGCCGCGAGCCTCGGGTTCGCGGGCTTCACCGCGCGCCGCCGCGCGCCGTCCCTGCGCGCGGCCATCGAGTCCTAGAACGTCGCGCGCAGGCCGATCTCGAACGTGCGCGGCTCGCCCACGAGGCACTCGTAGTAGTGGCGGGCGCTCTCGAAGTACTTCTCGCCGAAGAGGTTGCGCACGCCGAAGGAGAGGATCCAGTTCTCGCCGCCGCCGAACTTCGAGAGCGGCATCGACACGTTGAGGTCGAAGACGTGCGAGGGGTCGAAGCGCAGGTTCTTGTTGACGTAGCTGCCGCGCATCGTCGCGTAGCTCATCGAGCGGAAGCGGTAGCCGGCCCCCACCACGACGTCCTCCAGCGAGCCCCACGTGAAGCGGTAGGACGTGTTGAGCCCGAGCGTGTGGGCGGGACGGCGCTCGAAGTCGCGCCCCTTCGTGCCGGGCGCGACGTTGCGGTCCGTGTAGCTGTTGAAGCCGTACAGGCCGAGAAGGGTCCAGTTCCGCGTCACGTCGCCCGAGACGGAGAACTCCGCGCCGCGCGAGGTGTTGCGCCCGTCGTACGTGTAGTAGCCCGTCTCCGTGTCGGCCTCCGGCACGTTCTCCTGCTCGATGCGGTAGGCGGAGAGCGAGAACCAGAGCTTGTCGCCGGGCCGGACGCGCACGCCGCCCTCGTACTGCGTGGCGCGCCAGGGGGCGTCGGGCGTCGAGCCGTCCGCATTCCGCAGGCCGAGCATCGGCGTGCGCGTCTGGGAGAGGTTGCCGAAGAAGACGAGCCCGTCGAGGGGGCGGATCGTCAGGCCGCCGCGCGGCGAGACGGCGTCCGCCGTCTGGTGGAAGTAGCGCACGTTCGAGGCCGTGTACGCCTCCTGTTCGAAGTGGTCGTAGCGGATGCCGCCCAGGAGGGTGAACCAGTGCCACGAGACCGCATCCTGCGCGAGGAGGCCGTAGCGCGAGGTCGGCGTGCCGAACCCGCCCGAACTTTCGCGGTAGACGTAGTCGGGCTGCACGACGAATGCGTTGGTGACGACCTCGAACACCTCCTTCGTGTAGACCGAGCGCGTGAAGACGTTGTAGGTGCGGTTGAGCGAGCTGCCCTCGCTGAAGGTCGAGGTCATGTAGCGGTTCCCGGACGTCCAGCGCCCCGTCTCGAAGAAGTCCTGAAGCTCCGCGCCGCGCCCCAGGTAGGGCTCCTGCATCGTGAACTCCCAGCTGGAGACCATCATGCCCGCACCGAACTTAAGAAGCCAGTCGTCCGTGACCTGCCAGTCGAGCCAGGGGTTGAGCAGGAAGCTCTCGTAGGTCGCGCGGTCGCCGCGCCGGCAGGACGACTCGTACCAGCCGTAGCCCGCCGCCGGCCGCCCCCGCCACACGGGCACGCCGATGTAGCCGGGCTGGTCCGTGTACTGGAAGAGCGTCTTGAGGCCGAACGTCACCGTATCGGCCGGCTGCGCGATGAAGGAGGGCGCGACGGTGAACGACTCGCGCGGACGCGCCCCCTTCTGGATACCCTCGTTGATGTAGGTCGGCTCGTAGTAGTCGGCCGTCGCGAGGACGCGCACGGCGGCCTTGTCGTCCACGACCACCTCGTTCGCGTCCACCATCCCGCGCTGGCGGAAGGTATGCTTGCCGACGGAGGTGTTCTCCTGCACCTGGATCTCGTCCTTCGCGAGCGTCGCGCCCTTCAGGTGGAGGTTCACGGCGCCGCCGGCGCCCGAGGCGTTCTGCGCCGCGCCCGCGCCGCCGCCGAGCGCGCCGATCGGCCCCTTCACGACCTCCACGCGGTCGAGGAGGAACGGGTCGATGAAGAGCCCCGCGCCGCGCCCGACCGGCATGACGCCGTCGAAGGTCGGCTCGGTGCCGCCCATGCCCCGGATCGCGAACGTGCCCGGCTGGCGGATGAGCAGCGACTTGCCGCCCGTCTCGATGCCCGGCACGAAGCGCAGGAGGTCGTGGAGGTCCGTGGGGTTGTGTTCGCGGATGAAGTCCTCCGTCAGCGTGTCCACCACCGTCGGCAGCGCCTCGGGCGGCACGTCCGTGAACGTCGCGCCGCTCACCCGCTCGGGGCGGTAGCGCGAGAGGGCCGAGCCCTCGACGACGATGCTCCCGAGGTCGACGACCTCCAGGGCGTTGGTGGACAGGTCTATCTCGGCCAGGCATGCGGAGCAGCCAGCCAGAACGGTCAACAGAATGGGTTTTGCCATGCCCATGTAAACGCCGGAGGTTCCACGGTGGTTCAGGGGAAATTGCGGCCCATCACTGTCCGTCGCGCAGACGGAAGGTCAGCGTGAGGCGGGCAACGGCGGGGACCGCCCTATGGCCGCGCTTCGCGGGGCGGAACGTCGCGCGGCGCGCGGCGGCAACCGCCGCCCGTTCGAGGTCTGAAAAGCCGCAGCTCGCCACGACCTTGACGCCCACCACGGCGCCCTGGGCGTCGACGGCCAGCTCCAGCGTGACGTCGCCCTGTTCGCCGCGCGCGCGCGCGCCGATTGGATACTGCGGCTTGATCGTCCGGCGCGGCGCGGGCGGCGCGTCCACGCGCGCCTGCACGGGCGCGGGCGCGGCGGCGGCCTGGGGCGGCGCGGCCGCCGGAACGGGGGGCGGCGTCGTCTCGGGCGCGTCGGGTGCCTCCGGCTCCTGCGGGCGCAGCGCCGTCGCCC
>CAKUCX010000060.1 GCA_934643865.1 uncultured Kiritimatiellota bacterium
CTCGTCGCCCGCGCGTACCTCGCCGAGGGCGACGCGGCGGCGGCGGCCTCCGCCGCCGAGAAGGCCCTCGCGGCGAACGACGGGAACTGGGACGCGCGCCTCGCGCGCCTCGTCGCGGCGCGCGGCACGCCCGACGCCGTGCGCCGCGCGGACGCCCTGCTCGCCGACCTCCCGCTCTGCCACGCCGCCCGCTACGAGCGCGCGAAGGCCGTGCCGGGCGAAAACCCGTGGGCCTTTGTCGCAAACGAGCTGCCGGGCGAGCTGTTCGTCGAGCTCGGGTCGTGGTACGAGGAGACGGGCCTTCTCGAAGACGCCGCCGCGCTGTTCGCGGCCGCGCCGCGCACGCACCTCGTCGCGCAGATCCGCCGCGCGCACGTCCTCGCGCGCCTCGGCCGCGCGGACGCGGCGCGTGCGGCGCTCGCGGCCGCGCGCGCGCTGCCACCCGCCGGGGCCTTCCCGTTCCGCCGCGAGTCGCTTCCCGCGCTGCGCATGGCGGCGAAGGACGGGGGGCGCTGGACGTTCGACTACCTGCTCGCGGTCGCGCTCGCCGCCTTCCAGTACGACGCCGAGGCCGACGCCCTCCTCGCGCGCCTCGGCGACACGCCCGACGCGGCCGTCTTCTACCAGTATCGCGCCACGCGCGTCGACGGCGCGCGGCGTCTCGCCGACCTGCTCCGCGCCGAGGCCCTCGGCGGCGGCTGGCGCGCCGCGCGCGCCCTCGCGGAGCATTTCGAGGCGGCCGGGGACGGCGAGGCCATGCTGCGCGAGACGACGGCGGGGCTCGCGCGCCATCCGGCCTGCAACCCGCTCCAGATCCTCCACGCGCGCGCGCTCTGCGGGACGAAGCGCTACCGGGCGTGCCTCGACTTCCTCAAGGGTGTCGTGCTGCTGCCGAGCGAGCACCGCGACACGGGCACGGCGATCTGGCATGCGGCGCAGACGGCGCTCGGCCTGCCGCTGACGTGGCCGGAGAACCTGGGCGAGGGGGAGCCGTTCCCGCCCGAAGGCGCGAACGACTGAACGGCGAAGGCGCAACGACAACACGGCAAGGAGCATGATGCGATGAGACGGAAGATGATGATGAGGGGGGCGCTTGCCTGCGCGCTGGCGGCGTGCGGCGCGGCCGGGGCGCAGGTCCTCGCCCCCTGGACGCCGGTGAAGGCGACGGCGGACGCGGTCGAGACATGGGGGCGCGCCTATGCGTTCGCCTCGAACGCCCTGCCGACGCGCATCGTCTCGCAGGGGCGCGACCTCCTCGCCGCGCCGATCCGTGTCGTGTGCGCGGGCGCGGACGGCGCCGACCACGTCTGGACGAAGGCGGGCAGCTGGGTGCAGGCCGCGACGGACGAGGCGGCGGACGTGTGCGGCCACCTCGCCGTCCCGGACGTCTTCGTCAACGCGACGACGCGCATCGAGTACGACGGCATGGCCAAGGTCGCGCTCGCCGTGACGCCGGGCAAGGGGAGCAGCCGGATGCGGAACCTCTCGAAGGTCTGGCTGGAGATCCCGCTGCGCCCGGAGGCCGCGACGCTTTTCTGCTACTCGCCGTGCTCGTGGGCGAAGCTGGAGAACGTCGGCGCCGTCAAGGGGCCGATGGCCTGGCCGTTCCGCTGCTCGGTGTGGCTCGGCAACGAGGACGTGGGCCTCTGCTGGTTCTGCGAGAGCGACGAGCGGCTGGCGGCGGCGGACCCGAACCGCGTCGTCGAGGTCATCCCCGGCGCGGCGGAGACGGTGCTGCGCGTACATCTCGCCGACGGCGCGTTGACGCGCCCGACGACGTGGACGTTCGGCCTGCAGGCGACGCCGACCAAGCCGTTCGACAGGCGCCTCATGACGGGGCAGACCGTCCACGCGCCGCCGATGGGCGCGGGCATCCCCGGGCTCGGCGTAAAGCGCCCCGAGGTGTGGTGGACGTGCCAGCGCGCCTTCCCGCAGGGGAACGCCGGGCAGGTCCTCGCGGAGGCCGCGCGGGGCGGCGTGAAGACGGTCGTCTTCCACGAGGACTGGATCCCGATCCAGAACAACCCCTCCCCGCGCCCCGACTTCAAGGGGCTCGTCGACGCCTGCCACCGCCTCGGCCTGAAGGTGCTCGTCTACCTGGGCTACGAGCTTTCGCCCCTCGACCCGCTGTGGGGCGCGTGCGAGGCGGACTGCCTCGCGCACGACGCACGCGGCAACCCCGTCTCGTACTGGGACCGCGAGCCGGCCCAGCGCGACTACCGCGTGTGCTACAACAACTGCTTCGCCGACATCTGGCTGGCGCGCGCGAAGAAGGCCTACGTCGAGCTGGGGCTGGACGGCTTCTACCTCGACGGCACGGTCATGCCGCGCGCCTGCGCGAACGCGGCGCACGGGTGCGGGTGGACGGACGCGGCGGGCCGGCGCCATGTCACGTACCCGATCTTCGCCGTGCGCGAGATGATGCGCGCGCTCTATGCGTTCGTCGACGCGCGGGGCGGGCGCATCGACGCGCACCAGAGCGGCTACGTCTGCCCGGCGACGCTCGCGTTCGCCCACTCCTACTGGGACGGCGAGCAGCTGGCCGTTTCGGGGCGCGCGCGCGACATCAAGGCCGAGCTCGACCTCGCGTCGTTCCGCGCGGAGTTCATGGGGCGCAACCACGGCCTCGCCTGCGAGTTCCTCGCCTACCAGAAGCCGGGGTGGCAGTACGAGGACGCGCTTGCGATCTCGCTCCTCCACGGCGTGATGACGCGCCCCTGCGGCTTCGCGAACGTGCCGCCGTTCACGCCGATCTGGAAGGCGTATGCGGACTTCGGGACGGCGGACGCCGCCTGGCGGCCGTACTGGGCGAAGGAGGCCGTCGCGTGCGACGCGGCGCACGTGAAGGTGAGCGCCTACGAGAAGCCGGACGGCGCGCTCTGGGTCGTCTCGAACGTCTCGCCGACGGACGCGGCGACGGCCCGCCTCGCGCTGCCGCCCGGCTGCCGCGCGGCGCGCGACGCGAAGACGGGCGAGGCGCTGCCCGTCGCGGGCGGTTCGCTCACGCTGGCGCTTGAGCCGTTCCGCTACCGCCTCGTGCGCCTTTGGAAGGAGTAGACCCGCCGCGTCCGTTTTCCGCATGGTGGACGTGCGTGTTTTGTGATATAATCCCGTCAAACCAACCACAAGAGGATGCTCGATGGAAACCGTTTCTGAAGTTCTGAACGACACGACGACGAAGATCGCCAAGTCCTTTGAGGCGCTGAAGGCGCAGTTCTCGGGGCTGCGCACGGGCAAGGCGTCCCCCGCGCTCGTCGACGGCATCAGGGTCGACTACTACGGCGCGCCGACGCCCATCAAGAGCCTCGGCACGATCTCCACGCCGGAGCCGCGCCAGATCAAGATCACGCCGTTCGACCCGACCGTGCTCGCCGAGATGAACAAGGCGATCCTCGCCGCCAACCTCGGCGTGACGCCGCAGACGGACGGCAAGGTGCTGCGCATCACGATCCCCGAGCTCAACGAGGAGCGCCGCAAGGAGATCGTGAAGCTCGCGAAGACGCAGGCCGAGGCCCAGAAGGTCGCGATGCGCAACGTCCGGCGCGACGCGAACGACGCGCTCAAGAAGCTTGAAAAGGACAAGAAGATCTCCGAGGACGACCTCAAGCAGGGGCTCGACAGGGTCCAGAAGGCGACCGACGAGGGCATTGCGAAGATTGACGCCGAGCTGAAGGCCAAGGAGGCCGAGGTGATGGCCGTCTAGGCCGTCGCGCGCATCTGCGACTGAAGGAAAGAATTCGACAGGAGGGAAGCTGACATGGCGGACGACGTTGAGATGACCCCGATTTCACCTGCGGAGGGCGGGTCTGTCCCTCCGAAGGTCGCCCCGTTCGGCGCGGCGGACGCGGCGCCGGCCGCGCCTGCGGAGGCTGCGGCGCACAAAGTCCCCCTCACCTCGTCGGCGGTTTCCGCCTCGCCGGGGCTTTCGTCCATCAAGCTGAAGCCCGTCATCCGGCGGCCGACCATCCACAAGCCCGTCGTGGGGGCGCGGCCGGCGCCCCTCGCGCCGCCGCCGGCGTCCACCGCCAAGAAGGTGACGCAGAGCCTGAAGTCCGCGACGGGGCCGATCCCCGCGCAGGCCACGCTCAAGAAGACGGGCATCGTCGCCGAGGGCATCATCACGCCCCAGCAGCAGCAGGCCGCGAAGTCGAAGACCTCGCGCATCTCCCTTGAGTCCGCCATCGGCGTGGCGCCCGCGAAGGAGGCGCCTGCGCCGCTCAAGACCATCCGCCTGCGCCGTCCGACGGATCTCAAGCCGATGCCGCCCGCGTCGCCGGCGCCGTCGCTTCCGCCTGCCGCGCCCGCCGAGGAGGGCGGCCTGCCGCCGGCGGCCGTCGAGCCGCCGCAGCCTTTGGACGACGAGAGCCTGACGCAGAAGAAGACGCTCAGGCTGCACCGCCCCGGCGCCAAGTCGCCGACGGCGGGCGCTGGGCAGCCTGCGGCCGCGCCGGGCGCGGACGGAGGCGTCGGAAATCTGTCCGGCGAAGTGCCCGAACTCGGCTCGATCCCGACGCTGGACCTGGAGGCCGCGCCGGGCGCGGACGGAGGCGTGCCGAAGTGGCTTTCGGCCCTGTCGCTGGCGGTTTCCGCCGCGGCGCTGCTCGTCCTCGGCTGCCTCGTCTACAACCTCGTCGAGGAAGCCCGTCACGCGACGGGCGCCGGCGCGAACGAGATGGCGTTCCTCGACTTCTGAGGACGGCGCGCCGTGCGTCGTTTCTGGACACTGGCACGTTCGGCCGCGCTTGAGGCGCTGGCGGAGCCGCTTTCGGCCGTCGTGTTCCTCGTCGCCTTGCTGACGATCCACCTTGCGCCCGTCTTCCACTACCACCAGTTCGGAGAGGCGGGGCGTCTTGCGCGCGAGTGCGGCTTTTCCGCGCTCCTCGTCTTCGGCCTCGTCTTCGCGACGGCGGCGGCGGTGCGGGCGATCGGCGGCGAGATCGCCGACGGGACGGCGGCGGCGGCCCTGGCGCGCCCCGTGCCGCGCCCGCTGTTCTTCTGCGGGAAGATCGCCGGGGTCGTCGGCGCGTTTCTGCTCTTCTGCCTGGCCGTCGCGGCGGCCACCCTGCTGGCGACGCATGCGTCCGCCGAGGGGGCGCGCCAGGCGGCCTGCTGCGAGGTGGACGGCGCGGTTTCGCGCGTCTGGCAGCCGGGGCTGCGGCTGGGGACGTGCCTCACGTTGGGCGCATTCGCGTTGGCGGCGGCCGCGAACCGCTTCGCCGCCGCGCGCTTCTGCGTGACGGCGTGTACGTACACGGCTCTTGCGCAGCCGCTTGCGCTCGTGGCGGCACTGCCGTTCGGCGCCCATGGGGCGGGCGCGATGCTGCGGGCGCTCCCGTGGCCCATCGTGCCCGCGCAGGGCGTCCTGGCGTGCGGCTGCGTCGTGTTCATTGCGTTCGCAGGCGCCTTGGCGGTGCGGCTCAAGCCTGCGCCGACGACGGCGGCCGTCTCGGCGGCCGTCCTTTCGTCCTTTGCCTGCCCTGTGACATGCTTCTGGCCCGCCATCGGGCGCTTTTGGCTCGTGGACGCCCTCGCCGCGGGGCAGACGCCTCCCTGGGGCGCCGTCGGCCGGACGGTTCTGGCCGCCGCGTGCCTGACGGCGTTCTGGCTGGCGGTCGGGTCCGCGCTGCTGCAGAGAAGGGAGTTGCCATGAGTGCGCCTGTCGTTGAGATCCGCGGCCTGCGGAAGACCTTTCGGGATTTCTGGCTGCGGCCTGTCGCCGAGGCGGTGAACGGCATTGACCTTGACGTGGCGCGCGGGGACGTGTTTGGCCTCCTCGGGCCGAACGGATCGGGCAAGTCGACGACGATCAAGCTGGTCCTCGGGCTTCTGGAGCCCTCGGCGGGAACGGTGAGGCTCTTCGGGCTGCCGCCGCGCGCGCGCGCCGCGCGTGCGCGCCTCGGCTACCTGCCCGAGCTTTCCTACCTGCACCCCTTCCTCTCCGCGCGCGAGACGGTTCGCTACTATGCGGGGCTCTCCGACCTCGATGGCCGAACGGCCCGGTCGCGGACGGACGCGCTGCTGGAGCAGGTGGGCCTGGCCGCGAACGCGAACCGCGCCGTCGGCGGCTTCTCGAAGGGCATGGCGCGCCGCGTCGCGTTTGCAAGCGCGCTCGTCTCGCATCCGGAGCTCCTCGTCCTCGACGAGCCGACGTCGGGCCTCGACCCGATCGGCACGCGCGAGGTCAAGGATCTCATCCGGCGGCTCGCGGCGGAGGGCATGACGATTCTCGTCACCTCGCATCAGCTTTTCGACATGCAGGACGTCTGCTCGCGCGTCGCGGTTCTTTCGCACGGGAAGGTGGTGGGCGGCGGCGCGGTGGCGGACATCGTTGCGGCGGCCGCCGACAAGCGCCATGCGCTTGAGGACTATTTCGTTTCGCGTCTCTAGCGAAAGGGCGTCCTGTGCGTAACCTTTCCGTGCGCCGGCGCGTAGTCGGGGAGACGAAACCGAATAGGAGCAAAGGAGACGACGATGGCGATTTCACTTGAGACGTTCAGGGCGTTCGCGGGGCAGGGACTCTCCGCACGGACGAAGGTCAACCTCGGCGACGAGGCGAAGACGACGCTGTCGGCGACGCGCTACGCGGGCGGGCGGCCGCTCGCCGCGCGCACGATCGTCGCCCAGGAGGAGGCCCAGGACAACATCTACGTGCGCAGCCAACTGCTGAGCGCGGTGCGCGACGCGCTCGGCGGCGAGGGCGACGCCTACTTCCGGCAGCTTGAGGCGAAGCTCCTCGGCATCTCGGAGGCGACGCCGCAGGCGGACGCGGCGCTTGCCGCCAAACCGCTCGCCCTGCGCGACGTGCGCGCCGCGCTCGAGGGGCTCGACGCGCGCCTTGCCCAGAAGCGGGTGGCGGCGGACTTCGCCGCGCGCGTCGACGCGGACTTTGGCGCGGCCGGCCTCTCGCCGCGCAGTCTGGAGGTCGTCCGCAGCGTCCTCCTGCCGCAGATGCAGCTGGCCCAGGCAGCCAACCCGCGCGTCGCCCTCGCCGCGCTCACGGGGCCCGGCTCGGCGTTCGCCGCGCTGATGGCCTTCGTGACGGGCCCGTCGGCTTCGATGCGCATCCCCCTCCTCGCCCAGGCGTTGCCCCCGCGCGAGGCGGCGCCGTTCCTCCGCGCCTGCGCGCTGATCGCCCCCCGTCCGCCGCAGGGCGTCGACGTCCGCCTCCACGCGGTCGCGGACCGGCTCGCGTCGCTCAAGGCGTTCACGCCCGAAAACGTCTTCAAGCTCGCCTATCCGGGCGCCGCCTGGCCGAAGGGGCTCGCGAAGGGCGTGCCGCTTTCGGAGGCGGCGCGCAAGGCGCTCGTCGACGACGGCGCGAACCGGGGCGTCCTTGCGGCGCTCCGGAAGGCGTGCAAGGCCGACGACGCCGCGCAGATGCAGGCGGCGTTCCGCCGCCTTTGCTCGCTGGCGCAGATGCTGGACCACGGCATGCGCGTCGACGACGCACTGAAGGTGCTGGATGCCCCCGCGGCCTTCCAGGCGGACATGCTGCCGCCGATGGCGACCCTCGCGGGGGTGCAGAAGCCCGCGTTCGGCGTGGCGGAGGCCTTCGAGCAGTCGGTGAAGGACATCGGCCGCTGCCAGATCAGCGTCTCGATCGAGCGCCGCCCGCAGGCGTGGCAGCTTTCGTCGGCCGCGCGCCTCGATGGCCATCCCTTCCAGGAAATGGCCCTCCAGGACTACCGCGCGCAGGTCGAGGCGCTCTGCGGGCCGCAGGCGAGCGAATCGATGAAGGCGAACATCTTCCTCTTCATCTCGCAGAACGGGCAGGCACTCGACGGCTTCTTCAACCAGACGCTCGGGCTCGGTTCCGACGCCTGCGCCAACTGCCACTACCGCCTTTCCGCGCAGCGGGACGGCAGCGTCGTCGTCTCGCGCGAGGCGGAAGGCCCGCAGCGCTACAACGTCCTGGCGTCCATTCGCTTCTTCCCGGACGGGCGGCAGCGCCTGGAGCGGCCGCTGAAGGTGCGCATCCACCCCGAGGTGCCCGCCGCGCGCATCCAGGACTACCAGGACAACAGGCGCACGCAGGACCTGCGCGCGGCGAACAACGACCTCAACTCCTACGTCCGGGAACGCTACGCCGCGCCGTTCGCCGACCTCTTCGAGGAGGAGATCGCGGCGCTCATGCGCACCTATCCCGCCGCCGGCCAGACGCGGGAGCAGTACCGCATGCGTGCCTGCAACATGGTCGGCGTCTACTTCTCCGAACACGCGGACGCGGCGGCGGCGTTCATGGCGTGCTCCGAAGAGGGGCGCCGCGCGCTGCTCGTCGAGGCCAAGGCGGCGTGCCTTTCCCGCACGCGCGTCAACATGGCGTCGCTGGCGATCCGCCAGCAGTGCCTTGCCGAGGCGGCGGCCGCCGTCCGAGCGGCCGCCGGCGCCGCGCCGGACGCCCCCATCGCCCTCGACCGGCTGATCGAGAAGATCTCCTATTGCCGCCTTACGGACGAGACGACCGTCGCGGACATCGAGCGGCAGTACCGCGTGCTGAAGGAGGCGTTCGTCAAGGAGCGGGCCGACGTCTTCGCGTTCATCCGCGAAGAGGCCGCGCGCAGCCCGGAGGCGATGCCTGCGGACCTGCGCGACGCCCTGCTCCTTGAGGCGCGGGAACGCCCCCGCCTCGCGCGCGACGGCCTTGAGGCCGCGCTTGCGCTTGCCCGCGCGCTCGTCGCCCAGCCCCTTCCGGACGCCGCGCAGGGGCCGGACGCGCTGCGGGACCTCATGAAGGGCTTCGGGCGGACGGTGCGCACGGCGTTCGCCGCGCTCGACCCGTCGCGCTTCGGCGCCGAGCAGCTGGGCAACATGCTCACGCTCGCCGTGCTCACGCTCGCCCTTTCGCGCCGCGCGCAGCTCGCGCCGCTCGTCGAGGGGCTTTCGGACGAGGCGTGCGGCGGCCTCATGGCGGCGCTGACCCCGCCCGACCGCGGCACCTCGCCGCACGTCACGGCGGACGAGCAGCGCGCGGATCTGGAGCTGACCTACGCGAAGACGGTCTTCGGCTCGCTCCTGCAGGAACTCCGGCCGTCGGCCTAGCCCCCCCCTCCGGGGGATGTGCTATACTTCCCGCATGGCCTATCTGGACTACCATCGCCTGATTCTCGCGCTCGCCCTGGCGGCCGTGCGCATCGGGGCGGCATTCATGCTCTGCCCCGCCTTTGGCGAGGCGATGATCACGGGGACGGCGCGGCGCGTGGCGATCCTCGCCTTCGCGGTGCTGGCCGTACCGCACGTCCTCGCGACGATGCCGCCGGGCGAACCGAGCTGGGGGGCGCTCGCGGCCGTCGGCGTGAAGGAGGTGGCGGTGGGCCTCCTGATCGGGTTCTTTTCGGCGGTGCCGTTCTGGGTGGCCGAGAACGTGGGGAACTTCATCGACAACCAGCGCGGGGCGACGATGGGCGAGGTCTATTCGCCGCTTTCGGGCTCGCAGGAGTCGACGACGGGGCTCTTCTTCTCGCAGATCGTCTCGACGATCTTCTTCGTCTCGGGGGCCGTTTTCGTCTTCCTGGGCGCGCTCTACGCGAGCTTCGGGATCTGGCCGGTCTTCGGCTCGGGCCTGTCGTTCGCGCCGGACGCCCCGGTGCGCCTCCTCGGGGCGGTGGACGGGATGCTCAAGACGACGGTCGTCATCGCCGCGCCCGTCATCATCCTCATGTTCCTCGCGACGATCGGGCTGGGGTTCGTGAACCGCACGGCGCCGCAGCTGAACGTGTTCTTCCTCTCGATGCCGGTGAAGTCCGCCCTCGGCGTCGCGATGCTGATCGTCTACCTGCCGTTCGTCCTGGACAAGCTCATGTACGCGGAGGAGGGGCAGATCCTCCGCCCCGTCCTCGAACTCCTCGCGCGGCCCTGATGCGTTCCTCGCGCCCGGCGTCCGCCCGTTTGTGCTATACTGGCGGCGTCATGAGAACGCTGATCCGCAATGCGCACGTTGTGAGTCCGGGCATCGACCTCAAAAAGGCGTCCGTTGTCCTTGAAGCGGGCGTCGTCCAGTCCGTCACGACGAAGGCCGTGGCCAAGGCCGGCTTCGATGCCGTCGTCGACGCGCGGGGAAGGTATCTCGTCCCCGGCTTCATCGACGTCCACACGCACGGCGCGGACGGGCACGACGTCTGCGACGCGACGCCGGAGGCCATCGCGGCCATCGCCGCCGCGAAGCTCGCCGAAGGCTGCACGAGCTTCCTGCCGACGACGCTCACCGTCGCGAACAGGACGCTGAAGGCGGCGGCGCGGGCCGTGGCGGCCTATCGGCGGGACATGCGCTTCGCGAAGGCGCTCGGCCTTCACCTCGAAGGGCCGTTCATCAACCCCGCGTGCTGCGGCGCGCAGAACCCCGCGTTCGTGCGCAGGCCGAGCATCCGGGAGGTGCAGGGCATCGCCGCGATTTTCCCCGTGAAGCTCGTGAGCTTCGCGCCCGAGATGAAGGGCGGGACGGCGTTCGCAGCGGCGTGCCGCGACCACGGCATCGTGCCGAGCTGCGGGCATACGGGTGCGACGTTCGCGCAGTTCCTGCCGGCATACGACGCGGGGCTGCGGCACCTGACGCACTTCTGCAACCAGATGACGAAGCTCCACCACCGCGAAATCGGCATCGTCGGCGCGGGGTTCCTGCTGGACGACCTCGACACCGAGGTCATCTGCGACCGTATCCACCTCTGCGACGACATGCTGCGCCTCGTCTTCTGGAAGCGCGACCTCGCGCACGTGCAGATGATCACGGACTCGCTCCGCTGCTCGCATTGTCCGGACGGCTACGCCTTCGAGATGGGCGGGCTCAAGGTCGCCCTCAAGGGGGGCGAGGCGCGCCTCGTCGAGGGGGGAAACCTCGCCGGGTCCACGCTTTGGATGAACCGGGGCCTCCGCAACCTCGTGGAGGTGACGGGGCTTGCGCTGAAGGACCTCATCCGCGTGACAAGCTGGAACCAGGCGATTGAACTGGGCCTCGGTTCGTCCCTCGGAAAGGTCGAGAAGGGCTACACGGCCGACCTCGCGCTCCTCGACCCGGAGACGTTCGACGTCTGCGCCGTCTTCGTGGACGGTGTTCAGAAGATGTGACGGCGGACGCCTTGGGGCAGTCCCATTTTTTTCGTTTCGCCCGTCCGTTTCGGCTTGCCTTTCGCCCTCATATCCTGTATGCTTGTGCGAACTGGAAGCCAGTAGAATCTTCACGCGATTTAACACGAAGGAGTCACGAAAATGAAATGTTCCATGATGAGGGCGATTGCGGTGTGCGGCATGCTTGCGTTCGCGGTGGCCGGCTGCAAGTACGATGACGACGAGACGGGGGCCGGCACGGGCGACGCGGCCGTCGCAAGCGACGTCGCGACGGACGGCAGCGAGGCGGCGACGGGGTCTGACGTCGCGACGGACGTGGGCGCGGTTGACACGAACGCCGATTCAAGTTCGCTCGACGCGGCCATTGGCAACACGCCGTTCGACCAGGACCCGAACTACGCGCGCTGCACGGACGTCGAGTTCGCCCCGGTCTACTTCGGCTTCGACGCTTCGGCTCTTCCTTCGGGCGAGATGGCCAAGATCGAGGCCGTCGCCCAGCACCTCCAGAGCAAGCCGGATCGCGTCGTGATCGTCGAGGGCAACTGCGACGAGCGCGGCTCGAACGAGTACAACCTCTCGCTCGGCGACCTGCGCGCGACCTCGATCCGCACGTACCTTGAGACGATCGGCATTGCGCCGAACCGCATCCAGACGAAGAGCTACGGCGAGGAGAAGCCCGCCGTCATTGGCCACGACGAGAGCGCGTGGGCGAAGAACCGCCGCGGCGAGTTCGCGATCTTCCAGCACAAGTAGCCTTGTCCAGAAGCGGTCTGGAGAGATGACAGTCGCGTTCATCTTCGATTCCGTTGGAGGCACCGAGTGGCTTGTTCTGCTCGGTGTCATTCTTATTGTCGTCGGTCCGAAGAACCTGCCCGCCGCCGCGCGCAAGTTCGGGCAGATCACCGCGCAGCTGCGGCGCGCGGCCGACGAGTTCAAGCGGCAGGTCCTCTCCATGGACGAGGAGATCCGCAACACGGTCGAGGAGGCCGTTCGGGTCGACGACGGCGGGACGCCGAAGGACGGGGAGGCCGCCGCGCCGGCCCCGGACGGGACGCCCGCCGACGACGGCACAGACCGCGCGGCGGCCGAGACCGACTACTACGGCGAGGACAACCCCTATCCGGGGCACGAGTTCTACGACGAGACGCAGTATCAGGGCGCTCCCGAGGAGGCCGTGGCGTCCGCCGAGCCCGCCGCCGAGCCGCCGCCCGCGCCCGAGACGCCGAAGGCCGACCCCTACGCGATCACGATCACCGTGACGACGGCCGCGGACGGGCAGAAGCAGAAGAAGGGCAAGGGCAAACAGGCATGAAGGTGCGTCCGCTCCTGAAGAACCCCGACGAGTACAACGACCCGCCGCGTCCGTTTTTCGAACATATCGTCGCGCTCCGCGCCTGCCTCATCCACGCCGGCCTCGCGTGGGTCGTCTGCTGCATCGCCGCCGGCTGCTGCTCGCCGACGGTCCTCCGCTGGCTCAAGGCCCCGGCGGACGCCCTCGTCCAGGCGGGCCGCATCGAGATCGTGAGCCTCAACATCACGGGCGGCTTCAGCCAGATCATGTCCATCGCGCTCTGGGGTGGCACGGCGCTTAGCTTCCCCTTCGTGATGTACTTCGCGCTGCGCTTCATCTTCCCCGCGCTTACGAAGCGCGAGAAGGTGGCGATCCTCTTCTTCCTCCTGGCGGGCTCGGCGCTCTTCGGCGTCGGCGTGAGCTTCGCCTTCGGCCAGCTCGCGCCGAACGTGGTCAACTTCTTCGACCTCGTCAACAAGTGGGTCGGCCTCTCCGTCACGCAGGTCCAGGTGGAGGACTACGTGCCGCTCATCCTCAAGCTCGTCCTCGCCTTCGGCCTCGTCTTCCAGATCCCGCTCATCCTCTTCGTCCTCGGCTGGCTGGGCGTCATTTCGTCCGACACGCTGCGCGCCTGGCGCAAGTTCGCGATCGTGCTCGCCTTCTTCCTCGGCATGGTCCTCACGCCGCCGGACCCGATGAGCCAGATCGTGATGGCCCTGCCGCTCTGCCTCCTCTACGAGGCCAGCATCTGGGCCGTCTGGCTGAAGGAGACGTGCTCCGGCGAGCGGTGGAGGCGCGGCAAGGAGGCGAAGTGAAGCCCCGCCTCCTGATCGTGCTGGGGTACCTCGGCGCGATCCTGCTGGGCGCCCTCCTCCTCATGCTGCCCGCCTCGTCCGCCGCGCATGCGTGGACGAGGCCGGGGGATGCGCTCTTCACGGCGTGCTCCGCCGTGTGCGTGACGGGGCTTTCCGTCATCGACGTCGGCGCCGAGCTTTCCCGCTTCGGGCACGGCGTGCTGATCGTCCTCGTGCAGCTGGGCTGCCTGGGGACGATGACGGTGGGGACGTTCTTCCTCGTCCTCATCGGGCGGCGGCTCTCCCTCGCGAACGAATTCTCGATCACGAACGCCTATGGCGCGAAGGGCGTGCGGGGTTGGCGCGGGCTCGTCCTCTGGGTTGTCCTCTCCATGTCGGCGATCGAGCTGGCGGGCATGTGCGCGCTCCGCGCGTCGGCGCCGAGGCAGCCCTGGTTCCGCTGCTACTTCTACGCGGTCATGGCGTTCTGCAACGCGGGCTTCTCGCTCGACCCCGCCGGCTCGCTCGCCGCCTTCCAGACCCGCCCGCTCGCGCTCCTCACGCTGGCCGCGCTGCTGACGCTGGGCGGCCTCGGGTTCCTCGTCCTCTACAACCTCTGCACGATCCAGTTCTGGCGGCGCAACCTCGTCGCGCGCGGCCGCCTCTCGTTCCACACGCGCGTCGTCCTCCTCGGCTCGCTCCTCCTCTCGCTTGTCGCGCTTGTCTGCGTCTTCGCGGCGGAGTGGAACGGCGCGCTGGAGCCGTATTCCCTTTCCGAGAAGCTGGGCGTGGGCGTCCTGCAGGCCCTGACGCCGCGCACGTGCGGGTTCTCCGTCGTGCCCGTCCACGAGCTGCGCCCTGTCACGCGGTTCGTCTCGTCCGTCCTCATGTTCATCGGCGCGGCGCCGGGCGGCGCGGGCGGCGGCATCAAGGTGACGACGTGCGCGGTCTTCGTCCTCTCGATTCTCGCGATCTGCCGGGGCCGGCGCGACGTGACCCTGTTCCGGCGCACCGTGCCGGAGGCCGTCGTGCGCGAGGCGATCGTCATCGTCACGGTGCTGGCCTCCCTCGTCGTCCTCGGCATGGCCGCGCTGCTCGTGAGCGAGAGCCGGGGCGGGGAGACGCCGCCGTTCGAGCACCTCCTCTTCGAGACGGTCTCGGCCGTCTCGACGACGGGCCTCAGCTGCGGCGCGACGACGGCGTCGCTCTCCCCTGCGGGGCGCGCCGTCATCATGCTCTGCATGTTCTGCGGGCGCCTCGGGGCGCTGGCGGTCGTCTTTCTCATCGGCGGGCGGGACGCGGCGCCGAGCCGCATCCGCTTCCCAAAAGAAGAACTGGTGGTGGGCTGATGTTCAGAATCGGATGTCATCTTTCAAGCGCAGGCGGCTACCTCGCGATGGGGCAGACCGCCGTGTCGATCGGCGCGAACGTCTTCCAGTTCTTCACGCGCAACCCCCGGGGCGGGGCGGCGCGCCCGCTCGACCGCGCGGACGTGCGCGCGTTCGGCGCCTTCGCCGCCGAACACGGCCTCGGGCCCATTCTCGCCCACGCGCCCTACACGCTGAACGCGGCCGGCGCGGAGGAGCGCGTGCGCGCCTTCGCCGAGGCGACGATGGCGGACGACCTGCTGCGGCTGGAGGCGACGCCGGGCGCGCTCTACAACTTCCATCCCGGCAGCCACGTCGGGCAGGGCGCGGAGAAGGGCGTCGCGCTCATCTCCTCCCTGCTCGCGCGCGTTCTCGCGGACGTGCGGGGGCGCGCGCCGGACGGGGCGCTCCGCACGACGGTCCTCCTGGAGACGATGTCCGGGAAGGGCAGCGAGGTCGGGCGCACGTTCGAGGAGCTGCGCGCGATCCTGGACGCGACGGCCCGGCTCCTCGGCGAGCCCCTCGCCCGCCTTCCGCTGGGCGTCTGCCTCGACACCTGCCACGTATGGGACGGCGGCTACGACATCGCGGGCGACCTCGACGGCGTCCTTGCGCAGTTCGACCGCGCGGTGGGGCTTTCGCGCCTCAGGGCCGTCCACCTCAACGACTCGCTCAACGCCCTCGGCGCGCACAAGGACCGCCACGCCGGCATCGGAAAGGGCCGGATCGGCCTCGACGCCCTCGTGCGCGTCATCAACCATCCGCTTCTGCGCGATCTGCCGTTCTACCTCGAAACGCCCTGCGACCTCGACGGCTACCGCGCCGAGATCGCGCTTCTGCGTGCGCGCCGCGCGCCTTGCCCCTGAGGTGCGCGTGTGCTAAACTGGAACGACATGGACGGAAAAGGCCAGAGCGCCGTCTGGGCGCATGCGCAGAAGGCCCTCGCGGGAGACCTTCTGAGCGTCGTTCTGCCCGTCTACCATTTGGCCGCGACGATTGAGGCGAACCTTGACGCGGTCATGGCCTGCCTTGACGCCGGCGCGATCCCCTACGAGCTGGTGCCGGTCGACGACGGCAGCGCGGACGGGACGGCCGAGGCGCTGCGGCGCGTGGCAGCCCGCCGCCCCGATGTCGTCCGCCCCGTCCTGCTTGAGGCGAACGCGGGGAAGGGCAACGCGCTGAAGGTCGGCTTCCGCGCCTCGCGCGGCGCCTTCGTGCTGCTGCTTGACGGCGACCTCGACATCGCGCCGAACATGCTGCCGGGGTTCTTCGATTCGCTCGTCGAGAACGGAAGCGACATCGTCGTCGGCTCGAAGCGCCACCCCGCCTCGTCCGTCCAGTATCCGTGGCACCGCCGCCTCGCGAGCGTCGTCTACTTTGCGTTCGTGCGCCTTTTCATCGGCCTGCCCGTCACCGACACCCAGACGGGCATGAAGCTCTTCCGCCGCCGCGTGCTCGGCGAGTCGCTGGACCGGATGCTCGTGAAGACGTACGCCTTCGACCTTGAGCTTCTGGCGATCGCGCGCGAACGGGGGGCGAAGATCAGCGAGGCGCCCGTCGAGATCCGTTTCGGCACGAAGTTCGGCGCGCTGAGGCTCCGCACCGTGCGGGAGATGATGCACGACACGCTCGCCGTCTTCTACCGCCTGCGCCTTCTGCACTACTACGCGAAGGTCGAGGTGCCGCCGCCCCTGGCCGCGCCGCCGTTCGTGAGCGTCGTCATCGCCTGCCCGGCGGGAAGCTGGATGCTGGACGAATGCCTCGCCGCCCTCGCGCAGCAGACGTACCGCGCCTTCGAGGTCATCGTCCTCCCGGACGCCGCGATCCCGGCCGACGCCCATCCGTCCCTTTCGCTTCCCGGCGTCTCCCAGATCCCCACGGGCAAGGTGCGCCCGGCGGAGAAGCGCAACGTCGGCATTGCGGCCGCGAAGGGCGACGTCGTCGCCTTCATCGACGACGACGCCTATCCCGAGGCGCACTGGCTTGAAAACGCCGTCAAGTACTTCGGCAACCCCGAGATCGGCGGCGTGGGCGGACCGGGCGTGACGCCGCCCGGCGACGGATTCCTCGCGCGGGCGGGCGGACGCGTCTACGAGAACGTCTTCGTGAGCGGCGCCTACCGCTACCGCTACGTGGGCGGGCGCGTGCTGCGCGACGTGGACGACTATCCGAGCTGCAACCTCTTCGTGCGGACGGCGCTTCTGCGCGGCGTCGGCGGCTACCGCACCGACTTCTGGCCGGGCGAGGACACGCTCCTCTGCCGGGCGATCGTCTGCGACGCGAAGAAGCGCATCGTCTACGACCCCTGGACGCTCGTCTACCACCACCGGCGCCCGCTCTTCGGCCCGCATCTGCGCCAGCTCGGGCGCTACGGCTTCCATCGCGGCTACTTTGCGAAGCGCTTCCCGGAGAACTCGTTCCACCTCGCCTACTTCGTGCCGACCCTCTTCGCGCTCTATGCGGTCCTGCTGGGGCTTGCCTGGGCTTCCGTCCCGCTCTGGACGGCGACGAAGGGGGCCTGGATGACGGCCGTGCTCGGGCTGTGGCTCCTTTCGCTTCCGATGGCGCTCTACGCCGCCGTGACGCTGCTGAGCGCCTGGGCGCTCAACCCGCTGCTGTGGGGCGTGACATGGCTCGGCGTCGTCGCTTCGCATCTGTGGTACGGGGTGCGCTTCGCGCAGGGGCTCTGCGCGCGCCGCGCGCCCTGCGAATACATTGGCCGCGATCACGCCGCCGCGCGGGCGTGAAGCGGAACACGAAAGGTGGCGGGAAAATGGACGGCAAGGTTCTGATGGCGTTGTGGATTCTGGCGGCCTACCTGGTCGGCGGCGTGCCGTTCGGCTTCCTCATCGGAAAAATGCGCGGCGTCGACGTGCGGACGCTCGGGTCGAGGAACATCGGCGCGACGAACGTCTACCGCACGGTCGGCCCCGCATGGGGCTTCCTCGCGTTCTTCTGCGACGTCATGAAGGGTCTGCTGCCGACGCTCGCGGCCTGTCTCGGAGGGCCCGACGGCCTTGACCCCGTCTACGTCGGCCTCGCCTGCGTCACCGGCCACACGCTCACGCCCTACATGAAGTTCAGGGGCGGGAAGGGCGTCGCGACGGCGTTCGGCATGCTTCTCGCGCTCATCCCGGGGCTCGTCGGCGTCGCGTTCGCGCTGTTCGTCGTCGCCGTGTGGCTGAGCCACTACATTTCGCTCGGGAGCTGCCTTGCCGCGGCGTTCCTCGCCGTCGCGATCTGGATCCCGACGCCGCTCGCGCGCCCGTCGCGCTCCGTCCAGGTCGTCATGACGCTTGTGGGCGTCTTCGTGATCGCCAAGCACAGGGGCAATCTCGTGCGTCTCGCCAAGGGGTGCGAGAACAAGATCTATTAGGCCGGCGCCCCCTAGAGCATCGCCTTGTACTCGGCGCGGATGACGTCGTCCGCGCGGGCGAGGACTTCGTTGAGCGTCCCGGTCTTGACGCGGTGCCAGAGCTTGAGGTCGTCGAGGTCGGCGACGTTCACGCCGTGGCCCCAGTCGTCGTAGAACGGATCGACGTTGCGCGGCACGCCGAGGTCCACGAAGAGGACGTTGCGGTCCGCGACCGCCGCGCACATCTCCCGCGTCACGACGGGCGCGGACGCATCGACGGCCGAGAGGACGACGTCCGCCTCCTTCAGCGCCTCGCCGAGCCGCGCGAGCTGCACCACGTCCACCGCCTTCGCGAGGTCCGCGGCCTGCGGCTCGTGGACGTGGTAGACCCACGTGATCTGCGCCTCGGTGCGCGCGAGCGCCTCCACGGCGCCGCGCCCCACCATGCCCGTCCCGACGACGAGGACGCGCGTCTTCGCGTCGAGCCCGCCGTGGATGCGCAGGTAGCGCACGGCGATCTGGTCGATCTCCGCGACGTGCAGCATGCCGTCGACCGCATGGCGCACGGCCTTCGAGACGCGCAGCACCTCCGCGCCCGTGAAGCGGATCGCGCCCGCGCTCCAGCCGTTCGCCTCGGCCTCCGCGAGCGCGTCCTTGAGCTGGGCGACGATGTGGAACTCGCCGAGGAGCGACGATTCGAGCCCGCTCGCGACGCGCGTGAGGTGCTTGAACGCCTCGAAACCGCGCAGCTCGAAGCGCTCCTCGGGGAGGAGGCGGTCGAACCCCGTCAGGCGCCGCAGCACGGCCGCGACGCCGGGGTCGTGGGAGGCGACGGCGACGAGCTCCACGCGGTTGCAGGTGTTGAGGATGAAGAACTCGCGCACGCCCCGCACGCGCGTGAGGAGCGCGCCGAGCGCCGCGCGCTCGGCGGAGGGCAGGTGGTAGGGCGCGCGCTTGCGGCTGGGGAGGAGCGCGTCGCTCGTCCCCAGCACGAGCAGCTCAAGGTCGCGGCGCGCACCGAGGGCCGCGACGATCTCCTTCTTCGCGTCGCGCGCCGCGCGGCAGTTCTGGCCGCTCGTCGAGACGGCGACGACGAGGTCGCCGAGGCGCGCCGTCGCGGGCGTCGTGAAGTCGCCGTCGCTCCAGTTCAGGTCCGCGCAGCAACAGGGCACGCGCGCGAGGCGCGCCTCGTCGAGGACGGCGCGGTTGACGTGCTTGTCGTCCGTGCAGGCGAAGGCGAGAAGCCGTCCGGCGACGTCGCCCGCCTGGAAGACGCGCCGCGTCCAGCGGATGCGCCCCTCCGCCGCGAGCGCCCGCAGCTCCTCCACGGCCTCGGGGCAGACGAGCTCGACCTGCGCGCCTGCCTCCAGGAGGGTCCGCGTCTTGCGCCGCGCGACCTGCCCGCCGCCGACCACGAGGGCCTTGCGGTCGTCGATGATGAGGTTCAGCGGAATCGTGCGCCGAACCGGCCGTCCCTCCCGGTACATCAGTCCCTGACCCCCTTCCAGTCCGCGAAGCGCCTCTGCGCGAGCGCGCGGTACTTCGCGCCCGTGCCGCCGTTGACGAAGGGGTCGATCGAGATGCCGCCGCGCGCGGCGAACTTGCCGTACACCTCCAGGTACCTGGGCTTCAGGAGCCGCGCGAGGTCGTCGTAGATGACGTTGACGACGTCCTCGTGGAAGTCGCCGTGGCTGCGGAAGCCGAAGAGGTAGAGCTTGAGGGACTTCGACTCGACGAGGCGCTTCGCGGGGATGTAGCGGATCGTGAGCGTCGCGAAGTCGGGCTGCCCCGTCTTCGGGCAGAGCGTCGTGAACTCCGGGCACGTGAACGTCACCCAGTAGTCGCGCGCCGGATGCCGGTTCGCGAAGGCGTCCAGCATCGACGGGTCGTAGCCCGCCGTCGCCGTCACGGTCTTCCCGAGCGCCTTCAATGTTTCCAGGTCTTCTCTCATCGTCTTCGCTCCAATTCCATCAATCCTCGAAATAGACGGCCTTCGCCAGGTCCGGCACGAGCCGCACGCGCTCGCCGTGCCGCAGCGCCGCGTCGCCCGCCACGCGCGCGGTCATCGCCACGTTCCGCCGGTCCAAGACCGCGTGGACGAGCGTCTCCGCGCCCAGCGGCTCGACGAGATCGACCGTCGCGGACAGCCCGTCCCCCGCGCCGTCGTCGGCCTTCTCCACGCGCACCGCCTCCGGCCGGATGCCGACCGTGCGCCCGAGGTCGAGGATGCCGGGCGGCACGAGGTTCATCGGGGGCGTGCCGATGAACGAGGCGACGAAGCGGTTCGCCGGGCGGTGGTAGACCTCCAGCGGCGCGGCGGCCTGCTGGATGCGCCCGCCGTTCATCACGACGATGCGCTCGCCCATCGTCATCGCCTCCACCTGGTCGTGCGTGACGTAGACCATCGTCGCGCCGAGGCGGTGGTGGAGGCGCACGATCTCGGCGCGCATCTCGACGCGCATCTTCGCGTCGAGGTTGGAAAGGGGTTCGTCGAAGAGGAAGACTGCCGGCTCGCGCACGAGCGCGCGGCCGAGCGCCACGCGCTGGCGCTGGCCGCCCGAGAGCGCCTTCGGCAGGCGGTCGAGGTAGGGGACAAGCCCGAGCGTCCCGGCGGCGGCGGCGACGCGGCGCGCGATCTCGTCCTTCGGCACGTGGCGGAGGCGCAGGGCGAAGCCCATGTTCGCGCGCACCGTCATGTGCGGGTAGAGGGCGTAGTTCTGGAAGACCATTGCGATGTCGCGGTCCTTCGGCGGCAGGTGCGTGACGTCGCGCCCCCCGATCGCGATCGTGCCGCCCGTGGGCAGTTCGAGGCCCGCCACCATGCGCAGCGTCGTCGACTTGCCGCAGCCGGAGGGCCCCACCAGCACAAGGAACTCGCCGGGCGTCACGTCGAGGGTGAAGTCGTCCACCGCCGGCGGCTGCCCCGCGGCGTAGACCTTCTCGACGTGGCGGAGCGAAACGCCCGCCGGCTCTCCTCCTGTCGCCATGCCGATAGTCTAGCACATTCGCGGACGGCGTTCCAATGGAGGACTGGTGTTCTTGCACCCTTATCCCGATTTTTTCGGGGGAATCAGGGGGGCGCCAAGAAATCGGGAGAAGGGAGCCCCGATCCTTTTTTGATGGGCGTGGGGGCGGGTTGTGTCGCCCGCCGCCCGCGCTTCGAACGGGACTGTACATCTT